>DYPH01000293.1 GCA_020720045.1 Sorangium cellulosum | reverse complement strand
AGCCAATCCGCCCTCCGTCCTCGACGAGTGGCGCGCCCAGTACGGCGAGAGCTCCCTCGGCCGCCAGGAGCTCGAGGGCGTCCTCCTCGACGAGCTGGAGGGCGCGCTGTGGCGGCTGGAGTGGATTGAGCGCCACCGCGTCTCGGCCCCTCCGCCCCTCGCCAGGGTGGTCATCGCTGTCGACCCCTCGGCCTCCGAGAAGGCCGGCCACGACGAGTGCGGCATCGTCGCCTTGGGCATCGACCACCGCACCCCTTGCCACGGCTACGTCCTGGGCGACTACTCGTGCGCGGTCGCGCCGGACGTCTGGGCCCGCCGCGTCGCAGACGCCTACCACCAGCTCGGCGCCAACTTCGTCCTCGAGGAGACCCAGCGCGGCGGGGCGCTCACCAGCACCGTCATCCGCCTCATCGACCCCACCATCCCCATCCGCAACCGCGCGGCCGTCGGCTCGAAGCAGAGCAGGGCAGAGCCGGTCGCGCTCCTCTCCGAGCAGGGCCGCCTGCACTTCGTCGGCTCGCTGCCCGGCCTCGAGGACGAGTGCTGCGGCTGGGACCCGCTCAAGAGTCCCAAGAGTCCCAACCGCATCGACGCGCTCACCATCGCGGCCTGCGAGCTGATGCTCAAGGGACCGCCGCTCACGACCGTGAGCAGGCCGGGCCAGCCGCGCAGGTCCGAGCGCGACTTCGTCGGCACCCACGCGAGTGACTGGCTCAGAGGATAGGGGTTTCCATGCCTTCTTCTTTAGCCGCTCGATGAGCCCGTCCAGGCTCTTCGCCAGCTTCTCGGCCGACTCCAGGGCGTGCTTCACCTGGTCGTCGGAGAGCTGGGCCACGTCGGCGTTCGTGAAGGACCTCTTCCCCTCCTCGAAGGCGAAGATCTTCAGCGACCGGTCCAAGGTCTTCACGATCAGCGGCTTCGGTGGGCGCCCGCCCTTGCTCTCGTCCTTCGGCTGCTTCGCCACCTCCTTGCCGACGAGCTCCCGGACCTTCTCCACCGTCAGCTTCTTCTCGACGACCTTCTCCGCCAGCTTCTCCACCTTCTCGAAGTCGTCCTCCTGCCGCAGCGGCAAGAGCGCCGTCTGGTGCGAGGGCAGCAGCTTCCGGAAGGCCGCACCCGCCGGCAGCTTCTTGCACGCCACCCCGGTCCACAGGGCGTTGTGCAGGAAGGTCTTCGACACCGGCATCTGCGGCGTCCCGCACCGCTTCGTCAGCTCCGAGAAGGAGGCGTTCTTCGTCGGGTCCTTCGACGTCACGCTCTCCAGCTTCCCCTCGAAGAAGCGCTCGAAGATGAAGGCCCCGATCTCCACCGTGTCCTTGGCGATGCTCGCCAGCCGCTCGTGGATGTACTCCGTCGCCTCCTCCACCAGCTTCTCGTCCACCGCCTCTTCCTTGGGGACGATCTCCACGGTCTTCGCCTCGGTCTTCTCGGTCACGGCGGCCTCCGGCAGCTAAAGGAAGAAGGGCAGGATACCCCGCTCCCTGCCGCTGGGAAGCTAGTGTTCTCACGTCGGAACAGTAGCTACCAGTGCCCGGCCCGGCTCGACTGGCCCACCTTCAAGGCCCGCACCAGAGTGCGCCGGGGCATGTGGAGCGCCACGGGACGGCCGGGAGAACGCCTCAGCGGGGCACGCAGGGGGACGGGGTCCTGGCGGTCGCCGGTGACACGAAGGCGCTCCCCTTCACGGTGGAAGAGGAGCGCCCGTAGTTCAGCCCTTTTGTTCGATAGACTTGACGATCTGGTCGATCCGCCTCAACTCTCGTCTAAGCCCAAGATGGTTTGGCAGCTTTTCGACCGCCAGTTCGAGGACCGTTCGCGCCTCGGTAATCTGGCTGTACTTTTCAGCTTCCAAGGCAGCTCGAACCCACCAATCACCAGCCGAGGTCTTA
>DYPH01000165.1:9305-10853 GCA_020720045.1 Sorangium cellulosum | reverse complement strand
TGCTTTGATCACATCCCGTGTAAATTGCAATTCCGAGCAGCTACCTAGGCGCGGCGAACGCCTCGCGGATGTCTCGCCCCTTCAGGCCCGGGTTCAGGCTCTTGCTCTGCTCGGTGAAGGGGTCGGGGCTGCTGTCGGCGTCGATGACCTCCCCGGAGAAGGCGACGAGCGTCCCCAGCGTGTAGCCGCGGCGGGCGATGTAGCGCTGCATGGCGAGCTGCCAGCGGACCGCCTCGATGCGGCTCGCGACGACGACCATCGCCTTCGCGGTGCCGCCAAGGAGCGGAGCGACGTGCTCCCGGTAGTGCTCGATGACAACTTCGACTTTCTGAGCAATATTGTAGGGATGGAGGCGGACCCACCCCATGATCTTCTTGAGCGCCGCGCTCCGGTCTACGTCGTCAAGTATCGGCTCGACCGTCCCGCTCGCTTCGCTCGCACGGATCGAGCCCTGCCCAAGCGTCGCGTCGGTGTCCTGGTGGGCGAGCCGGAAGGCGAGGCTGTAGGGGGTGTAGTTCTGGAGGACGTCGAGGATGAAGCCCTCCTCGATGGCCTGGCGCATCGAATAGACGTGGAACGCCTCCGGCAGCGTGCCTCCCGGCGGGATGCGCCCAAAGAGTTCCAGCGTCTTGTTCTTCGGCGTCGCCGTGAAGGCGACGAAGGTCACCCCGACGTCGCTCGCGCGGGAGGTCATCTGGGCGGCGAGGAGGTCCTCGGTGCTGACTTCGCCGCCGTCGCGGAGGGCAGCGAGCTCTTCCGGGGAGAGGACCGCCTTGAGCTTCGTCGCCGCCTCGCCGGTCTGGGAGCTATGGGCTTCGTCGGCGATGACGGCGAAGCGCTTCCCCTCGGTCGCCGCAAGCCGGCGCACCTCGGCGAGGGCGAAGGGGAACGTCTGGATGGTGCAGACGACGATCTTCTTCGTGCCGTCGAGGGCGGTCGCCAGTTCGAGGCTCTTGCTTGAACCTTCCCCCTTGATCGTCGCGACGACGCCGGTCGTCCGCTCAAAGGCGAAGACCGCCTCCTGGAGCTGGCTATCAATGACGGTACGGTCGGAGATCACGAGGACCGAATCGAAGACCTTCTTCTGTTCGGCGTCGTGGAGTTCGGCGAGGAAATGGGCGCTCCACGCGATCGAGTTCGTCTTCCCGGAGCCGGCCGAGTGCTGGATCAGGTATTTGTTCTTCGATCCGGCATCCCGCCGGGCGGAGACCGACGTGGAGCCGACGCCCTCTTCGAGGATCGCGGCGACGAGCTTCCGCGTCGCGTCGAGCTGGTGGTAGCGGGGGAAGAGGTAGCTACCGAGCTGCTGTTTCTTGTCCTTCTTGCCGACGCAGTAGCGCCCGAGGATCTCCATCCAGCCGTCCCAGGCCCAGATCTCCTCCCAGAGGTAGGCGGTCTTGTGGCCGCTCGGGTGGGACGGGTTCCCCTTGGCGCCGTGGTTCCCCCGGTTGAACGGGAGGAACGACGTCGTCGGTCCGGCGAGCTTCGTCGTCATGTGGACTTCGCTGTTGCTCACGGCGAAGTGGACGAGGGCCCCCTTGGGGAACG
>DYPH01000165.1:0-9205 GCA_020720045.1 Sorangium cellulosum | reverse complement strand
CCTTGCTTCGATTGAGGGATACGATCGAAGCGGTATTGATCGACGGCGTCGTTGACGCTCTGGGTGAAGTCGCTCTTGAGTTCGGCGGTCGCGACTGGGACGCCGTTGAGGAAAAGGACGAGGTCGATCGAGTTCTCGTGCTGGAGCGAGTAGCGGACCTGGCGAACGACGCGGAGGCGGTTCTGCCGGTAGCGGGCGAGGATCTCCGGGTTCGTGGCGAGGGCCGGCTTGAACTCGGCGAGCTTGAGCGGCTGCTTGAGGCCGACGAACTCGATCCCGTTCCGAAGGACGTCGAGGGTCCCGCGGAGATCGAGCTGGTCGCGGAGGCGCTGGAGGACGGTCTCCGTCGCTTTGGCGCCGTGGTTCTTGGCGAGGATTTCCCAGGATTTGGGCTGCGTCTGCTGAATCCACGCGAACAGGTCTTCCGGGAAGACGGCCCGCGCGCGGTCGTACTTGGCGGCGTCCCCTTCCGCGTAGAGCCACCCGTTTTTGGCGAGGTGTTCGCAGATCTCGTTCTCGAAGGTGATCTCTTTATGGAGGCTCACGCGACGCTCCGATCGGCCCACCCACGGACGTCAATCTGACCGGTCACCGCCGCGGAGATAAGGGCCGTACGCCGCTCGTGAAGAAGTTCAATCGCGTCCTCACTATGGGTCGCCAAGACCCTAAACTGTTCACTTACCCTTTCGAGATACTGCGCGATTCTGAATTGCTCATTCCGAGGTGGAACGCCGAGACGCAAATCCTTCACTATATCGGTATTGAGATTTGGTTGACCCGACCCTTGTCTCACCTTTTCCCGAATCGGACCTGTAATCGATGCCAGAAAGTAATACAAAAACAATGGATCAACGGAGGCGTTCAGATTGAGAAAGGCGACAACTCCGTCATTCGCGCACGCATCAATCTGGAGAATTTTTGGCACGCCCAGTGTTGCGCCACTGTTCGAATAGATCAAAGTTCCTTTAGGGAAAAGAACACTATGCTCGGTCCCCTCCTCGGTTAAGCACGTATCCGTTTCGCTGAGGTAGACCGCGTCATCCTTCGTTATTTCCGCGACCGTGACCCACGGTGTTACGTCCCCATTGAAGTATCGCAGGTCGCCCGCAGGACGGGGCGATGCTCCGCGAACTACGTTTGAGATCATCCTAGTAGCAAGCACTTCCCAGTGAGTAGGGACCTGGCCCAACCACTCAACTCCCGAGTCTTTCATCGGGGCATCGGGGTTTAGCCCTTTGGTGACGGCGTGGGAGATCACCGCCTGCCGCTTCTCTTTGAGCAGCGCGATCAACTGCTCTTGTTCGGCCACAAGCGCGTCGATTTTCGCGGTTTCGTGATCGAGGAAGGTGGCGATTGTCTGTTGCTCCGTCGAGGACGGGACGGGAACAGACAGCCGAGAGATCAGGTCCACGGAAAGCCCCGGTTGCGCGGCCGCTACCGAGTACTGTCCAAGGTTCATTGCGCGAAGTAGCTCTCCGAACCAGCGCGGTTCCAGGGTGGTTCGAGGAGTGCACACCATCGCGTGTTCGGAAGCCCAGAACTTTCCACTGGCGTAGTTAATGTTTCCACAAAGCGCTCCCTGGCGCCCAACAAGGACAAATGTCCCGTCATGGGTAAACTGCGAAGTGAAACCGCGTCGACCGTTTCCGCCGTAGACAGGGTACTCGGCGACTTCGTGAATGGTTTCACTGGTAATGGCTTCACCGCTTTGCATCGCGACAAGCCTCTTGAGCGCCCGCACATCCCAATGAGCTGGGATTTGGCCTAGCCATTCAATTCCGGTTTCTTTGTACTCGGGATACCGCGGAAAACTCATGGGTTGCTCCCCTTCTTGCCTTCGACACGTCGGACCTCTCGGTCGAAATCTGACTCCCATTCCTCGTCTTGCCGCTTGCGAAAGAGTTCGTACTCCGTTTCGGCTTTGAGCTTCGCTTCGAGAGCGCTCACCTTCCCCTTGTCCGGCAGAATCGGATAGTCATTCAGCTGAAGAAAACTGTCGAGGAACCGTGCCCAATCTGCCATCCGCATGACGATCCCGCGCTGTGCTCGGTTCTCCGCGAGGTCGAGGTAGGCGGAGACAATTCGGTTCAGTTCCGTCACATGTTCGGCGCCGAGATAGTTCTTCGCGACCGAAACATCCGACTTCAGAATCTTGCCGTCCGGCGCTTGCTTCCACGTCGTGAGCCCCATGTTTGGGCGGGACGCATCTGCCGCACGGGCAACGAGTTCCGCCGCGGTCTGACCGGTGATCGCCCAATGGAGCTTGTTCTGTACCGTGGCGAAAAACTCGCGGGTCACGGTCGCTTCCTTGTCGTAGTCGGCGGCGAGTTGATAAATATCTGTAATCTTTTGGTAGAATCGGCGCTCGCTCGCGCGAATCTCTCGGATCCGCTCGAGGAGTTCTTCGAAGTAGTCCCGCCCGAAGAGGAGCTTTCCGCGCTTCAGGCGCTCGTCGTCGAGGGCAAACCCCTTGATCATGTACTCACGGAGTACCTGGGTCGCCCAGATGCGAAACTGGGTCGCTTCCCGGGAGTTCACGCGGTAGCCAACGGCGATCGTGGCATCGAGGTTGTAGTGCCGCGTGCGGTAGACCTTCCCGTCGGCGGCAGTTGTTTCCAAAATGGAAACAACTGAAGCTTCATCCAGTTCGGCGGTCGCGAAGATGGCCGTGAGGTGCTTGCTGACGGCGGCTTTGCGAACCCCAAACAGCGCCGCCAGCTCCGCTTGCGTGAGCCACACCGTCTCCGCATGCACCCGGACATCGACGCGAACACCACCGTTGGGCGACGTGTAGACGAGGAATTCCTGCGGCGCCGTCACTGGGAGAGCCCGCCGATCATCGTGAGGATGCGGTCGGTGACGACCTTCAAATCGCGGTCGATGTCGGCGAGCGGTCGCGGCGGCTTGAAGACGTAGAAGTGGCGGTTGAAGGGGATTTCGTAGCCGACCTTGGTCTTTTCCGGGTCGATCCAGGCGTCGGGCGCGTGGGGGAGCACCTCCCGGCGGAAGTAGGCGTCGACGTCTTCGCTCAGCGGCACGTTCTCGGTGTCGCGGAGGCTCGCGTCGGGGACCGGCTTCCCTTTGCCCTTCCCCTTGAGCCCGAGGACGATCTTCCCAGCCGCGTCGCGCTCCGGGCGCTCGACGGTGATCGTCCGGTAGCCGAAGTCTTCGTTCTTGAAGATGCGGCTGATCGGGATGCCGTCCTCGGTGCCACCTGTGTCGCGCCCCGACGAAACGTCGGATTCGCGAACTTCCTCAAAGGCGCCAAACAAACGGGTGAGCTGCTCGATATGGTCGGGGCCGAGCTCCTTCCGCTTGCTGCCGAGACTCTTGCGCATCTTCTGGAAGAAGTTGCTGCCGTCGATGAGCTGGACTTTGCCCTTCCGCGCCTCCGGCTTCCGGTTGCTCAATACCCAGACGTAGGTGCTGATCCCGGTGTTGTAGAACATATCGGTCGGCAGCCCGATGATCGCCTCGACGAGGTCGTTCTCGAGGACGTAGCGCCGGATCTCGCTCTCGCCGGAGCCGGCGCCGCCGGTAAACAGGGGCGACCCGTTCAAGACGATCCCGAAGCGGCTCCCGCCGTCCTTCGCCGGCTGCATCTTGGCGACCAAATGGAGAAGAAACAGGAGCGAGCCGTCGCTCACCCGCGGGAGGCCGGGGCCGAAGCGGCCGTTGAAGCCCTCATGCTCGGCTTCTCGGCGCACCTCTTTCTCAATCTTTTTCCACTCGACGCCGAAGGGCGGATTGGAGAGCATGTAGTCGAAGCGCTTCCCAGCCATGCCGTCGGCGGAGAGCGTGTTGCCAAAGACAATATTGGCGATGTCCTGCCCCTTGATGAGCATGTCGGCTTTGCAGATCGCGTAGGACTCGGCATTGAGTTCCTGCCCATGCATCACGAGGCGCGCCGCCGGATTCAACCCCGCAAGGTGTTCGCCAGCGACGCTGAGCATGCCACCGGTCCCGGCGGTTGGGTCGTAGATCGAGCGGACGACGCCCGGCCTTGTAAGCGCGTCATCGTCCTCGATGAACAGCAGGTTGACCATGAGGCGAATGACCTCACGAGGCGTGAAGTGCTCCCCGGCCGTTTCGTTCGAAATTTCCGCGAACTTTCGAATGAGTTCCTCGAAGATGAGGCCCATCTGCGCGTTGGAGACGACGTCCGGGTGGAGGTCGACGTTCGCGAACTTTTCGGTCACCAGGTAGACGAGGCCGGCCTTTTCGAGGCGGTCGATCTGCGTGGCGAACTCGAAGCGCTCGAAGATGTCGCGGACGGGGCCCGAGAAGCCATCGACGTAGGCGCGAAGGTTTTCGCCGATATGGTCCTGGTCGCCGAGGAGCTTCTTGAGGTCGAGGGGGGACGTGTTGAAGAAGTTGTGCCCCGCCTTACGAAGGAGGAAAGGCTCCGGGTTCAGCCCCGCCTGCTCGCGGGCGACCTTCTCGGCGAGGACCGCCGCCTTCGTCCCCTCCAGCACGCAGTCGAGGCGCCGAAGGACGGTGAACGGGAGGATGACCTTCCCGTACTCGGACTGCTTGTAGTCCCCCCGGAGCAAGTCAGCGACAGACCAAAGGAGCGCAGAGAGGTTGGGCTCAGACATGATCGCCGAACCTATCTGAACCCGAACAAAAACGGGAAGGCAGCTTCGTCGCGATGGGGAAATGGAGCGTTCGCCGCCTGATGGGGCGGAGGCAAACGTAGCTACATCCGTGCTCGCCGTTTCCTCACCGCCGTTGGCGGTTCCGGGCGGACGAGCAGCTACCCGAACGCAGGGATCGCCCCGCCATCGTCGACGGTCGCCGCATCGCGAGGCGAGGCGGCGTAGTCGGCATCCGGAACGAGCTCCCAGCTCGAAATATCGAGTTCCAGGGCCCACCCAAAGGCGTCCGGCGACTCCAAGAAAAACGCCTGCAACTCGGGGATGTGCGACGCAAGCGCGGGATGGACGGCGAGCACGTGCGGAAGGTGGACTTCCTGCGCGAGGACGATTTGAACCGGGTGCTCCGCCGTCAACGACTCGCCGAGGTAGTTTGCGTACACAATTCCGTATTCCGCGTCGCCTTGACGGACAGCTTCGATGACCGCGGCGTAACTGTCCACAAAACGCGGAATGAGGTCGACCCCTCGCGTCCGAAGGCCGCGAATCGCTGCGGTCGTCAAATGCGCATCGACGCAGGCGACCACCCCGCCGGTGACGATGCCGCACGCCCGCGTGCGGAGCGTGATTAAGCGCGCAATTTCGTGGGAATCTGCCGGCCTGACTACGCCCACGTACCCGTGCTCCTCGCGAACCCGCGCGTAGTGGGCGGGGTTGAGGAACGCAATCGCAAATTCGGCGCGCTCCAGCGCCTCTTCAAAGGGGGGAAACGGGTCGATTTCGACGAACGTCGTCCGGAGGGCAAAACGCGCGTTGAGTTGCGCGTGGAACTCGCGCCAGGCCTGAACGGCGGTCGCGGTGTCGTGGGGGCATACCCCAAAGCCGGTCGGGCGAGCGCGGATGGCGGAGTGTTCCATGAAGGGGGAGAGTCTGGGACCGCGGTCGCTAAATCGCAAGCGCCGCGCCGGGCAATCGGAGGTTGCGCCGTTGAATCCGGAGGCGCGGCAAGCACCGAAATGCGCTCTCCCATCCGGCGGGCGGAGACACCGCGTTCGTGGAGACCTCCGCGCCGTCTCCCGCTTCGCGGACGGACGCGTTCGTGGAGTAGGCGGTCAGGAAAGCGGACGCACCTTCCAGAAACAAAATTAAAGAGTTACGGGTGTCGAGATCGTACTGCGCGGTTCCATCGTTTCCCCCATCATTGTATGGTATCGTTTTCGTAATAGCGAGTATGCGAAGAGCGGAACTCCAAGCACGCGTCGGGACGGTCGTCGCCGGGAAGTGGAAACTCGCGGCACTCATCGGTGTGGGCGGCATGGCCGCGGTCTACCGAGCCGTTCACCGAAACGGCCACGTGGTCGCCGTGAAGGTAATGCACCGAGCGGTGCTCCAGCACGACAACCTCGTTGAGAGATTTTTGCAGGAGGGGCGTGTGGCGAACCTCATTCACCACCCTGCCGTTGTCCCGGTCATCGACGACGGCCACCTCCCGGACGGCGCGCCCTATCTTGTGATGGAGTACCTCGACGGCGAAGCCTACGACGCCTTCGTCGGCGTGCACGGGGGGAGGGCGCCACGGCGCCGGATTGAGGAACCCGAAGCGGCGTTCGTCTTTGCTCAGGTCACCGCCGTCCTCGTGCAGGCCGAAGAGCTTCGGCTCATTCACCGCGATATCAAGCCAGCGAACCTATTTCGCGTCGTGGACGGGTCGGTGCGCTTGTTGGACTTTGGCATTGCCAGACTGCTTGCCGAGCCGATCTCGTCGGGGACCGCGACGGGGATGGCCGTCGGTACGCCAGCGTATATGCCGCCCGAACAGGCTCGCGGGCGAACTGAACTCGTGGGATCGCACAGCGACCAGTTTTCACTTGCGGCAACGATCTTGACGTTGCTGGTAGGTCGAAAACTACGTCGAGCGGAGACCAACGCTGAAGAGTTCGCGATTGCGATGATGCAACCGTTCCCAAAGGCGTCGGCGGCCGGGCTCGAAATCCGTCCCGCGTTTGGCGAGATCCTGGACAGGGCACTTTCCTTCGATATCTCGGAACGATTTCCTTCCGCCGCAAGCATGAAATCGGCGTTGGAACGGGCGTTCCCGGAGTACGTCGACGGCAAAGCGCCGAGCATCGAGCGTACCTACACCGAGCAGCGTGCCTCGGTGCCGTCGATGACGCTCCAAGGTTTTGCGCCGGTTGATTCGGTTGCCGACATTGGGCGGATTGCTGCGCCGCGCGTTGAGGCGCTTCCGGACCTGCGCGCAGCGCTCAGCCGGAGTTCCGAGCCTCACCTGTTGCCGCCCCTCGCCTCCCCAAAAAAGGCGGCGCTTAGGCCCATCTCGCTAGCGGCGCTTGTCGGAAGCGCGACGTTGATCGCCTTGCTCTTCGCTCGTCCGGCGCTTAAAAGCCACGCGTCAAACGTTGCGGGAAACGTTTTGCGGCGAGCAGCGACAACATCCTCCGCTGCCCTCGCGGTTGCCCCGGCGCAAGCAGGCTCGCCGGTTCCTTCAGCCGTCGCTTTGCAGAGTCTGACGACCGACGACTCCGCGGTGGATGCCGGGCCTTGGCGTGCTGCTTCGGCGGACGCAGCCCTGCGGGTGGCACCGTCGAGCCCCGCAAAAGCCCCGCTGCAAAGCGCCCCCATCCCCGCAACATCAGGCCGTCTCCGTTCCGGCGTCTCGCCGGCTGGCGGGAAGATCGTGCCGAACACCGGTACGCCGGATCCCTTCGATAGCTACCACTGAGGTCCCTCATGAGACGTCTCGCTGCCGCCACAACGGCCCTCGCAGTCGCACTTGTTTCGCCAGGCGCACACGCTGCGGGCGAGCCTGGGGAGGTCCTATTCCGCGAGGGACGCGAAGCGCTAGCTGCGGGGGACGAGCGGCACGCTTGTGAGAAATTCGCCGACGCGGTGGCGCTCGGAGAAGCGTTTGGACCGCTCGCCAACCTCGGCGCATGCAAGGAACGCAGTGGCGACTGGACGGCCGCCTGGGCGCTCTATGAACGCGCTTCCCGCGTCGCGCGCCCAGAATCGCTCGCCTTCGCCCGGGAAGCGAGGGCGCGCGCAGCGGGCCGAATCGCACTTGTTCAGATTCGCGCAACGAACTCGATGGACCATGTCGAGGTCGACGGCGCCGCGCTCGATCCATCACAACTCGTCCACCCCCTCCGTCCCGGCCGCCATCGGCTCGTCCTCTCGCGCGGGACCGACCACGCGACACTCGTGCGCGAGTTTGCCGCCGGCGAGTCTTCGACGTGGGAGTTGCCATCGCTCGAACGTCGCGGACGGAGCGCCGTCGGCCCGGCGCTCACCATCGGGGGTGCGGCAATGGTGGCGCTAGGCCTTGTAGCTGCGGCCGTCGCACTGAGCGGCCGCGAGGCCGCCTCCTCGTGCCTCCGCGACGCGTCCGACCGGCGAACGTGCCCCTCCGCAGGGACTGCGGACGAGGCAGCACGCGCCAAGACGTTCGCGAACCTCGCGACCATCGGCGTCGTCGGCGGCCTTGCAGTTGGCGGAGTCGGCGTTGGCTTTTGGCTGGCTCGAGACTCACGCGCAACCGCGACGGGTTTCGGCGTTTCGGGGGCGTTTTGAAACGCCACCGCTTCCTGCCCATCGCGCTCGCGGTTGTTGTCGTTGGCGGCGGATGCGCCCCTTTGCTTGGCCTCGACGGCGATTTCTTCGGGCCTGGCGACGCGGCCATCGCAGACGCGAGCCCCGTCGCCCCCGACGCGGCCTCCTGCGACCGGAACAGCGATCCGAACAACTGCGGCGGCTGCGGCGTCAAATGCGGAGCGGGCGAAATCTGCGAAGGGGGGGCCTGTAAGCTCTCCTGCGGCGGCGGCACCCTCCAGTGCGGCAATCGCTGCGTCGACCAGAACAGCGATCCGAACAACTGCGGCGGTTGCGGCGGCGTCTGCGACGCGGCGAAGCCCAATTGCCGCAATGGCGGCTGTTTTGCGCTCAAGACCTACGTTGGCATCCAGACGAACGTCCCCGTCGCCGAAGTGACCGCCAGCGGCTGGACCCAGTGCTTCGTCAACCGCTTCGACGACTCAGCAACGCTGGTCGCCTCGATGACCACCGCCTGCGCGGGGGCGCGCATCATGATGGCCTGCCGCGCGACCGGCGCGGCGACCCTCCAGCTCATGGCCGAAGCGCCGCGGGCCGACGTCCTCTTCGAGACCGATACCGGAAACGTGGTCCACAACGCGAACGGGACCGACTGGTACTACAACAACACCCACTGGTCGATGGGGTTCGCCCCGGCCGATGCCGGCGTGAGCCGGAGCACCTGCGACGTCGCATCGACGCAGGCCGATCAGCGGCTGTGCATCCACATCGGTGGCAGCAAGTTCAATGGGGGGTACCGCTGCGGCGCGGCGACCGGCCTCAACAACAGTGCCGCCTACGAGCGTGTGTTCTTCACGGGCCCGTGAAACGTCCGGTTTTCCGGGGGGGAAAGGCGCTGCATCCCAGCGCCTTTCTTCGTTTGTGCCTCGACGTTTGTGCCCGTTCCGCAAGGCCGCCCGGCGAAGTGCCTACGCGCCAAGTACGTCCTCGCCCGCTAGACCGCTCTCAGTTAAAGCTGAGCCTGTACCCGGCGAAGCGAACCC
>DYPH01000164.1 GCA_020720045.1 Sorangium cellulosum | reverse complement strand
TTGCTTTGATCACATCCCGTGTAAATTGCAATTCCGAGCAGCTACCTAGGAACGCTCTCGCGCATGGCTCGATTTCTCCTCCGATGGGCCGGTCATCAACCGTCCGATGGCGGATGTAACTAACTGGTTGCACCTCCTTCGTCCAGCGAAGATGCAACTGTTTGGTTACGCCTCGCGCAACGCCAGGAACGCATGGCATGCGGTGCCTTCGTCGCCGCCCCGCGAAAGTGCCCTGTACACGGGCGTTTCCGCAGATATACCGGGCCGCCATGCGCCGCCGCTCCCCCCTCCTTGTGCTCGCTTTTGTCGCCTTCGGTGGGCTCGGCCCCCTCGCCTGCGGCGACGCTGCGCCGACGGAACCGACCGGCACCGTCTGCACGACGAAGCCGCTCGCGACCGCCGACAAGGATTTCTTCAAGGAAAACTCTGAGAAGAGCGGCCTCCAAAAGAACAACTTCGTCGTCAATCCGCCGGCTCCGATTCCGATCAACGACCACAGCCGTCTCGCCTTTGTCGACATTAACGGCGATGGGTGGGACGACGCCGTCATGCACAGCCTCTTTCCGAATGCGCAAAAAGGCATTCCGATGGAGCATCTCATCTTCCTGAACAACAAGGACGGAACCTTCCGAGATGCCTCCGTTGAATCCGGTTTGAAAGATGTGCAAGCGGGCTTTTTGGTCTTCGGAGATGTCGACAATGATGGTGATGAAGACTGTTTCGCCGGCCTCGACATCGATCTGCCGGGGAAAACGAGTCAGCTCCTCCTCAATGACGGCAATGGTCGGTTCACGCCCAAAGCAGACTCCGGTCTCGCAACGAAGAACCATCCCGGAAATGCGGTTTTCGCCGATTTCGATGGCGACGCAAAGCTCGACATTTTCTTAGGAAATGGGCAGACGAGCATGGCCGAGCCCGACGAACTCTATTTCGGAAACGGTGACGGTACGTTCCGCGATGGAAAAGCCAACCTCGTCAGCGGAAGCCCCGCCCAACCGACGAATGGCCTTGTCACCTGCGACTACGACAACGACGGCGATCTCGACATCTTCGTAGCCACCTACGGCGTCTCCGCTCGACGAGGGTGGAATCACTTGTGGGAAAATGACGGCACGGGGACGTTCACGAACGTCGCAAAAGACAGAGGTTTCCACGCCCTCGCGACCGGAAATTACTTCAATGCGAAGTCCGGCAACGGTCGTACCGAAGAACCGTCGACGAACGGCAACGTCTACGGATCAAACGCCTTTGGCATCGATTGCGGAGACTTCGACAACGACGGGAGGATGGACATCTACCTCGCCGCCATATCCCACGCCGACGGTTCCGATGCATCGCGGCTCTGGAGCGATCCTACCCAACTCCTGCGCAATGAAGGGGCCGAAAACGGCTTCCATTTTACGAATGAGTTCCTCGATCGCGGCCTCCCCTTTAACGAAGGGGACATCGACGCGGCGATGATTGACTACGACAACGACGGGCGCCTCGATCTCGCGGTCACGCGGGACGACAAATACGAAGGTAACTTTTCCAATCCCGAGCAGAAAGCGTGGTTCGGCCTCTACCATCAAGAGCGCGATCGCCGCTTCACCAGCGTCGGGATCGGGTCGGGTATCAACGACGTCCCCGCCGACGGCGGCCCGTCGAAACGCATGAAGAAGGGGCAGAACCTCTCGTTTTCCGACGTCGATCACGACGGGGATCTCGATCTGCTCGTCGGCGGGCGGGATACCGGCGGCGGCCGCCCGAACTTCTTCTTCGAAAATACCCTTGGCCAAAACAATTCCTGGATCGCGCTCCGCGTCCTCGGCGACGGCAAAGAGATCAATCGGGACGCCTTCGGGACACGGGTGACCATAACCTATGGAAAGACCCAGGTAATCCGCGAAAAGAAGTCGAGCCGCGGTACCTACGACAGCCTCGATGGTTCCACGCTCCTATTTGGCCTCGGTGACGGCGGCGAAGACGTCGGTTCGGCCCCGAGCGGCGCCTGCGTCAATGGCCACAATACGGCAACAATGACCGTCCGCTGGCCCAACGGAAAGACGGACGTCTTCACGAAAGACGCGCTGGCGCTCGGAAAATACCTGACGATCCGCTACGTCGCCGGCGACGGAAAGGCGACGCTCGAGTAACGAGTTTGCGATGGACGCACAGCCGGAAGCTCGCCCGGGGTTGCGCGCGACTGCCCTCACTTACTTACGTGGATTTGCAATTCTTTCTGCGTTCGCGTTCCTCGGTGGCGTGGTCGCCCAGCAGCTCCCCTTCTTCTTCCCGGGCCCCCTCGTCGGCTTCCTGCTCCTCTTCGCGGCGCTTGTGTCCGGCGTCATCAAGCGCGCGTGGGTGCAGGATGCATCGGCGTTCCTCGCCAAGCAGCTGGGGCTCTTCTTCCTTCCGGCTGCCGTCTTGGCGACCCGCGAGGGGTCGTTGCGCGGCGCGGAAGCGGCCCGTTTTGTTGGCGCCTGCGTCGCTGGGCAGTTCGTCGTTTTCTTCGTCGCCGGCCGCATCCACCGGGCTCTTTTTCCAAAGCTTTCGAGATGATCGAACCTCTTCTGCTTGCCGCAACCGTCGGCGCCTGGATCGGTGCCCGTGCACTCTACACGCGTGTACCCCGCATCTACTTTCACCCGGTCGTTGTCGCGGGGCTCCCGTTGACCGCCCTGCTCGCGCTCTCCCCGGTCGCCGCCTCCAGCTATCCCCACGCGACGCGCCCGCTCGCCTGGCTCCTCGGCCCCGCGGTCGTCGGCTTCGCGACTCAGCTCTTCGCCCGGCGAGAAGCCCTCCGTCGCGGCGGTTTTCGCCTGGCCGCCGTCTTCTTTTTCGCTGCAATTTCGAGTCTTTTTGCCGCCGCCGGCTTCGCGCGCCTCCTCGGCGCCAGCGACGCAACCGTCCGTTCCCTCGTCCCGGCGAGCTCCACCTCACCGATCGCCGCCTCCGTCGCGGAAGCTCACGGCGGGCGTGGAACGGTCGCCATCGCCGCCTGCATGGTCATCGGCCTCGCTGGCGCTGTCCTCGGGCCCCTCTACGCACGTCGGTTTCGCCTCGGGGATGACGCCTACGGGGCCGCCCTCGGTATATCCGCCCACGGCATCGGAACCGGCGCCGCCGTCGACCACTCGGAGGCATCTGGCGCGTCTGCCGGTCTTGCGCTCGTCGTTCAGGGGCTGTTGGTCGCCGCCCTCGCTCCGCTCGGTTACGCGGTCTTTTCCTGGCTCCGATAAACAGAAAAGACCTGCGAATTCAATCGCAGGTCTCTCTTGTTCACAGACGCTCTTTAGCGGACGATCAGTGATCGCACTCGCCGCCGATCATATTCAGTGAACCGAAGATCGGCACGATATCGGAGAGCATTCCGTTCGTGATCAGCTTGCCGAGGCCCCCGGTAATCGAGAAGCAAGGCGGGCGGATACGTACCCGGTAGGGCGTCCCGGTGCCGTCGGAAATCAGGTAGAACCCGAGTTCGCCGTTTCCGGCTTCCGTGTAGGAGTAGACTTCACCGGCCGGGACTTTCGCCCCTTCCATGATGATCTTGAAGTGCTGAATCGTCCCCTCGATGGTGTTGTACACCTCGGATTTCTCAGGGAGCATCACGCGCGGGTCGTCGGTATTGACCGGCCCCTCATCGGCCATCTTGTCGCAGATCTGCTGGAGAATCTTGTACGACTCCCGGCACTCGGCGAGACGGACGAGGAAGCGATCGAGGGTGTCCCCCTTCGTGCCGACCGGGACGTTGAACTCGACTTCGTCGTACTTCAAGTAGGGGTGCGCCTTGCGGATGTCGTAGGAGACGCCAGTCGCGCGGAGGCAGGGGCCCGTCCAGGAGAGACCGATCGCGTCGGCGGCGGAAATGACGCCGACGTTCTCGAGGCGGTCAATGAAGATACGGTTCTCGAGGAGCATCTTCTCCCCTTCGTCCATCAAACCGATCACCTTCGGCAGCGCCGTACGGATCAGTTCTTTGAAGGCCTTCGTCGGCGGCTTCGCCATACCGCCGATGCGGCCGAAGGAGTGCGTCATGCGGGCGCCGGTCTCTTCTTCGAGAACGTCCCAAAGCATGTCGCGCGCTTTGATGAACCACAGGAACGGCGTGAAGGCTCCGAGTTCCATCGCCATGGCGCCCGTGCACGTCAAATGGTCGGAAATGCGGGCGATTTCGCCGAGCGCCATCCGGTACCACTGGCAGCGATCGGGCACTGCGATGTTGCAGAGCTTCTCGACAGCCAACGAGTAACCGACGTTGTTCAACATCGGGGACACGTAATTGAGGCGGTCGGCGTACGGGAAGACTTGCGCCCAGGTCCCGCGCTCGCACATCTTCTCAAAGCCGCGGTGAAGGTACCCGATTTGAACGTCGGCCTTCGTGATGGTCTCCCCTTCCAGTTCGAGCACGCAGCGGACGGTGCCGTGCATGGCCGGGTGGGAGGGGCCCATGTTGAGGTGCATCGGCTCCGACGGGAGCTCGAGTTCCCCTTCTTCGAGATCGAGATCGATAGGCTCCATGGGGTTTCCTCAGGAAGGTTCCGAAGTCGGGAGTTCGCGGCGACCGAAGGCCATGCCCTCGTCCTCGCGGAAGGGGGCGAGCTTCTCCAGGGGGAGCCCCGCCTCGGCTTCGGTGCGGTAGGCGACGAGCGGCTGCGTCCGTGCGGCCGGGTAGTCCTTACGCAGCGGAAATCCTTCAAATTCCGGGTAAAGCAGGATGCGACGCAGGTCCGGGTGGCCCTGGAACACGATCCCGTTCATGTCGTAGGTCTCGCGCTCGAACCAGTTCGCGCCAGGCCAGAGATCGGTCACCGTGGCGATTTCTGCGCCGTCCCCCTCTTCGTCGCCGACGCGCGCCTTCACGCGAATGCGGTGCCCCAACGAGATCGAGTAGAGGTGGATCACGACTTCAAAGCGCGGCAGGCGATCCGGGTAATCGACGGCGCACAGGTCGGTGAGCATGTCGAACTTCATCGCTGCATCGTTCTTGAGGAACGTCGCGATTTCGAACCACTTGGACGCCTCGACGACGACCGTCTCGTCGCCACAATGGGCGTGATTTTCCAAGATTGCCGCGCCGAAAGTGGCCTTCAGCGCATCGACGACCTTCGCGCTCATCGTTCTGCCTTCTTGCTCTTCTTTTCGAGCTTCACGAGACCGTTCACGTTTCCGAGGGTCGCAACGTCTTCGCGGGGCTTCACGATGCCGGGAGTGCGGTCGCCGCGAGCGATTTTGTCCTGCAGTAGGAGCAGGCCGTCAATGACCGCTTCCGGACGCGGCGGGCAGCCGGGAATGTACACGTCGGTCGGGATGATCTTGTCGATGCCCGGCACCGTCGCGTAGTTGTCGTAGAAGCCGCCGCAGCTCGCGCAGGTGCCGAACGCCAGGACCCACTTCGGTTCCATCATCTGTTCGTAGATGCGGCGAAGCGCGGGCGCCTGGCGTTGGGAAATCGTCCCGACGACCCAGAGGAGATCGCTCTGGCGGGGGGAAAAACGCGGTGCTTCTGCGCCGAAACGCGCGATGTCGAAGCGCGGCCCGGCGAGCGACATGAACTCCATTCCGCAGCACGCCGTGATGAACGGGTACTGGAACAGCGAGTATTTGCGCGCCCAGTTGAGCAAGGAATCGAACTTCGTCGTCGCGAAGCCCGTCTCGTTCCCTTCGAGAACGATGCTGCGATTCACTTCTCCCATTCGAGCGCCCCTTTCTTCACGCAATAGACGAGCGCCACGATGACGACGGCGAGGAACGAGAACATCGAAATGAGCCCCGTCCACCCGAGCGTCTTAAAGTGGACCGCCCACGGGTAAATGAAGACCGCTTCGATGTCGAAGACCACGAAGAGGATCGCCGTCAGATAGAACTTCACCGAAAGCTTCAGGTGATTTCCGCCCGAGCTTTCGCTGCCGCACTCGTACGGCTTCATCTTGTCCGGCGTCGGGTTCTTCGGCCCGAGCACGGTTGCGCCCGTGTAAAAGAGCAGCGCGATCAGCGCCGCAACGGTGAGCAGGAGAAACATCGGGCCGTAAGTGGCGAACATGCTTCGAGTTTCCTTTAAGGGCAACCCCCCGCGCAATCGGCGCGGACATCCACGCCGACACGGCGCAGAAATGGGCGGAAGAGGCGGTGAGCTTCGACAGCGAATCCCGCATCCTCCACGGACGACGGGCTTCAAATCGTGGCCCGTCTTAATGAAGTCGGCGACGAAGGTCAACGACGGAGCGCTTGCCGAAACCGCATCGTTGCCGCGGTGCGGTCGCGCTTATCGCCCTTCGGCAGCCTTCACGGGCGCGGACGGAGCGTTTCGGCCTTCCACGGCTCGAAAGCGGGTCCCAGTGCGTCCGAAATCTTCGCAACTGTTTCGGAAACGGTCTTCTCGTCGAGGCCTGCGTCGATCGCCTGCTTGAGGCAGGCCCATGCGGCCACGTGGCGGCCACGCGCCACAAACGCCTGCGCGAGCAGCGGCATCACATCGGTGTAGTCGCCGCCAAAGGCGAGTGCGCGACGGAGCGGACCGATCGCCTCGCCGTGGCGTCCGCACAACAGCAACGCTTCGCCGAGGCGGCGGAAGAGGTCTGCGGCGGCGAGGCCCTCTTGGGCGTATTGGATCCCGACGCGGAATACTTCCTCCGCCTGGTCAACTTCGCCGAGGTGCACGCACGCCGAGCCGAGGAGGCCGAGGCCGCGAGCGATCAGCGCCCGCGTGTCGGTGCCGAGCATCTGCCCTTCCGGCGTCCGGAGGAACACCGCAAGGGGTGGCGGCCAGGAGCCGAGGAGCGCGACGACGCGTGCCCAATCTCTCTTTTCGGCGGCCGTCTCCGCCTCGCCAACCTTGGAAAGGTCGATGGCGTTTTTTTGCGACTGAGAGGCGCGCTCGAACTCTTCCTGAACGTGAATTCGAACGCGGCTTCGGAACTCTTCAAGCTCAATTTCCTCTTCGCCGTCCTCCGTCGTCAGGATGAGGACCGCTTCTGAGCCGCGAAGCTCAAGATGGCGAAGCGAGTAGCCGAAGATCGGCGCAAGCAGCAGGTAGCGAACGCCCAGAAAGAGTTGCGTCGCTTCGACGTCCGACTCGCGCTGGGGCGGTGGCGCGCCGGTTTTGTCTTCGTCCCCGAGGAGAGCGGTCGCCAGACGGCGCCGAAAATCCACGAGATTCAGGCGCTGGGGCTCGAGATCGCCGTCGTTTTCGGGGGTACCGACGACGAAGTCGACGAACGTGTAGTGGGGGCTCCGGCGGTCGACGGTCAGCGCGGTGATTCGTGCGCCAACAATGATAGAAAACGCGAAGAACCGGGCGCCGACGATCTCGCAGAGAGCGTCGAAGCTGCCAATCCCCTCGCCGATGCGTTCGAACCAACCATCGGTGCGGACCGCGTCCAGGGAAAACGTCTTCGTGTTCGCGGCCATTTGGGGGGCGAACCTTCGCACACAATCCCCTCGCCGCTCAAGTACGTGGACGACGCCGTGTCGCTTTCTCGGATTTGCCGGCCGGCGCCTCGTGGTGGCGGCAGACGGGGCGCAGCGGACAGCCCTCGCAAATTTCGGGAATCGCCTCCTCTTTACAATCCCCTTTCATCATCAAATGACAAAGGGAGAAGTCGAAGCGTACGGGGTCTTCCGGGTCGAGCACGCGAAGGGCGTTCGTAATCTCTATCGCCGTTGTAAGGCTCGCGTCGTTGCGATCGGTGAAGCCGAGGTTGCGCGCGACCTTGTGAATATGTGTGTCGACGGGGATAAGCAGATGGGCCGGCGAAAAGTCCCAAATCCCCAGATCTACGCCATCTGAAGGGCGCACCATCCAGCGAAGGAATAGGAAGAATCGTTTGGCGCCAGCACCACGCGCCACGTCGGGCAGGAGATGGCTAGCACCGCGCCGTGTTGGGTCTCCCCGTGGGGGGAACTTCCCAAGGGCTCGAAGCTCGTCGCAAAAGCGGGCGAGCGCCGACGCCGCACTCGTTTCTCCGGTTGCCTGCCACGCGTGCGCAAAAGCTGCGCCGAGGCTCCCGTAGTTCCTTTGCAAAAGGCGACCGCCGGCAAGGAGCGCGGCGACGTCGGCGCCGACGAACACGCGATGCTTGAAGTCGAAGAGAAGCGCGGCAAGGCGGCTGGCATCGCCGGAGGAGTCTACCAACGCATCGAGGGCGGCAGTCGGCGTTTTTCCGTGATGTTTCAGCCGGTTCAGGACGTCGTTCACCTTCGCAAGAATCGTGGTCACGTTCCCAAACGCGAGTTGCGCGGCGAGCAAGGCGACGATTTCGCGGTCGTCGTCGCGCTCCTCGGCATGCACAAACGAAACGGGGTCGCGAGACCGGCGCGCCACGCGATCCACATCGGCAACGACGGCGGCAAGCGCCTCCTGGAGCGCGGCAATCCGGGGCGGAGTCAACGGAACGACCATTTAGTCGCGCCCCACCTTCACGTTTGAAATCACAAGACTTTTCGCTCCCCCGAGCGCTTCAAAGAGGCGCTGCGCCGTCTGCACGTGCGAGGCGGCGAGCGGCGTCCAACCGGCCCGCGGATCGCCCTCGCCCGTAGTTGCCGTCGTTGCGACGCGCCGACTCGCCGCAGTCGCGCCGCGCACGTACGCCTCGAACTGCCCCTTCGCCGCAAACGCAGCTTTCGCGCGAGCCCCACGATCGGCGCCAGTACGTGCAACATGCATCAACCCCAGCCCGAGGTACCAGTTTCGCTCATAGGCCGGCACGAAGAAGACGTGCGGGCTTCGACCGATCAATTCCATTTCTGGGTCGAGCTTCAATGCGAGATCGGCTTCGTGATCGGAGGCGACCGGATCCCCGTTTCGATCAAGCGCGACAACGAGCCCCCACACAGCAAGGGTCGCCGTGTCGCTCGAACCGTTCGGTGCGGCCCCCTGCGCTTCTGCGAAGGCCGCCCGGTAGCCATCGATCGCTTCCGGAAGCCGCCCGAGGCGCATTTCCGACTCGGCGTGGTTCAGCCGCGCGGTCGCACGGCTAGAAGCGTCGATCGATCGCTTGAGGAATTCTTCGTAACAATCGCGCTCGCGTTCGGGATGATCAAGCTTTGAATGGGCATAGGCGAGCGTGATCCATGCGTCATCGGCCGCCGGATGATTCGGTGCGCGCGCGAGGGCGCCCTCGAGAATCGTCACTGCAGCTTCGTGATCGCCGCGGTCCTCTTCGAGGGCGCCCAAATCGAAGGAAAGTCGAGGATCTGCGGCGAGTGCCTCGGCATCGGCCCGAAGCGCTGCGCGCGCCGTTTCTACGGCCGTCGGGCGGACGAGCAGGTCGCGGGGGTCGTCCTGGGAGAGCATCAACGCCTGCGTCGCTGCGCGATGAAGGCTCCACCGTCGGGCGGCGGTGGCGTCGGCGGTGCGGTCCCACAACGTGGGTGGCTGCTCCGCCCAAGAAACACAAGGAATCAGAAGACTTACAACGAGCGCGACCACGGCAAAGTGGCGAAACACCGGGCGGCGTGCCATCAGCGGGCCGGCCTGTTCCGGAGGGCGGTGGCGAGCGGCGCGAAGAAGGCCGCGTGGCTCGGTGCATCGGCAAATGCCTTCCAGGAGGCGGCCGCCTCCTTTCCGGTCTGCGCGGTCGCGCGGAGTCCGGCGAGCTCACCGAGAGCGCCTACGCGGGCAAGAAGTGCACGAACCGGTGGCGCATCGAGGGCGTCTTCCCGGGGGCGCTCGGTCGTCTCTTCGCGAATGTTCGCCGTCTCTTGGGCGCGTGCGGCGAGCGCCAGCGTCGCTGCGGCGAGATTGCCGAGCGGCCCCGGTTCGCGGGCGACGTCGCGGAGACTTTGCAGCGCAAACGGGACGTCCCCACCGGCGCGAAGCAGCTCATTCCACGCCGCCTCGACGAGCGCAGCTCTCCGAATTTCCTCACCAAGGCGCTCGGCGCGCGGCAGAAGCACGCGGAAAGAGGCGGAAGCCTTCCCGCGATCCCCGCGCGCCAGCATCGCGCGTGCATAGTCGAGTTCTTCCGCCGGTCCAAACAGCGCCGGTGCCCCTTGCTTCGCCTCGGCGAGCGCCGTTGCCGCCTCTTCGGTGCGCCCGAGGCGCAGAAACGCGCGCCCCTCCACAAGGCGCGTCCGAAGCACCTTCGGGAGCGCCTTCTCGGCGAGGTCGCACTTGGCAAGCGCAGACGTCCCATCCTCGCGAATCAACTGCGCTTCTGCTTCGGCGATCGCGCGGCAGTAGGCGGGGGCCCCCGGCAGGCGTGTGCGCGTCCAAATGTCCGTCGAGCGATCGGCGCCGCACGGATCGACGAGCGCCCCCTCGGCATGTGCCGCCTCGATACGCCCCAAGACGCCTAGGAAAATGCCTGCAACTGCAACACATTTCGCCACATTCGCGCCTTTGGAGAGCATCTTCACCGGCGGCAGCCTACCGCGCGAGCGACGAGGGCGCGCGCGGATTCGTGCTCAGACGGCCCGCCTCGGCCCGAAGAAGGTTGGGAGAACTTCGAGCAAATGATCGCGGAGCACGCGCGTTTTCCGCGGCAACGGACCGGCGGCGTGCACGAGCCAGGCGTGAGCGACGCGCCCTTCCCAGTGGGGCACCATGCGGACGAGCGTCCCTGCGGTGCGGTCGTCGTCCGCGACATAAGCCGGCAAGAGGCCGATTCCGGCGCCGGCGCGAAGGGCGCCACGAACGACGAACATGTCGTCGCAGCGCCAACGGGTTTTCAGTCCAGGTTCGGAGAGCGCGGGGCCGCCGCCCCCGAGGACTGCGCCAGCCATCATCCCGCTTCCATGAAAGAAAACGCCGGCATGCGTGGCAAGGTCCTCGAGCGACTTTGGCATCCCCGCACGCGCCAAATAGCTCGGCGCCGCGTAGAGGCCCGCGTAGGCGTCGCCTAGGTAGCTGCTCGGAATCTCCTTTTCGGAGTGCGACACGTCCTCGCG
>DYPH01000163.1 GCA_020720045.1 Sorangium cellulosum | reverse complement strand
CTAGAAGCTCAGTGGGCCCAGAAGGCCTTGAGCATCGGGGCGATGAGGAGGCTCACGACGCCCATAACCTTGATGAGGATCGCGACACCGGGGCCCGAGGTGTCTTTGAAGGGATCGCCGACGGTGTCGCCGACGACGGCCGCCTTGTGGGCGTCCGAGCCCTTCTTGTGCCCTTCGAGGCCGCCTTTTTCGATGTATTTCTTCGCGTTGTCCCAGGCTCCACCGGCGTTCGCCATGAAGAGGGAGAGCGTCGCGCCGACGGCGAGGGCACCGGCGAGGGCGCCTGCGAGGACCTTCGGGCCGAGCACGAAGCCGATGAGCACGGGGCCGAGGATGGCGACCGCACCGGGGAAGATCATCTCGCGAATCGCCGCCGTGGTGGCGATCTCGACGATCTTGCGCGGCTCCGGTTCGACCCCTTCTTTGCCTTCGAGAAGGCCCGGGATCTCGCGGAACTGACGACGGATTTCTTCGACGATGGCGCCAGCAGCCTTGCCGACCGCCGTCATCGTGCTCGCGCCGACAAGGCAGGGGAGGATCGCGCCGAGCATAAGCCCGAGGAGGACGTTTGCGTCGTCGAGGGGGAGGTTCGTGATGCCGGCCTCCTTGATGTAGGCGGCGAAGAGGGCGACGACGGTGAGTACCGCGGAGCCGATCGCAAAGCCCTTGCCGACCGCAGCGGTCGTGTTGCCGACGGCGTCGAGCTCGTCGGTGATCGCACGGACGTCTTTGCCGAGGCCGCCCATTTCGGCGATGCCGCCGCCGTTGTCGGCGATGGGGCCGTAGGCGTCGACGGTCATGACGATGGCGGTGCCGGCGAGCATACCGACCGCCGAGAGGGCGATGCCGTAGAGGCCGAGGTAGTAGTTGGCGACGCCGCCGACGATGCAGAGCGTGAGGAGCGGGATCGCGCAGCTCTCAAGGCCGACCGCGAGGCCGCGGATGACGTTGGTGCCGGGGCCGGTGAGGGACGCTTCCGCGATCTTCCGGATGGGGCCCATCGACGTGTAATAGTCGGTAATCAAACCGATAATCGCGCCACCGGCCGCGCCAGCGGCGAGGGCGATGACGGCCGCCGACTTGATGCCGAAGGTCGGGAGGGCAGCAGCCGCCGCGCCGGTCACGAGGAAGGGCGGGAGGATGAGGGCGAGGCGGAGGACCGTCGCCGGCGGCATCTTGCTGAGCGAGCGCGTGATAAAGATGCCGAGGATCGAGACGGCGAGGCCGACCGTGGAGAGGAGCACCGGAACGGCGACGGCGAGGAAACGGATCTTCGCCTCGGAGAAGTTGCGGGAGGGGTCGACGAGCTGGGCGCGGAGCGTCTCGACGGGGATCGCGATGCCGAGGGCGGCCGCGGCGACCATGGCGGCGACGTAGCTCTCAAAGATGTCGGCGCCCATGCCGGCGATGTCGCCGACGTTGTCACCGACGTTGTCGGCGATGACGCCCGGGTTGCGCGGGTCGTCTTCCGGGATGTTCGCTTCGACTTTGCCGACGATGTCGGCGCCGACGTCGGCCGCCTTTGTGTAGATGCCGCCGCCGATACGCGCAAAGAGCGCGATGCTCGAGGCGCCGACCGCGAACGAGTGGATAACGTTCGCGAATTCCTTGTAGTAGCCATCGGCGACTTCCAAGGAGGTGCCGTCCGCGAGGGCGATCTTCCCCTTAAAGAGGAGGTAGATGCCGCCCATGCCGAGGAGGCCGAGCCCGGCCACGCAGAGCCCCATGACGGCGCCGCCGTCGAGGGCCATGACGAGCGCCGCCGACTTGCCTTCGGTGCCGAGCTTCGTCGCCGCCTGGGCGGTCCGGACGTTGGCGTAGGTCGCCGCCTTCATGCCGAAAAAGCCGGCGAGGAGCGAGAGGAAGGCGCCCGCGAGGAACGCACCGCCCGCGACCGGGCTAATCTTCCACGCGAGGAGCGCGAAGACGACCGCCGCGTACACGCCGAGCACCTGGTACTGCCGCGTGAGGAAGGCCATCGCCCCCTCGCGGATCCAGCGTGCAATTTGCTTCATCTTCTCGGTGCCCTCGTCCGCCGATTTCACGCGGAAATACAGGGCGAGTGCGATGAGGAGGGCAAACGCCCCAACTCCGATCGCATAGAAATGCAGAGACTCCACGTTTCGCTCCTTCGATGACGATGGCTCCCGGGTGGCCTTCTGGCCGAAACCTCAGATTTTCCTGAGATTTCCAGCCACAAGAGCCATCATCGGACCCCTAAAATGAGATGGTTCGCGTCCTTTAAGGGGTGCGAGCCGCGTTCGTTCGGGGGTCGATGGCCAGCACTTCTCTGAAGACCCGCGCCCCGCCTCGGTGCGCTCGCGCGAACCGACGAAGGATGCAATGTGGGTAATACCGAGCCCCGAATCGGCGCACGGAAACCCCTTTTGGCGCCGAAGGTCAAGGGGCTAACGGTCCCCCCCTCCGGAATGACGCACGTCGGCGACGTGAGAAGGAGTCGGCGGGGGGCGCACGGCGGCGCGGCGTTTGCGTGAAAGAGCGTTTGTCGATCGGCCCCCACCGAGCGGTCCAACCCCAGAAACCGGCCCGATGGCGAGGTTTGAGGGCGCAGTCGCTCGGCGACATCGCCGTTGCATCGCCCCGCGGGAGCCGTCATTGTGGGCGGAATGAATCTTCGCCTCCCCTTCGTGGCCTCGCTTGGACTTTTCGTCGCCGCATGCGGCTCGTTTGCCGGAACCGTCGACGGCGCCGGTAGTGACGGCGGAGCAGGTCTCGATGCCACTGCCGACGCAGGTCCGCAAGATGGCGGCGCGGTTACCGACAGCGGAGCGCCAATCGTCGACGGCGGAACGCCCCCAGACTCGGGCGTCGTCGTAGACGCCGGAACCCCGAATGCAAGCCTGTGCGACGGCCTCACCGCCCTTGGAAATGGCGATTTTGCAAACAAAAACGAGACAGGTTCGGGGACCTTTTCGCGCACGGGGAACGCCTACGTGGCCGAGCTCACCGAAGACGCCCCCGGCCAAGCGCTCCTGCCGACCAAGAGCCTCCTCAAGTCAAAGGTCTGCGTCTCCGTCGATATCGACCTCAACATCAATGCGGATAAATTGAGCGCCACCTACCAGCTCATCGGCGGTCAGATCGGCCTTGTGGACTTCGCCCAACTTGGTGCAGTCGTGAACAATAACGGCGTCGCGATTGCCTACAAAGGGGGCGCAACCGCCCTCATGAATGTGGGGACGCGTCGCACTTTCCGTCTCGAACTGCTCCTCGAAGATACAGCGACCGGGTCAAAGCTCCGCTATCGGGGGCGCGGGACGAACGGGAGCTTGATCGGCGAAGGGGAGCTCTTCGGCAACGGCGGTAGCGGCATCGTCGTTCAAGCAGGCGTCGCGTGTGCAAACGCGGGAGGGTCGGTCTGCAAGAAGATCTCCGTCGACGGCACGAATTTCGGCGTGTTTGCCAACTGACGCCGCGCGGCGCTCAGTGCCAGGGAATTTCCTCGCGGCACGCGCCTCTTCGCCTGCTAAAGAGGCGCGCCATGCTGCAGCTTCCGAAGCGTGGGTGGTCGAAAGAAGTCATTGAGCGCGGACTCCAGGAGAACCGGAGCGGCGACATGCCGGTGCACGGCGGTCGCGTCTGGGCCTACGTCTACCCGGCCGGAGAAGAAATCGAGGCGATCCAGAAGAAGGCTTACCTCGAATTCCTTTCGGAAAATGCCCTCGATCCGACGGTCTTCCCTTCCCTTCGCAAGATGGAAAATGACGTCGTTGCGATCGCACTCTCGCATATGAATGCGCCCGAGGGGGCCGCCGGCAACTTCACAAGTGGCGGCACCGAGAGCTGCATGCTGGCCGTGAAGACGGCCCGCGACTACGCGCGGAAGGTCCGCGGGATCGCCGAGCCGCAGATCGTGGTGCCGGTGACCGCCCACGCCGCCTTTCACAAAGCGGCCCAGTACTTTGACGTAGAGCTGATCACCGTCCCCGTCGACGAAATCACCTTTAAAGTCCGGCCAGAGGCGGTGGAGGCGGTCCTCACCGATCGCACCGCGCTTATCGTTGTCTCTGCCCCGAGCTACGCCCACGGCGTCGTCGATCCGGTGACCGAAATCGCTGCGCTCGCCAAGGCGCGCGGGGTCCTTTGCCACGTCGACGGCTGCATCGGCGCCTGGCTCCTCCCGTTTTTCGAGAAGCTCGGCGCGCCGGTCCCCGCCTTCGATTTCCGGGTCGACGGCGTGACCAGTCTGTCGATGGATCTCCACAAATACGGCTTCTGTCCGAAGGGGGCGAGCGTCATCCTCTATCGCTCGAAGGATCTCCGGAAGTTTCAGGTTTTCTCCTGCGCCGCCTGGACCGGCTACAGCGTCGTCAATCCGACGATGCTCAGCACCAAAACCGGCGGGCCGGTCGCCGCCGCCTGGGCCACTCTCCATGCGCTCGGTGAGGAAGGCTACCTGGAAAAGGCTGCGATGATGCGGGAAGCGACGCAAAAGCTGGTCGCCGGAATCGCAGAAATTCCGGGGCTCTCCGTGCTCGGAACCCCGGAGATGACGCTCGTCGCTTTCTCAAGCACCGAGGTCTCCCCCTTCTTCGTGATCGACGCAATGAAGAAGCGGAACTGGTACATCCAGCCCCAATTTGATGGCCACGGATCCCGGGCCAACATCCACCTCACGATCACGCCCCAGAGCCTCGCAAACGTGGAGCCGTTCCTCGCCGACCTCCGCGTGGCGGTCGAAGAGGTCCGCGGCCGCACGTTTGGGCCCCTCGTCGCGACGCTCGGAGCGGCCCTCGACGGCGTCGACCCGACGATCTTCGGAGACGAAATGCTCGGTCAAATGCTCGCGATGGGCGGTCTCTCGCCGGATGCCCTCCCCGAGGAAATGGCCGACGTAAACGCGATTTTGAATTCGCTTCCGCCGGCGCTGACGGAAAAGCTGCTCGCAACCTTCGTGAACGATCTATTCACACCGACGGCATGAGTCTTCTCGGGCGCGCATTCGCACGTTGGGCGGCAGGGACGGTCGTTCTCTGCCTCGGCGCGCTCCTCTACTTGCACCACCCCCACTACGCGGAGAAGAACGCCCTCGCGTGGAGGTCGTTGTTTCGACTGCTTTTTTGGGCGTGGATCGTCGTCGGCCTCCCCTACGTGATGCTCGTCCTCCGGCGGTTCGCGCCGACGCCGCGCTGCGATCGGAGCGACTCGCTCTTGATGCTCCTCGGCGCCGCGGGCCGCCTGCGCGCGCTCTTGGAGGGGCGCGAAAACGCACGGCGGCCGCTCGCAAAACCGATGAAAAGCGCCCTCTTGGCGCTGCTCGTGAAGGGCTTCTTCCTCCCACTGATGACCGGGTTCTTCCTTGGTCACCTCGGCGCCGTCAGCACCACGTGGGCCGAACTCCGCGGCCTCGGCGCGCCGCCGCTGTTTCCCCTCGAAGGGCTCTCGACGGCGAGCGTCCAGGCATTTGCCGCCCAAATGGGGGCGTTCTTGCCGCGGCTCCTGCCGACGGCGGCCGACATCACGCTGCTCGTGCATCCGGGCCGCTGGGCCGACGGGGCCGCCGAACGCGCCTTCGGCTTCGCGACCGATGGCGTATTCCTCATCGATTGCGGCTTCGCCTTCTTCGGCTACCTCTTTGAGAGCCGCTTTTTGGGGAACAAAACCAAGAGTGTAGAGCCGACGATGCTCGGCTGGATGGCGGCGATCTTCTGTTATCCGCCGTTCAATTCGGTGCTCGGGACGTGGCTCCCCATGGGCGGCAAGGCGGTCATCACCGCGCGCCCCGTCCTCCTCGGGCTTCGCGCGGCGACGCTTGCATTTTACATGGTCTACGCCTGGGCGACCGTCGCCTTTGGCATGAAATTCTCGAACCTTACAAACCGTGGCATCGTGACGAAGGGGCCCTACCGGTTCCTCCGGCACCCCGCCTACGTCTGCAAGGGGATCGCCTGGTGGCTCGAGCAGGTGCCGAACCTCGACGCCGGCACCGTCGCCTCGCTCATCGGCATCAACATCGTCTACGCGCTGCGCGCCTACACGGAAGAGCGCCACCTCCGCGCCGACCCCGCCTACCGGGAGTACGCGAAAAAAGTGCCGTGGGTGCTCATCCCGGGCGTGTGGTGACGCGGCCGTGAATCGGGTAGGCTCCGCTGGTTTTATGCGCGTCGCCCCCCTCGCCCGCCCCACGCTCGCCGCGGTTCTCGCGGTCGCCGCCCTCGTCGGCACCCCTCGGGCGGCGGCGGCCTTCTGCCGCACGACGACCTGCCGCCCCGAAAAAGACCCGGAAAACTGCAAGAAAGACACCAACGGCTGCTCCACGAAGGGGAACCCCCTCATCTGGCCGACCTCGTGCGTCTCCTTTGCGATGGACAAGGGGCTCACGCGTTTCCTCCCGCCGGAACTCACCATTGGGCCGCTGGCGAACGCCTTTGCGAGTTGGCAGGAGGCGATCTGCCCGGACGGCAAGAAGCCGTCGATCGCGTTCGTGATGCCGAAAGAGCCGGTCTCCTGCAGTGAGCCCCAGGCAAACACGAACGGTCCAAACGTAAATATCGTGTTTTTTCGCGATGATTTCTGGCCCTACCGCGGCATCGATGGCACGCTCGCATCGACGACGGTCACCTACGACACCGACGGCACCATCTGGGACGCCGACCTCGCGATCAACGCCGCGTCGAACCCGCTGACGACATCGACGACGAACGTCAAATACGACCTCGAGAGCATCGTTCTCCACGAAGTCGGCCACTTTATCGGCCTCAACCACTCCGACAACGGCGAAGCGGTGATGTACTCGAGCTACTCGCCCGGCTCGGTCTCGCGGAAGCTCCAGGCCGACGACTTGAAGGCGCTCTGCACCGTCTACCCTTCGACGCGCGCGGCGACCTGCAACCCAACGCCGCGCGGCGGCCAGGCGACCTCCTGCGAAGCGACGTCGACCGGTTCGTCGAGCGGCTGTGCCCTCTCCTCGGAACCGGTCGCCGCCGGCACGACGGGCGGCCCGTCGCTGTTTGCGCTAGGCTCCGTCGCCACCCTCGGACTTGGAATGCTTCTGCGCCCCCGTCGCCGGCATCGACGTGCGGCGCCCTCCTCGCATCGCTGATCGCCGCTTAGGTCCCTATCATGAAGATTTTTCACGCGATTGCTCTCTCGCTGGCCGCCTTCACCCTCCCCGTCGCCTTTGGCGCCTGCGCGAGCAACGACCCGAACGGATCGTCATCGGGGACGACGAAACCGGTCTGCGTCGTCGGCCAGAACTCGGCCTGCCTCTGCGCAAGCGGCGATGTCGGCACCAAAGAGTGCCTCGCAAGCGAGGGGCAGTACACGGAATGCCGCCTCGGCCTGAACGCCTGCCCAACCGGCGCCCCCGACAGCGGCCCTGCCGCGGGCCCCGAAGAGCAGTGCCCCGGGAAAGCGGTCGGCGTGGGCGCAAACGCGACGACGATCAAAGGCTCCCTTGCGACCGCCGTCGCCGAATTGAAGGGGGAGTCGGCCTGTGCCGCCTTGGAGGGCAACGCCGACCACGTGTATAAGCTCGTTTCGACGGCGACCGGCGCGCTAAAAATCGACCAAAAAGGCCCTTACAAGGCGGCCCTTTACGTCCGAAAAGGGGATTGTACCGGCGGCAAGCAGCTCCGTTGTGATCCGAATGGACCGGCGTCGTTCTCGGTCAACGTCGTCGCTGGACGCGAGTATTTCCTCGTCGTGAAGGGGGTCGGCTCCTCGGGCGCCGGCGACTACGAGCTCTCGTTGCAGGTCGCGTCCGGTGGTTTCTGCGGCGACGGTCAAGTGAAAGACCAAGAGGTCTGCGACGACGAAAACAATGACGCCATGGACGGCTGCGCCGCCGGCTGCAATGAGATTGAGGGGATCGCCGACAGCGCGAATTCCTGCCCCGGGCAACAGGTCGTCATTCCCGTCGCCAAGGTGGTGAAGGTTTCCAACGGAAACACGACCCAGTCGGCGAAGAGCACCTTCAACAAGAGCGGCATCTCCGGCTGCTCGACCGGCTCGACGAACGTCAACGACCGCGTCTACACGGTCACCCCGCGCAAGACGGGGAAGCTCCGGGTGCGCCAGACGGCCGGCGACTTCAACCTCGCCCTCATCGGTCAGGACGGCTGCGATCCAAACGCCACGACGACCCTCGGCTGCGCCAGCAACTGCGGCAGCGGTCAGTTTCCGCCGGCCTGCGCGGAGGAGTTGCTCGTCAACGTCACCGCCGACAAGGCGTATACGGTCGTCGTCGAAGGGCAAGGCACCTCGGGCAACTCGGGCACGTATGCCCTTGAAATGTCTGTCGAATGAGCCTCTTTTCCACTACCCTCCCCCGCGTCGCCGCCCTTGCCGTCGCCGCCATCGTCGCCGCCACGAGCGCCTTTGCGTGCAGCAGCGACCCGGCCAAGACGGCGACCGCCTGCAAGCCGGGGAAGGCCTACTACTGCCGATGCATCAACATCGAGGAGGAGGGGGAGCAGACCTGCAACGACGAAGGAACCGGCTTCGGCCGCTGTGAGCCGTGTATTTCCGACCTCCCCCCCGAAGACGCCGGCCCCGAGCCGGAGGCGGGGCCCGAGCCGTGCGGCGACGGCAAGGTGGAGAGCGGCGAACTCTGCGACGATGGCAACAAGGTCACGACCGACTTCTGCTCGAACACCTGCGTGCCGAACGAGAACCCGAAGGGGGCCGGCAACTGCCCGTCGGGGACGGCGACCGGACTTGCCGTTCATCTCTGGGGGGCGGCGGTCGAACTCACCGGGAACACGACCGATTACGGCAACTTGGCGAAGGCGAAGGCGAGCTGCGGCGGCGCCTCCGGGGTGACCTCGAACGACCGCGTCTACGTCGTCGTCCCCCACAAGACTGGCCCAGTGACCGTCACCGTCACCGGCGCGACCTTCAATTCGATGCTCTTCGCCCGTTCGAGCTGCGGCGACCTGGCGAGCGAGGTCGGCTGTGCGAACGACAAGGCAACGAGCGGCGACGAGCGCCTCGTCGTGAACGGGACCGTCGACACCCCGATTTACGTCTTCGTCGACGGCGCCGGCACCGCGGTCCAAGGGACCTACACGATCCGTTTCGAGCAGTAATTTACGGGGCGGCGTCAGCGGGCGGCGTCGCTGCATCCGACGGAGTCGGCGGCGTTCCTTGTGCCGGGTGGCGCGCGACTTTGTGCTTGGTGATGTCGGTCACGACCTGGATCCCCCCGTGGCGGACGCCGCGGGCGGCGAGGAGACGATCGGCGATGCGCTCGAGTTCGTCACTTTTTCCATGAAGGACGAGTACATCCATCGCGTAGTCCGCCGATAGGTGGACGCGCATCGTGGCGCGCATTCGGTCGCCGAGCTCGGTCTGGACCTCGCGAAGGCGGTCGGCGAGGTCGTTCTGCTGGGTGTTGTAGACGAGCGTCAGGCTCGCGACGGCATCGACACCGCGGTGGACGTGGGCCCGCGTCAGTTCGGCGCGCACCAGATCGCGGAGAACTTCGGAGCGCGTCGTCCCGCGCTGCTCGACCAGCGCATCAAACTGCGCGAGGAGGGCCGATTCCATGGCGACGCCGAAGCGAACAACGGACGAACTCATGGCGCTTCGCATACCAGACGTACTAAGGGCCGCCGCGTGAAGTTCGTCGATTCGTGCAAAGTGAAGCTCATCGCAGGGGCAGGCGGCAACGGCTGCGTTGCGTTCCGTCGTGAAAAGTACATCCCCCACGGCGGCCCGAGCGGCGGCGATGGCGGCCGCGGCGGTGACGTCGTTTTGGAAGTCGATCCGGGGCTTTCGACGCTCCTCGACTTGAGCTGGGCCCACACGCTCTCCGCGGAAGAGGGGGAGAAAGGGCTCGGCGCCGATTGCTACGGCCGCGGCGGCGCTGACAAGGTCGTCCGCGTCCCCGTCGGCACCCAGGTGATCGACGAAGCGACCAACGAAATTCTCCACGATCTCACCGAAGTCGATTCGCGGGTCGTCGTCTGCAAGGGGGGTCGCGGTGGGCGTGGAAACATGCACTTTGCAACGCCCTACGACAAAGCCCCCCGGCGCGCGGAACCGGGCGAGCCCGGCGAAGAGCGGATCGTCCGCCTCGAGCTGAAGGTCATGGCCGACGTCGGCCTCCTCGGCTTCCCGAACGTCGGCAAGTCGACGTTCATCCGCGCCTGTTCGAAGGCGCGCCCGAAGGTCGCCGACTACCCGTTCACGACGCTCGTCCCCCACCTCGGCGTCGTCTCGATTGGGGAAGAAGCCAACTTTGTCATCGCCGACATTCCCGGATTGATCGCCGGCGCTTCCGAAGGGGCCGGCCTCGGCCATCGCTTCTTGAAGCACGTCGAACGGACGCGGGCGCTCCTTCATTTGATCACCCTCACCGACGAAGAGGGGCGCGATCCCGTGAGCGACTACGAAGTCCTCATGAAGGAGCTGAAGAAGTTCGATCCGGAGCTTGCGAAGCGCCCGATGATCGTTGCACTTTCTCAGTCGGACCGCCCGGAGGTCCAAGACCTCTTCCCCGAGCTAAAGAAGCGCTTTGCGAAGAAGAAGATCGCGCTGACGATGGTCTCCGCGGCGACCGGTTCCGGCGTTCGCGACCTGACGATCGCGCTCTACAAGCTCGTCAAGGGCGAGCTCCCCGAAGAAGACTGAGTCGCGGTTTGTAGGCGCGCTTCAATGGCGGAAGAGCGGAAGCACCCCCCGTCGCCACGGTCCCTTCTTCGGGCCCGGGAACGGGGCGACGCGCCGCGGCTTCGACCGGCGTTCGGGCTGGTCGCCGCCGCAGTGCTCCTCGGTGGCGTTGCCGCTACGGCTCCGCGGTGGACGGGCGGGCTCTTCGCGCTCTGGACGCCGCAGGTCGGGACCGCCCCCCTTCATCCGCTCACGGACGCGTCCGTCCGCGAAGCGGGAGACGGCGCGGAGTTCTCCACAAACGCGTCCGT
>DYPH01000036.1:43690-45616 GCA_020720045.1 Sorangium cellulosum | reverse complement strand
ACATTGCTTTGATCACATCCCGTGTAAATTGCAATTCCGAGCAGCTACCTAGGGATCAACATCTCGCCGCGCTGTGCGATCCGGCTCGTCGAGCGTGGCGCCGCTCTCCGAAACAGCCGCGGAAACGCCCTCGTCTGGTGCATGCGCGGGCGAACCTTCGAGGCGCTCGATGTGCTCCTCGCCCGGATGTCGCTGGAGCCGGACGAGGCGACCTCGGAGATTTGGCATCAGGCATGCTCGGAGGATGTGTTGGGGAGCCGGAAGGTCGCGTCGGCGCTGCTCCGCATCGTCGGGCCCAACGGGCGTGGGCATGGCGGCCTAACGCCGCTCTTTTACGCCGCAATGCAGCTCGATCGCGCCGGTGTCGATGCGCTCCTCGCGGCGGGCGCCGATCCGACAGCGCGGACGACCGCAGCGGTCAAGGTGAAGCCGCTCGGCTACCCGGGGAAAGGGGAGATGCCCCTTTCGAAGAAATCCTCGGTGGTCGACCTGCTCGCCAAGTGGCGCGCGAAGGTCGCCAACCCGGCGATCGTCGAGCTTGAGGCCCACCTCGCGAAGGCGGTCGCGGGCCCCTCGCGCGTGATGCCTTTGTCTCCGCCCGTCGAGACGCCGGATCGGAGAACGCCTTTGTCTCCGCCCGTCGAGACGCCGGATCGGAGAACGCCTTTGTCTCCGCCCGTCGAGACGCCGGATCGGAGAACGCCTGCAGCCCCGCCGCCCAATCCGCTGTCTCTCGGCGCGCTCGTGAGCGAAGGCGCCTGGGAGGCTTTCGCCGAGGCCGCGCAGCGCGGGGACCCGAAGAAGGTTGCGAACGCCCTGAAAGAGCAGCTCTCGCCGAGCCACGTCATCACGCTCGCGCGGCTCCTGGATCGCCGGATCCTGCCCCCTCAGGCTGAAACTATCGTATTTCGGTACCTCGACGGCAATGCCTTCGCCGGCGAGCGCGAGGTCTACGAGGTGGTGCTCGCTGCGCGCGAGGCCTACATGAAGCGGACGTTGAACCGGTCGCTCGCCGAACTCGTCGCCACAAGCCGCACCGGCGCCAAGACCGTTATCGCCACGCTGCGCCGCGCCCGCGATGGCGAGGTGACCGAGGGGGCTTCACGGGTCGGGGGCGCCTTACCTGGCCTGTCTGCGGGGCGTTGGCCCCTCCACGGTCAGGAACCGATGAGGCTTGTGCTGGTGCTGAGCCGCGCCGACGCGCCGACCCTGTCGTCGCCGGGGGTCGCCGTTTTTGCCCACAACCCGGATCTCAACAGCGCGTCGCGCCCCGGCACCGACGAGACGGCCGTCCTCCCTCTGACCGAAGAGGAGCTGGCGTCGTCGTCCGGGGGCACGTCGATCGTCGCCGAGAAAATCGAGGTGCCCTCGAACCTGTGGACGAGTCGCACCCTCGCCGCCGCGCGCACGAAGCTCTTTTCTCTCCCAGGCTTCGCGGGGGGCAAGCCGATTTGGCTCCAGCGCGCCGAGCATTCTGGCGGGTTCGTCTTGCAGGCAGCCGCGGAGCTCGTACCGATGAACCTCGGAGATGGCGGCGTCCTCTACGTGTTTGACGACACGGCGTTCTGGCAGTGCCACTAGTCGCGGGCCGAGCGTAGTTGGCGCCTGACCTTCCCCCTAGAAAATCCCCCCAAGGTCCCCTAGGCGAGGGCGCCATGACCACGCAGATCCGCCTCGCCTTTTCGCCGGACAGCGACGACCTCTTCATGTTCTACGCGCTGCTCCGGGGGAAGATCGACACCCGCGGGTACACCTTCGTCTACGAGCGCGCCGACACCGAGGCGCTCAACGCGATGGCCGAGCGGGGCGAGATGGACGTCTGCGCCGTCTCGATGGCCCAGTACGCGCGGATCGCAAACGATTACCTGATCCTCCCCCACGGCGCGTCGGTCGGTCGCAACTACGGGCCAGTCGTCGTCGCCAACC
>DYPH01000036.1:30581-43590 GCA_020720045.1 Sorangium cellulosum | reverse complement strand
CGACGACGCCAAGTAACGTCGTCGCCAACCCGACGACGCCAAGTAACGTCGTCGCCAACCCGACGACGCCAAGTAACGTCGTCGCTACCGAGCAGGCGTCGCTCGCTTCGTTGGCCGGAAAACGCGTCGGGATCCCCGGCCTCCGGACGACCGCCTACGCGATCCTCGAGCTCCTCGCCCCCGCGTTTACGCCGGTCGTCTTGCCGATCGCCCCGTATTCACGGGTCTTTGAGGCGCTCCGGAGCGGCGAGGTCGACGCCGCCCTCATCATCCACGAAGGGCGCCTCACCTACGAGCGCGAGGGGTTTGCCCGCATCGTCGACCTCGGCGAGGCCTGGCAGGCGCTCACCGGCCTCCCGCTCCCCCTCGGCGGGAACGCGATCCGCCGGGGCCTCGGCGAGAAGGTGATCGCGGAAGTCTCCGATCTTTGCCGGGAAAGCATCGCCTGGGCCCTGGAACACCGCGAAGAAGTCATGGCCGGCCTCCTCGCCGAAGAGGCCCGCGAGGACGTCTCCATGGATCGCGCCCTCCTCGATCGCTACTTGACGATGTACGCCAACGAAGACACCCGCACGATGCTCCCCGACGTGAAGGAGGCGATCGGCGAAATCTTCGCCCGCCGCTACGCCGCCGGGAAAATCGCCGCGCCGGTGCCGGTCGCCTTCGCCCCCTGAACGCGTGCCCCCGCGAGACTGGCCATTACTGTTGGGGATTTGATCCTCTTTGATGGCACCCTCCCGCCGCTTTCGGCGAATGAACCTTCGCCGGCCCCGTCTACCGCGCGCCCCGGGGATCCCCCCGGTCGCGGCTGACCTAGCCCTCTCGCAGCTATCTCGCATCAACGACTCGTTCTCTGGAGAACTCGATGAAATTCCGTTTCCTCGCCCTCGTCCCCGCCGCCCTCGTTGCGCTCGCCGTCCCGGCCTTCGCGCAGACCGCCGCCACCCCGGCCGTTGGCGCCGAGGGGACCGACCACTCCAAGTTCGTCGGCCACTTCGCCATCGGCTACCTCGGCACCTCCCAGATCCCCCTCGGCGCCTCCAACGGCGGCGCCTTCGCCGGCAGCGTCACCGCCCCGGCCATCGGTGGCCGCTACTGGCTCAATGAAAAGATGGGTATCGACGCCGGCCTCGGCATCGCCTTCTCGACCGGCTCTTCGGAAGCGAAGAACGGCGGCACCACGACGACCGTCGACGGCGCCTCCCCCTTCGGCGTCCTCCTCCACGGCGGCGTCCCGCTCGCCCTCGCCCAGGGCAAGCACTACACCTTTGAAGTGATCCCCGAGCTCAACGTCGGCTTCGCCAGCCAGACGATCAAGGGGACGAACAACGCCCCCGACACCACCCTCTCCGGCTTCCGCCTCGACCTCGGCGCCCGCGCCGGCGCGGAAGTCCACTTCGGCTTCATCGGCGTCCCCGAGCTCGCGCTCCAGGGGACTGTCGGCCTCCAGTTCGCGACCCAGTCGGCGAAGACCGCCGTCGGCGACAACAGCGTCTCCGTCTCGGCGACCGGCCTCTCGACGACCGTGCAGGCGGCCCCCTGGGCCATCTTCACGAACAACATCTCGGCGCTCTACTACTTCTGAGCCCGGCACAAAGGGGCGGCCTTAAGGTCGCCCCTTTGTTCTTTTTTTGGCAAACCTCAGGAGACTCCGATGAAAGCAACCTACGCGTTTACAGAGCACCCCGCGCCGTCTCCCGCTTCGCGGACGGGCGCGTACCTCGCCGTCCTCGCCGTCCCGCTTGTGGTCGCCTGCACCGGTGGCAGCGGCACCGTCGACTTCGATGGCATCACCGGCAACGAGCCGACCCGCAGCGGCCTTGACGGCGTCCCGACGACCGGCAACGAAGCGGCCCCCGCCACCGTCGGCGAAACGCCCGCCCCGAGCCCCGAGGACGACACCCCGAAGAAAGATGGCGGCGCCGTCGTTCTCGATGCATCGCCGGCGAGCGACGCAGGCGCACCGACCGGAGGGGGCTGCAGCGGTAGCTACACCTGCGTCATTGCCAACGAACCGATCGAGTTCCCGCTCGTCTCCAAAGGCGGCAAGTGCACCGCCAACGGGCTCACGCTCGAGGACGGCGTCGTCTTCGACGCCAACAACGAGCCGATCGGCACCTTTTCCGCGGGAAGCATGACGATCCAAGGAACCGTCTGCCCGCGGTCGAAGTAGCAGATTCGTCGATCCTGGATTTCTGTTCCCGATTGATCCTTCGTCGCCACCGAGTATGCTCCCGATCCTGTTCGGTAGGCGGCGGAGGTCACCCCCGCGTACCCCTCGGAGGCTATCTATGAAGGCACTGTTCCGCGCGAGCATCGCGTCGTCCGTTTTCGCAGCTTTTTTTGCCGTCGCCGGCGAATCCCACGCCTGCGATCCGACGAAACCGATCCCGTGGAAAGTCGCCGACGTAGGTACGGAACCCTCCTCGGTTGCCGCCGCCACCACCGATCCGACGAAGCCGATCCCCTGGCGTGCAGCCCGCGGAGCGGCCGAAGCGGGCGAGCCCCGCCCGATCCCCTGGAAGTAAATCACGCCCCGCCGAGAAATATTTTCTCGGCTCGGTGATCGTTTTCGCCCACCGGATCCCACCACGCAGCATCGTTCGCGATGCTCGTATTCTCCGATTCGGCGCCTAGCTGGGCGGAGACAGACGTATTCTCCGATTCGGCGCCTAGCTGGGCGGAGACAGACGTTGCCAACGCCGCGGAGCCCCCGCGGCGTGCCGCATTTTTCCCGTCGTCAATTCGCGCACGAGCGATTTGCATCCTCGGAGAAACCTGCCCACACTGCGCCCCATTCCCAAACGCCCCCCTTTCCTTCGAGAACCGGTCATGCGCACCTCGCTCCTTGCTTTCGCCCTCGCCTCGTTCGCCCTCGGCTGCTCCTCGGGAAAGGATGGAAACGGCCCTGCGATCGAAGCGACCCAGCAGGCGATCCAAGGCGGCACCTCCACGGGGGCGAGCTACCCGTTCACCGTCGGAATCAGCCTTCAGGGCGGCCAGTCGCTCTGTTCGGGCTCGCTGATCGCGCCGAACCTCGTCCTCACCGCGCGCCACTGCGTTGCGCAGACCGCCGACGGGAATGTCGACTGCACCACCGCCGTCGTCGGGTCGACCTTCCCGACGCGCTCCTTCGGGGTCACGACGAACCCAAACATGTTCGCGGGCGGCGCCAAATACTACAGTGTTGCTGAGGTCATCGAGCCGTCTGACAGCACCTTTTGTGGCAACGACATCGCCCTCTTGCGCCTCACGGCAAACATCCCCGCGAGCGAGGCGACCCCCGCGGCGCCGGTCGTTCAGCACAAGAGCTTCAACACCAGCCGCTACGACACGAAGGTCACCGCCATCGGCTACGGCGCCACCAGCGCCGCCAACAACGGTTCCGGCACCCGCCGGATCAAGCGCGCGATCAACATCCTCTGCATGGACGGCAGCCGCACCTACTGCAGCTCCCCGCAGACCTCCGATTTCGTCAAGCCGAGCGAAATGATTACCGATCCGGGCACCTGCTCTGGCGATTCCGGCTCCGGCGCCTACGACGACGCCGCGTTCACCGGCGGCACCTACTGGATCCACGGCGTCCTCTCCCGCGGCGGCGCCAGCGGCAGCCAGTGTGCCGAGGCGGTCTACACGCGGACCGACGCCTTCGCCGACCTCATCCAGCAGGCCGGCATCGCCGCCGCTGCCGCCGGTGGCTACCCGGCCCCCGCCTGGACCGAGACGGAGCCCCAGGAAGCCGGCAACACCCCCTTCACCGGCGGCCCTGGCACCACCGGCATCGATGGCGGCAAGAAGGATGCGGGCGGCGCTGCAGATGCCGGCCCTGGCAAGACGGCCGGCCTCGGTGAGAGCTGCGAAGGGGCGACGAACTGCGCGTCCGACGCCGGCGAATGCCTCGACTTCGGCGCCGGTTTCGTCTGTGCGACGAGCTGTACGGAAGACGCGACCTGCGGCGCCGGCTTCCACTGCGAGGGCAACTACTGCCGGAGCGGCGATCCCGAGCCGGAGACGACGACGACGACGACGACCGGCTGTTCGACGACCACCACGCCGACGAACGCGAGCGACGCGACGCCGATGGTCCTCGTCCTTGGTGTCGCCCTCGCAGGCATCGTGTCGCGAAAGCGCCGCTGAAATTACGCAGAAATTGGGTACTCCGATCCGGCGCCCCGCCGGACGGAGGCAACCTATTGCCGTTCCCGGCCTCTAAGCGCTCATGACGTCGCCCCATGACGAGCCGCGGGAGGTCGCTGAGCCGGCGCGGGTCCCTTTCGCCGCCCCCTCGGACGCCGGCGAGGCGGCCCGCCTCCTCGACTTTCGCACCGACACCTTCGGCGAAATGTCGCGCGCAGCGACCCGCTGGCAGGCGATCGCGATCGTCCCCTTTCAGATCTTCGTCCTCGGCGTCCTCTTCGCCTACCGCGAGTCGACGATTCACCTCGTCCTCCAGGGGGTTGTCCTCGCTGCGTGCATCGCCGCCGCCTCCAGCCGCCCGAAATCGCTCGCCGTTTCCTCACCGCCGTTGGCGGTTCCGGGCGGACGAGCAGCTGCATCCAACCACCCGAAATCGCTCGCCGATTCCCCGGCGCGCGCCCGCGCGTTGCGCCCGCCTTTTTTTGCCGTCCGCATCGGCCCTCTCCTTGGCGCCGCCACCTATTTCGTGAGCATCGCCAACACGGGCGGCCTCGCGTCGCCGCTCCTGGTGACCGGCATTCCGATGCTGATGCCGATGTCGGCCCACCCGGTCCTCGTCGCCCAGCGGAAGGCGGCGACTGTCTTCTTCTTCGTCGGCTTCTTGGTGATGGGGGCACTCTCGTTCACGCCGGTCGGCCTCCTCGAAGGGCACCTCCAGCCCCACGCCGGCTGGTCGAGCCATGAATACGTGCTCTTGGCGACGGTCTCCTGCCTGATCACGACCGCCGGCATCGCCTTCATGGGGAGCCGCTTTGCGAGCCTCGCCGACGGCCTCTCCCGGGAGCTTGCCGCGCGCCGCGAGGAGCTCTTCCACGAAACCGAGGACCGCACCCGGAGCCTCGAAGGGGTCGCCGCGCGCCTCGCCCACGAGGTGAAGAACCCGCTCGCCGCCATCAAGGGGCTCTCCACACACATGGTCCGCCAGTCGAACGACCCCAAAGTTCAAGAACGCCTCCGGATCGTCGCCCAAGAAGCCGAGCGTCTTCAGTCGATCGTCGACGGCTTTCTCTCGTTTTCACGAGGACTTGACGACATCCATCCCCAGAAGATCCACCTCACCGAGGTCTGCGAGGCGCTCGTCGTCCTCCTGGAGCTCCGCGCCCGCGAGTTTGGTGTCCGCCTCCACGTCACGGAGACGAGCGCCGCCGTCGGATCGATCGTCGCCGACCCGCGTAAAGTCCGTCAAGCGCTCCTGAATCTCCTGTTGAACGCGATTCATGCGTCCCCCTTCGATTCGGAGGTCCGCATCGAGCTCGCCGCCGATGGTGACTTCGTGGAGATCGCCGTCATCGATCGCGGCAGCGGCATGACGCCGGAGGTCCTCGAGCGCATCAAGCGCCCCTACTTTTCGACAAAAGACGGCGGTTCCGGTCTCGGGATCGCCGTCGCCCGCGCACAAATCGAGCAGCACGGCGGCACCCTCCGCTACGAGAGCGTCGCCCAGGAAGAGCCCGTCCGTTTGCGACCGCCAGCGAGTTCTCTGGCGGAGGCGTTCTTCGATCCGGCGTCTCGCCGGGCGGAGACAAACGCGTTCTCCGATCCGTCTCGCCGGGCGGAGACAAACGCGTTCTCCGATCCGGCTCGCCGGGCGGAGACAAACGCGTCGCGAGAGACGGCGGGCTCACTTCCAAAAGGGACGCGCGCCGTCATCCGCCTCCCTCGCGACGCCAGTGACGCCGTCCGCTCGCTCCCGTCGACGCCCCACTTTACGCCCCCTACGCGCCCGAAAGTCTTGTAAATGCAGCATCGTACCTCGCCCGAGTCGCCGCTCACCGCGCGCCGCGCCGCGCCGAATCCGCAGCGTGTCCTGGTGGTCGACGACGATCCCGGGATCCGGTTCACGCTGGAGGCGGTCCTCTCCGACGCTGGATTTTCCGTAGAAACCGCCGACGGTGGCCTTTCCGGCCTCCAGGAATTCGAGCTCCGGGGCGCCGACATCGTCCTCACCGACCTCGCCATGCCCGACCTCGACGGCATGCAGGTCCTCGCTCGCCTCCGCGCCCTCGATCCGAGCGTGCCGGTCATCATGGTCACCGCCCACGGCTCCGAGCGGGTCGCCGTCGCCGCCATGAAAGGGGGTGCTTTCGACTACTTGCCGAAGCCCTTCGATCCCGACGAGGTCGTTCACGTCGTCCGCCGCGGCCTCGAACTCCGCGCCCTACGCCTCGAAAACGCCCGCCTCCGCGCCGAGACGACCCTCGGTCGCCCGGTCGTCTGCGAGAGCCCGGCGCTCCGCAAAGTCCTCGATGTCGTCGCGCGGGTCGCCCCGAAGGACGTCACCGTGCTCGTGTCCGGAGAGAGCGGTGCCGGCAAAGACGTCGTCGCCGCCGCGATCCACGCCCACTCGCGGCGCGCCACCAAAGCCTTTATCCGCTGCAACGCCGCCGCGATCGCAAGCGAACTCGCCGAGGCCGAGCTCTTCGGCCACACCAAGGGGGCCTTCACCGGCGCCAGCCAGGCGCGGCGGGGCTTCTTCCAACAGGCCGACGGCGGCACTCTTTTCATCGATGAAATCGGTGAGTTGCCCCTCGCCATTCAAGCTACGATCCTCCGCGCCCTCCAGAGCGGCGAGGTTCAGCCGGTCGGCGGCGTCGTCGAGCGCGTCGACGTGCGCCTGGTCGCCGCCACCAACCGCGATCTCCTCGCCGACGTCCGCGCCGGCCGCTTCCGGGAAGACCTTTACTACCGCCTCGCCGTCGTCCCGATCCGCGTCCCGCCGCTCCGGGAGCGCCTCGAAGACATCGAACCGCTGGTCCTCGCCTTCACGCGAAGCCTCGGTGAGCGCTACGGGATGGGGGCCGTCGACGTCGAGCCGGCGCTCCTCGCCGCCATGAAGGCGCACGCCTGGCCGGGGAACGTCCGCGAGGTAGAAAACACCGTCGCGCGCCTCCTCGCCCTCGCCCCCGACGACCGCATTACGCTCGCCCTCTGGCGCTCCCTGGAAGAGCCGACGAGCATGCAGGCTACACGCAATCCCGCCGAGCTCCCGATGAGCGGCCCCCTCCGGATGCGCGTCGAGGCCTACGAGCGGAGCATCCTCGCCGCCGAGTTCGAAGCGGCCGCAAAGAACCAGAGCGAGACGGCCCGTCGCCTCGGTATTTCGCGACCGGCACTCATTGAAAAGCTCCACAAATACGGACTACTGAGCGCGAAGTGACCCGAAGTTTCCTCGCCTTCGCGCCCTTCGCCTTCGCCGCTGTCGCCTTCGCCGCTGTCGCCAGCGCCTGCCACAAGCCGCCTCCGACCGCGGCGACGGCGTCTCCGCGCGTCGTCAGCCTCTCCCCCTCGACGACGGAGACCCTCTTCGCCGTCGATGCCGGCGCGGTCACCGTCGGCCGATCCCGCTTTTGCAACTACCCGCCCGAAGTGGCCCCCCTCCCGGCGGTGGGGGGCTTCGTCGACGCCGATCTTGAAGGAATTCTTGCGCTTCGGCCGACGCTCGTCGTCGGTGCCCGCGGGCCTGCCGGCGACCGCTTCACCAAGCGCCTCGAAGCGCTCGGGATCCAAACGTATTTTCCGCGCACGGAGAGCATCGGCGAAGTCCGCGCGATGATCGGCGAACTTTCCCAGCGGGCCGGCCACGCTGCCGACGGAACAAAGCTCCTAGATCGCCTCGATCGCCAGCTCGCCGCCCTCGACGGCGCCCTCGCGAGCGCCCCAAACGTGCGGGTGCTCCTCGTCTTCGGAACGAACCCGGTCGTCGTCGCCGGTGGCGGGACCTTCCCCGACGAGATGCTCGCCCGCGCCCACGGAACCAACGTCGTCGCCCCAGCGACCGGCTACCCGACGCTCCCCGCCGAGCGCATCGCCGCCCTCGATCCTGACGTGATCCTTGACGCCGTCATGGGGGGCAATGAACCGCGAGTAACGGCACAAACACCTGGATTTGCATCGCTTCGTGCCGTCAAAGAGGGGCACGTCGTCCCCCTTCGCGATGAGGCAGTCCTCCGGCCGGGGCCGCGCCTCCCCCACGGGATCGCGGCGCTTGCCCACGCGATCCACCCGAGCGTTCCGCTCCCCGACGAGGAAACCTCGCGCGCGCCGCAACCGCTGCGGTAAGGCAGCGTCGTGGCGAAAGTACGTGTCGATCAGCTGCTCGTCGATCGGGGCCTCGCGCCGACGCGGGCAAAGGCGCAGGCGCTCGTGCTTGCCGGGCTTGTGCACGGGAAGGATTCCCGCATTGAAAAGCCGGGCCATCCGATCGCGGAAGACTCGGAACTTTATGTGAAAGGGTCCGATCACGGGTTTGTTTCGCGGGGCGGCGTCAAGCTCGCCGGCGCCCTCGATGCCTTCGCCGTCGACCCGACCGGCCTCGTTTGCCTCGACGTCGGTTCGTCGACGGGCGGCTTCACCGATTGCCTCCTCCAGCGGGGCGCGACGAAGGTTTTTGCCGTCGACGTCGGCGTCGCCCAGCTCCACGCGAAGCTCCTCGCCGATCGGCGAGTCGTCGCCCACGAGGGGACGAATGCACGTGAAATTACCGCGGAATTTCTAGGTGGCCCCGTCGATCTTGTCGTCGTCGATGCGTCGTTCATCGGCCTCGGGAAGCTCATGGAAGCGATCGCCCGTTGCACGAAGCCGGGGGGCGCCCTCGTCGCGCTTGTGAAGCCCCAGTTCGAGGCGGGGCGCGACGCCGCCACCAAAGGGCGCGGCGTGATCCGCGACGAAGCGGTGCGAACTGCCGCCATTGAGCGCGCGGTCGCTTCCGTGAAAGAGGCCGGCTACACGATCGTCGCCACGACCGATTGTGTGCTCCCCGGCCCCAAGGGGAACGTCGAGGCCTTTGTGCACGCCACCCGCGTGGTGTGAGTCGCACGAACGCCGAGGAACCGGCCCGCACCGTGATAACCATTGCCCGAAGGTCGGGATCAGGTAACACCGAAGGTCCCATGCGCCCTCTCGCCTTCGCTTTCGTCGCCGTCGCCGCCTCGCTCCCGCTCTTTTCTGTCGCCTGCAGCAGCGACACCACCTCGGAGCCGACCGTCGTCGACTCCGGCGCGGTGGTCGACAGCGGTGCGGCCGTCGATGCCGTCGCCGACACCGGCCCCGCTTGCGAGACGCCGGCCGCTCCGATGGCGAGCGCCGGCCCGGTCACGCTCGGCACCTGTACCGCCGTGACCGCTTGCGGCGGTGCCCTCGAAGGGACGACGTGGACCTACTCGGCCGCCTGCACCGACGACCCGACCGCCCAGCTCACGAGCCGCTGCCCGGCCGCCGTGATCTCCAAGGTCGACAGCAAGATCACGGGAACACTCCAATTTTACTGCGGAAAAGCCGTTCGCGCCGCGACGACGAAGACCCACTTCGACGTCACCTTCCCGCTCTCCTGCATCCCGGCCCTCCCGGTCAAGTGCAGCCAGCTCGGCGGCCTCATCGGCTCCCAGGTCCCCGGCGCCACCGGCACCTGCGTCGACAGCCAGACGGTGAACGCCTGCGACTGCGCCGTCGATGTCGCCGGCGATCTCTCGGACAGCGGCGCCTACAAGGTCGTCGGCAACCAGGTGAAGACGGAGACCGAGACCTACGACTTCTGCGTGAAGGACGGGACGCTCACCCACGGCGTCGACCCGAACTCCCAGCTCAAGGGGACCTTCACCGCCACGAAAAACTGAGTCTATCTGAAGAGATGCGAAAGGGATCGTGGGTGCACCACGATCCCTTTTTTGCGCGCGTTTTTGGCGGCTCGCCGCTTACTCGATGCGGATCGGGCTCACGAAGAGCGGCCCCGTTTCGGCGGCGAGGGCGAGCGTCTCGCCGTCGATGCCGAGGGTCGTCAGCGCCCGTTCTGCCCAGCCCATCTCGGCCCCCAAGTTGGCCCGAAGCAGGTTTGCAAGCGTCGGCTTTGGCGGTGAAACGAGAGCGATATCGGCATCTTTTGCCGCTTCTCCGCCGAGGGCACGGACTTCTTCAATCGCCGTTTCCAGGCCGCCGAGGCGGTCGACGAGCCCGTTGGAGGCGGCCGCTTCGCCGGTCCAGACGCGCCCTTCGGCGACGTGAAGGACTTCTTCTCGGGTGAGCCCGCGCCCGGCGCCGACGACGCCGAGGAACCCCTCGTAGCAGCCGTCGAGCTCACGCATCACGGCGCTCCGCTCTTCCTCATCGAGGCGCCGACCGGCTTCAAGAAGCCCAGCATTTTTCCCGCGAACGACGCCATCGCGCACCACGCCGAGCTTCCCGAGGACGCCATCGACGACGGGGCGCACAGCGACGACGCCGATCGATCCGGTGATCGTCCGCGGCCGCGCCACGATTTTCTTCGCGGCGGCGCCCAGGTAGTAGCCACCGCTCGCTGCGACGTTTGAAAAATAGGCGACGAGCGGCTTTTCGTTCCCGAGGGCGACTAAGGCGTGGTGCATCCGATCAGAGGCGAGCGCGCTGCCGCCGCCCGAGTCGACAAGGAGGACGACGCCGGCGACGTTCGGATCCTTCGCAAGCGCCTGAACGGTAGCAATAAACGGCCGATCGGCGACGACCCCCTCCTGCTGGCGATGGCCGCCGACGATCGATCCGCGGGCCGGGAGCACGACGATCTTCTTCTTCGAAAGCAACGCCGGGAGCTCGGAGGCGAGGGTGATCGCGTCGTAGAGGTGACCGTCGATCAAAATGCCTTTCTCACCGGCCTTCAATGCCGTTTTTTTGGTCTCGTCCCCGGCCGCCGCCCGCTTCGGATCGAAGAGACCGAGCCGTTCGGTGACCTCGTCCTCGTGGCAGAGATCGTCCACAAGCCCAGCGCTCTTCGCCCGCGCCCCGAAGTAGGGGCCTTCGTCGATGAGGGCTCGCGCCGCCTCTTTTTCCACGGTTCGCCCCGTAGCGATGCCATCGACGAGGGAGCTGTAGAAGCCGTCGAGGAGGGCATCCATCTGCTCGTGCTGGGCGTCGCTCATGCTGTCGCGGACGAAGAGCTCCCCCATGCTCTTGAAGCGCCCCTTCGCGTAGACGTCGGCCTCGACGCCGGCCCGATCGAGGAGCCCCTTCAGGTACAGGGGGCGCGCCGCGAAGCCGACGAGGGCGAGGGAGGCCATCGGCCCGAGGAAGATTTTGCTCGCGGCCGTCGCGACGAAATAGCCAGCTGTTCCAGTACCTTCCGGCAGGTGGACGACCACCTCTTTCCCCGCCTTCCGGAGCATCTCCAAGACCTCGCGGACCCCTTCCGCCTGGGCCATCCCGAAGCTCGGATCCTGGAAGGTGACGAGGAGGCCGCGCACGCGATCGTCCTTCGCGATCGCCTTTCCGATGCGCGTGAGCGCATGGAGGCTCGTCCGTGGGGCGGCGCCGGCGAAGCGCGCGAAGAAGGGGAGGGGACCGTCGATGTCGACGATTTTCCCCTGCAATTTGACGTGAACCATCGACCCCTTCGGAACCGCACGCCGTCGAACGACGCTGCGAACCGGGGCGGTGGCGAGGGCGACGAGGAAGGTGAAGGCGCGGGCGAGAAGGCGCATGCAAAATGGCATAGCCCCGCGCGCCGCTGCGAGCTACGCCGACGGACCATGCGCCCCGTGACACCCGGTCTTTTCGCTACCCTTGTGAACATGGGCCCGCCGTCTCTCGTGACGCCGGCGGTCGTGCTCGCCGCTGCCCTCGCGCTCGTCGAATCGGGCTGCAGCCGCATCGAAGCGGGGGAAGCACGCGCCGACTCGGAACGGACCCCCGCCGCGTCCTCGGCCGCACCGCCCGCTTCGAAAGCGGTGTATGGTGCACCTATCGCGGCGCCCGGCAGCGTCACCCTTGCCGACGTCGCCAAGGATCCCAGCAAATTTGCTGGCAAAGAGGTCGTCGTCTCCGGCAAGGTTTCGGCGGTCTGTGAGCACCGAGGCTGCTGGATGGAGCTCTCTCAGGCCGGCGAAGGGGCCGCTGCCGCCGCCCACATCAAGATGGCCGGGCACGCCTTTTTCGTCCCGCGGGACGCCGCCGGCAAGCAGGCCCGCGTCCAGGCGAAGGTCATCGCCGATCCGTCGGCGGCCGCTGCGTGCGGCGACCCGAGCGAGCCGACGAAAGACGGCAAATCGGGCTGCACTGCGGAGGCCGAGAAGGCGCTTGGTCGGCCGCTCGCGAAGCTCCAGCTCGAAGCGTCCGGCGTCGAGCTCTTTTGACCCGGCGGCGACGATCAATGGTGATAGTTGCGCGCCAAAGACGGTAGTTCTTCCGCTTCACAAATGCGGAAGGAGCGGCCGTCTTTCTCGCTTTCGCGCAGCGCTACGATGGCGGCGCGGGCCACTTCGTCGACGGGGCTCGGCCGGTACTTGCGGAGGGGGCCGAGCATCAACGGGGCGATCACCCGGCCGATGGCGAGGGCAACCGCCTCGCCGGGGCGTGACTCTTTGCGATCGCCGTCGAGGACCGACGGACGGACGACGACGACCGTCGCAAAGCCGAGGGCCCGCACCGCCTCCTCGGCCTCCCCCTTCGTGCGCGCGTAGAGCATGCTCGAGGAGGCATCGGCGCCAAGGGACGAAATGAGCACAAACTTATGCGCACCGGCCGCCTTGGCGCGCTTGGCAAAAGCGACGACGTAGTCGAGGTCGACCCGCCGAAAGGCCTCATCGCTGCCGGCCACTTTTCGCGTCGTGCCGAGGGCGCAGTAGGCCTCGTCGGGGCGCAAGGAGCCGACGTCGGCGTTCTCCAGGTGATCGAAATCGACGACGACCTGGGTAGCCGCCTCGATGGCGCTCCGCTTCCGCACGAAAGCGACGACGGTGTGCGCCGTCGACGTCGACAGGCGCTGCACCAGAGACTGGCCGACGAGCCCGGTGGCGCCAGCGATCCAAATCGTTTTCATGGGGAGACCTCTACGACCTTTTGACGGCGCGCA
>DYPH01000036.1:0-30481 GCA_020720045.1 Sorangium cellulosum | reverse complement strand
TATAGCTACAGTCCCGCGCGCCGTTTCCTCACCGCCTGCGGCGGTTCCGGGCGGATGCATATAGCTACAGTCCCGCGCGCCGTTTCCTCACCGCCTGCGGCGGTTCCGGGCGGACGCGCGATACCCGAAATGAAAAAGGGCCCATTCCAAGAATGAGCCCTTTCGGAGTCGGCGGTCTTCGTCGGTCACTCGACCGGGGCCGGGAAGGCGGCACCCTGCATCCAGAGGCCGTAAACGGCGCCCCAGGACATTCCGAGGAAGATGACGAAGAGCACGTAGGAGAGCACGTCGGTCTTCTTCAGCGCCGCCCGGGAAGAGACGATGCCCCACCCCATCGCAAACGTCGCGAGGCCGTTGGCGAGGTGGTAGGAAACGGCAAGCGTTCCAAGGAGATAGACGATCGTCGTCGGCGTGTGGTGCCGCATGTACGCCGCGATGTGTTCGAAACCTTCCGCGTGCCCTTCGACGAAGCGGGGCTGGGCCCACGCCTTCACCAAGTGGGCGACGAGGAAGCCGAGGAGACCGAGCGCCGAGAGCCGCTGAAGGAGGTACTTCGCGTTGCTGAGGAAGCCGTAGCTGCCGATGTTCGGGCGGGCCGACTTCAGCCGCGAGATCCCCCACACGGTGTGCAGCGCGAGCGGCAGGAGCACCACCACGCTCGTCACGAGCTGGGCGAGGGGGTGCGGGTGATGGGTCACCGACGCCTCCCACGCCTCCGCCCCTTGAAAGGCGGAGAGGTTGTTCCAGAGGTGCATCAGCGTCCACACCCCGAGCGGCATCACCGCGAGGAACGAACCGAGGCGAGAACGGAGGAAGCTACCGGCTTCGGACTTGGTTGCGGCGAGGGTCGACATCGCGTGGGCGGTCTAGGGAATCTGAATGCCGGTTACAAGCATTTGCGTGCTCGTTCTGGTTCTGCGACGGTCGCGCCGGTGAACGCCCCGAGCACACCGCCGCCGCTCCTCCACGTGTAGCAGTTTTTTTTCGCGCCGTTTCCTCACCGCCTTCGGCGGTTCCGGGCGGACGCGTAGCAGCCAATCGACAACTTGGTGACGGCGTCGATTCCAAGGGAAATTCGGTTCCGATTGCCAGTAGCGCAGGCACGTCCATGCGGCCGCTACGCCCTTTCCTCGCTCTCCTTCTTTTTGGTGCGCTCGCCTGCTCGTCGAGTTTCGAAGCACGTATGGCGACGGTGGTGACGGCGATCCGCGAGGCCGACGACCGCGACTTTCGCGTCCGTCCTGCCCTCGAGGCCGAAAAGCTCGCCGCGATGACCGAGACCCCGCAAGCCTATTTCCGCGGCGCAGGCCCCGTCTGGGCGCGAGATTGGCGCGCAGGAATCGCGAAAAACCCGTTTCCGCGCTGCGGTGCGATCACGGTGCCGAGCCTCGGCGATCCCCACGTCGAAAACTTTGGGACCCTCGAAGCGGCCGACGGCACCCTGCGCCTGGAGGTGAACGACGTCGACGCCGCCGACCGCGCCGCCCCCGGCTGGGACCTCCTCCGACTCGCAACCTCGCTCGCCTTTGCCGCCCGAGAATCGGCCCCCGACGGCGAAGCGTCAGCGACCACCGAAGCGCTCGCGCGGGCGAGTATAACTGCATTGTACACAGGATACCGGGAAGCGCTGGATGGCGGCGACGAGGACGACGTTGTCGCCGGCACCGGCGCCCCGTGGATCGATGCCCTGTTTGCGCGCGCGGCAAAGGCAAAAGCGGCACGAGAAGAGCTTGAACTTTATCTAGAAAGCCCAGATCACTTTCGACGAGGGCCGCTGCCCGACGACGCGACGGAAAAGAACGTCGAGCTCCCGCCGGGCGCGCGAACGGCGATTACCGACGCGCTTGCGGGCGCGGCGTGGCTGTCTCGGCCCGAGGGCGGTCCGATCCCGACGGTCGTCGACGCGGTGCGCCTCTACGGAAAAGGGGTCGCCAGCCGGGCACGCGTGCGCCTCCTCGTGCTGCTCGATGGCGGGCTCGACGGCCGGCACATCGTGGAATTCAAAGAGATCGGCGACGCGAACTTGCCGTTCTGGGTGCCGCCGGAAGAACGGTCGACGGACGTCGGATCCCGCATTCGTACTGCGGTTTCGCGCGCGTGGAGCCGCCCCGACGCGACCCGCTATTTTGGAACGACGCACCTCTACGGCTTCCCGATGATCATCCGCACCGCCGCCGAGAGCGAGCGCGGCCTACGCATCTCCAAGCTCACCGGTGACGCGCGATCGCCGGAAGGCTTCGCTTCGGCAGCCCGCGTGCTCGGCAAGCTTGTGGCTCGAAGTCATCGGAGCACCGGCGACCACCTCCCCTGTGCGACCCTCGATCCCGCCGCCTTCGCCGACGAAGCGCTCTTCCTCGCCGCCCTCTCCCGCGACGACGCCGCCCGCTTCCGGGATGCAACGACCCAGCTCGGGCCGACGCTCGGCGTCCCCGCGGAGCCGCCGTCCGCCAACGAACGCGCCCGCGGCGATCTCGCTCTCCTCCTTCAGGGACCCTAAGAAAAGACCATGCTTCCGACGATTTCGTTGCTGCTCCAACTTTCGGGTTCCGAGGCGCCGCCGGCCCCACCAGCGCCAACCGCGCAGGCAACCGCAACCGCAACGACGGTCACGGAGCCCGCTTCGAAAGTCACGTTCCTGCCCGATGCCGAAGCGTTTGCGACGTTTCGTGCAACATACACTCATCATCCGAGCGACGGCAGCCCCTGGTTTTCCCGATTTGAGCTCCCTCGCGTGCGCGCTGGGCTCACGGTAGGCACATCCAAGAGCTCAGAAGAACTCACAGATCCGACGGAAGTTGCCCACGTGCCCGCTTCGGCCGGGGTCGGCGGGCGCCTGCTTGTCGAAGGCGTCCGCAGCACCGCCGATGGCGGCCTCCTCGGCGCCGCTGGGGACAGCGTGCTCCTCCGCTTGCGCGAGGCCTACGGCGCGTGGCGACCGCTCAAGAACCTGGAATTCCGCGCAGGTATGATTCCGCTCCCCCTCGTCGATCAGCTCGACGGCGGCTACGACCTCCGTGTGACCGGCCCCTCCGGCGTCGAAGCGGCCGGTCTCATCGACGCCGCCGACTTGGGTGCATCCTGCAGCTACTGGTTCCCCAAAGGGTACGGGCGTGCCTTCATCGCCGGGACCGATGGTGAGGGGTACACGCGCCGCGAACAGAACCGGGCGAAAAACGTGGAAGCAGCGGTAGTTGTCGCGCCAGATCCGCGCGGTCCGCTCCGCGGGTTGACCCTCGGAACCTACCTCCGAAAAGGGACGCGGGGCGCCTTGGACGTCCGCGCCGATCGGGCGACCGTGGGGGCCTTTTACCAGCGGGGCGTAGCACGCGCCGGCCTCGCCGCGACCTACGCGCGCGGCGTCGACATCGACGGAACAGCGACCGGCTACTCCCTTGAGGGTTACCTGCGTCTCGTTGCCGCCGAGCGCTGGATCTTCGGCCTCCGCGGCCAGCTCACCGAGTTCGACACGCGGCAGACGGCGCAGACGCTGCTGACCCAGGCCTCCCTCGGCATGCGCGTCGAGAGCCACTCGGAGGTCCACGCCATCGGCGAGTTCGCCACCTCTTCTGCGAGTTATTTCGCCCAAATGCCCACGTCACGAAATCTCTCGGCGACCGTCGCCGCGCGCTTCCACTACTGATCGCAAGGAATTATATGCAGTCCTCACGTATCCTCTTGGGCCTTTCGTTCCTTCTTGCGGGGGCCGCAACGGCCACCGCGCTCGGTGCATGCAGCGACGGCAACGACGGCATTTCCGCCTACGACGGCGGCAGCAAGGACTCCGGCGCGAGCGACGCCGCGGCCACGACCGACGGCACGGTGCGCGATGGCGGGGCGGGCGGCAGCGGCAAAATCACCCTCAACGAGATCTCCGGCAAAGGGGACGAATGGGTGGAAATTGCAAACATCGGCGACGCCCCCATCGACCTCCGCGGCTACTCGCTGACCGACGGCGACAAGGACGGCGGTGCACCCAAGACCTCCGATGCCCTTGTTTTTCCCGCACAAACCATTCTCGCGCCCGGCGAGTTCCTCGTCGCCGCTAAGCAGCCGGGCGATGCCGGCGCGGCGACCTGCCCGGGAAAGCCGCGCCTCTGCTTCGCAATCACCTTTGGGATCTCCAACAAAGATGGCGATGTGATCCACCTGCTCGGGCCGACGAACGAGGCGGTCGCCTACCCGGCGGCGACGCTCCTCGACGGTGAGACCTGGTCCCGCCTCCCTTCGGGCACCGGCAATTTCGGACGCGGAAAAGCGACGCCGAACGCCGCCAACAGCCAGTAACGGTGCGCCGTTAGAGGGTCTCGTCGATGAGGCCGGCGAGTTCCTTCTCGTCGGTCGTCCCGATGCGGACTGCGCGAATTTTACCGTCTTTTCCGATGACGATCAGCGTCGGCAGGCTCTGGACGGCGAACCGCTGGGCGACCGATTTGTCGCCGTCGTAGACGACCGGGAACCGGATACCGAAGCTCTTCGCGCCGCCGATGGCGCCGTCGAGATCGTCGCTGGTGTTGACGGCAGCGAAGGTCACCCGCCCCGCGTATTTCTCGGACAAACGCTGAAGAATCGGAGCTTCTTTCTTGCAGGGGCCGCACCAGCTCGCCCAGAAGTCGAGGACGACCGGCTTGCCGCGCGTCTCTGCAAGATGCATCTTTTCGGTGCCGGCGAGCGGGTTGGTGGCGCTCCCGTTGGCAACGATAGAGAGCGTAAAATCGGGAGCTTCCGTACCGCGGAGCCGCTCAGTATCCGAGGGCATCAGCCGCGAATAGGCAACGACGGCACCGACGCCAATGAAGATGGCGATGGCCGTCCCGAGGGTGCCACGGGCGTTCGGTTCATCGCTGCGGGGTTTGCTGTCGACGGCGGCCATCCTGGAAGGGAGTAGTCGCTACGCGCGCGACGCGCGATGGTGTCGGCGACCAGCCGTTCTTCTTTATTCGCAGAGATACCGGTGGAGGGGGACCGATCCCCCTTCGCCCGCCGCGTAGACGGCGCGCCCGTCGGTCGAAAACGCCACCGCCTCCCCCTGCCCTTCGAAGAGCGGCGGAAGTTTGGTGTATCCCGCACCAAGAAGTGTGAGGAGCACACTTTGTCCGGCGGGCGGCGCGGCCGCTTGGAAGAGGAGCACGTCGCTGTAGGTCCGCAGGACGAGGCGCGGGCAGACGGCGTCTGGGAAAAAACTGCCGCCGGTGACCAAAGGGGAACCGTCGTCAGGCGGGACAAACGTGCCAATTTTCGTCGCGGTGACCGGCATCGCACCTGCGGCGTCCGAGGGAATTCCGAGCGAGAACACGACGGACGGCCCGGTCTTTTCTTTTGTGATTACAAAAAGTTCCCCCTTGTCGTCCGCGAGGAGCGTCTCCGCGTTGTGGGGACCATCGGGGTAGCGAAACGAGAAGGCTACGGCGGTGACGGCCGTCGCAGCGAGCTCCGGCTCGGGGATCCGGTAGACGACGACCTCCGAGCGAACGAGGGCGTTGTCACCAATATCTGCAAGATACACGCACGAGTTGGGGGCGCCGGTGCCGACCGCGCACGGGGCTACGGCGAGGTCCTCCCAGTCGACCGCCTTCGCACCGAGGACCTGGAATTCTCCGCGCGACGTCGCATCGGTCCCGATCGCAAAGAAGCGCGACCGGTCACCGGAGTCGTTGTGGGTGTACAGTACATCGGCATGGCGGCGGCTCGCGGCGAGCCCCGAGAGCTCCGCGAGCGCGGGGGCGCTGACCGTCCCAGCGACGGCGACATCTCCAAAGGTGCAGGTCGGGCAGCCTGGTGGCGCAGGCCCGGCGTCGGCGGCGAGGGTTGGTTGCGTCCCCCCCGAGCTTCCGCAGCCGACGAGGGCCCCGGCGAGCAGCGCAGATGCGGCGAAACGGCGCGGAGTTCGATGCAAACGCATCTTGTCGCTTCTAGCCCGTTCTGAACGATCGGCGTGACGGGAGTCGATTCGCGCCGCCTAGCCAACGGTAGCGATAGCCGCGAAAAGAATTCGGGGCGGTGCTAGTCGGCGCCCCACGATGAGCGAAACGCCCGTAGCCGACGCGAAGCCCTCCGGGGACAAGTCCGCGGAAACCCCAGTAAAATCGCATACCTCTCACGATCATGCCGGCGGCGCCCACGCCCCGAAGATCGCGACCATGGGGGATCTCGCGAAGGTGAGCCTCGGCGCCCTTGGCGTCGTCTATGGCGACATCGGGACCTCGGTCCTCTACGCGATGAAGGAGTGCTTCGCCGCCCCCCACGGGCTGCCGGTCGCCCGCGAGAACATCCTCGGCATCGTCTCGCTCGTGTTCTGGTCGCTGACGGCGACCGTCGTCGTGAAATACCTGACGTTCGTCATGACCGCCGACAACCACGGCGAAGGCGGCATCCTCGCGCTCTTGGCGCTCCTCAAGGCGCCGCCGACCGATGCGGAAAAGGCGGCGGCGGCAACAGCGGGCACGCCCCTTAAGAAAGCCCCTGCTTTCGCGATCTTGACGGTGCTCGGGCTCTTCGGCGCCGCCCTCCTCTACGGCGACGGCATGATCACCCCTTCCCTGTCGGTGCTCTCCGCCGTCGAGGGGCTCGAAGTGGCCACGACGAAGCTCAAGACCTTCGTCATCCCGATCACGCTCGTCGTGCTCGTCGGTTTGTTCGTCGCCCAAAAGGGGGGGACGGCCAAGATCGGAGCCATTTTCGGACCGGCGATGCTCGTATGGTTCGTCGCAATTGCCGCCATTGGCATGCCGTGGATCATCAAGAATCCCTCGGTGCTCGCCGCGGTGAATCCGAAGTATGCGCTCCACATTTTCATCGAGCACAAGTGGCACGGCTTCCTGATCCTCGGGAGCGTCGTCCTCTGCATCACCGGCGGCGAAGCCCTCTATGCAGACATGGGGCACTTCGGGAAGCGCCCGATCCGAATCGCCTGGTACACGATCGTGTACCCCGCCCTACTTATTAATTATTTCGGCCAGGCGGCCCTCCTGCTCGCCAAGCCCGAGGCGGCCGAGAACCCCTTCTACAACCTCATCGGCGGCTGGATGCTCTATCCGCTCGTCGTGATCGCGACCTTCGCGACGGTCGTCGCCTCCCAGGCGCTCATCAGTGGTGCCTTCTCGCTCACGCAGCAGGCGGTTCAGCTCGGGTACTGGCCCCGTGTGACGATCGTTCATACGTCCGGTGAGGCGGAAGGTCAGATCTACATTCCCGAGATCAACAACATCCTTCTCGTCGCCTGCGTCTGCCTCGTCGTCGGCTTCAAGAGCTCGACGGCCATGGCGGGCGCCTACGGCATCGCGGTGACCGGCACGATGGGGGTCACCTCGGTCCTCTTCTACGCGGTCGCCCGGCACCGCTGGGGCTGGAGTTTCCTGAAGGCGGGGCCGCTCGTCGCCCTCTTCCTCGTCATCGACCTCTCCTTCTTCGGCGCCAACGCGGTGAAGGTCCTCGACGGCGGCTGGTTCCCGCTCGCCATCGGCGTCGCCGTCCTCGTGATCATGCTCACCTGGCACCGCGGCCGCGCCGTCCTCTACGAGTTCATCAAAGAGGCGACGCTCCCACTGGACATCTTTCTCGCCGATGTGCGCGCGATGAAGCCCTACCGGGTCGCCGGGACGGCGGTCTTCATGACCTCGAATCCGGAAGGCGCCCCGCCGGTCCTTCTGCATCACTTCAAACACAACAAGGTGCTCCACGAGCGCGTGGTTCTCTTGTCGATTGCGACGCGCCACCAGCCGGAAGTCCCCGTGGAAGAGCGCATCGTCTCCATGAAGGACCTCGGCGATGGCTTCTACCAGGTGACGGCCGCCTTCGGCTTCATGCAGTCACCAAACGTGCAAGAAGCGCTTCATATTGCTCGTAAAAAAGCCGATTTCCGGCGGAGCGAAAAAGAGGCAGGGAACCCAGACGCGACCGGTGCTGCACAGGCCTATCGCCCGGAGCCCGCCGACACGAGCGGCGATCTCGGCGACGACATCTCCTTCTTCCTCGGCCGCGAAACGCTTATTGAACGCAAAAACCGCAAGATGGCATCCTGGCGGAAGAAGCTCTTTATCTTCCTCTCCAAGAACGCACGCCCGGCGAATGCCTTCTTCCGCATCCCGCCGAATCGGGTCGTTGAGCTGGGGACCCAGATCGAGCTTTGATCAAGCAGCGAGCTGCGCGCAAGGCAGCTACGGGCGGGCGCGCAGCTACATCCGTGCGCGCCGGTTACGGGCGGACGCGCAGCTACATCCGTGCGCGCCGGTTCCTCACCGCCGTCGGCGGTTACGGGCGGACGCGCAACGGCAGGCGCAGCGTAAAGCGGGCGCCGCCCAAAGAGGGACTCTCGTCGACGACGAGGGTCCCTCCGTGTTCGACGACGATCTTCATGGCGATCGCGAGGCCGAGGCCGGTGCCGTTGGCTTTTTGGGTCACGTAGGGCTCGAAGATGCGCTCCCGGTCGCTCGGAGGGACGCCGGGGCCCCGATCTTCGACGGTGAGTTCGGCGAAGTCGCCAAGGGCGCGAACGTGGACGCGAACCTTCGGAAGTCCATCGGCTTTTTCGGCTGCGTGGCGCCCGTTTTCGACGAGGTTTGCAAGGACGCGCCGCAGGAGCTGACGGTCGAGCGGCACCGGAATCGGGCCCCGCTTGGCGAGCTGGTACTCCACCTCCTCCGGCGCATCGAGGTCGCGGCCGGTCCCGAGTTTGTCGGCCTCGATGAGGAAGCTTGCGAGGTCGTCGTCTTCGAGACTCGCCTCGGGCAAGCGGGCAAAATTCGAAAAGTTTTCAACAAGTCGCCGGAGCGCGCCGACCTCCTCTTCCACGATCTCCGCCGTCGTGTCGAGGAGCGTCCGGAAGCGCGCATTGCCTCCGTCGTACTTCCGGTGGCACTCCTGAACGGCGAGGAGGATCGGCGTGAGCGGGTTCTTGATCTCGTGGGCGAGCCGCTTCGCCATTTCCTGCCAGGCGCCGATGCGCTGAAGAAATTCGATCTTCCGCCGGGAGCTCTCGACCTCGGCAAGCATGCGGTTAAAGGCTCTCGAAAGCTCGGTAATTTCGTCACTCCCTGTCTCGGGGACCCGCGGCGAAAAGTCCCCCGCAGCGACGCGCCCGAGGGCCCCTGCGAGGCGCTCAATACGGAGAACGACGCCACGGGCGAGCAAGATACCGAGCGGAATCGTGATCAGCGACGTCGCGACGAGGAGGATCACAAACGCATAAAAATAGCCGCTGTAAAGATTGGTCCTCTGACTTTCAATGCGATGATAATTGTCAATCACGACGCCCGCGCGCTCAAGGGCGTCGAGGTTTTCTTTCGGGACAACAAACGTCGCGATCAACGTGTGAGAGCGGGCCGGTGGCGCATCGTTTGGGTGAGACCAAGGAATGGCCAATTCCTGCACAAAAGGGCGCTCGGTCAGGACGTCGATCGGCGTTTCGCGCCCCGCCGACGCGAGAGACTCTTGGGCGTCGCCGGGGCCGATGGTGATGACCTCGTAGCGTTGGATCTCCGGGCTCCGCGCCGCGAGCGCGTGGAGGCGCCCCTCGACCTCCCAGCGATCGCCGCGGGCAGCGCCGGCGACCAGACGATCGTCTTCGGCAGCCGCCTGCGCAAGATGCCGAAAATCATCCTTTTTGGCCTTCACCCACGCTTTGTGGACGGCGACGCCGCGATCGAGTTCTTCGCCGACTTCCGGCCGAAACCAGACGGCGCTCGCCTGGGCAAAGAGCGAGCGCGCGAGGTAGGCGGCGGCGCCGAGAGGGAGCGTTGCGACGAGCAAAACGACGAGCGCGAGGCGCGACGCAGTGGTGCCGGGGAGGCGAAACGGGGAGCGCACCCGGCGAACGTACTCCGCCTGCTGGGCGACGTGCATTTCTGAACGGCCGACGTCACGGAAGGCACGTTCCGCCCTGCTCTTCACCGCAAAGCCCTATTTTTTCAGGACTTCACGACGGTTCGCCGCTTGCTACGTGGCACGCATGCGCCCTTCGCTTCGCCGTTCCTCGTCGGTCCTGCCGCTCGCTTTCGCCCTGGGGCTCTGCGCCGTCGCTCCGGAGAGTCGCGCTGGCAGCCCCCTCGCGCCACCGCCGGCGCCGCCCTCTCCGGCCGTTGCGCTCCCCGCGCTAACGCCGCGCACCGTCGACGGGACGATCGCCGATCTCCTCGCCTTTCGCCGCAAGACCGGGCTGATTCCGCCCCAGTACGTGCAGACCGCAGACTTTGCGACGACCGGCGAACTCCCCGTCGTCCTCCGCCTCGCCACGCCCCCCGACGCGGCGAAGATCGCCCGTTGGGCCCAGCACGGCGTCGTCCTCGCGCGGGGCGGCAAGGCGACGGCGAGCGGCGCCTACCTGGCGACGGTCACCGAGACCGGGCTTGCCTATCTCCTCGGAGAACCTGGGCTTTTGCAGGTGACCAACGACCTTGCGAAGCGCCTCGTCCAACCGCTGACCGGCTCCGCCCGCGAGACGCGCATTCAGGCGGCGCGCCGCGCGCTGCTCGCGAAAGATGGGACGTACCTCGGCGGCGCCGGGACGAAGATCGCCGACATCGACAGCGGCATCGACCCCTTCCATCCGGCCTTTTTCCGAGCCGACGGCGGCGCATTCGCCTGGGTAAATGTCAATAAAAACGGAAAGTTCGACCTCAGCACCGACGGCATCGACCGCGACGGCGACGGCGAAATCTCGCCGGGAGAACGGCTACGCCCCCTCCGCGCCGGCATCCCCGACGGGACGGAAACTCAGGCGAGCCCCTTCGACGCCGCGACCGACTGGCTCTACCTCGACGAAAACGGGGATGGTGCACGCAACGTCGGCAGCGGCTTTACGGAGGCGACCCCCGCCTTCGGCGAGCCAATTTTCTTGATCGACGATTTGAATGGAAACGGAACGCTCGATTCATCCGAGCGGCTCCTTCAATTGAAGACGAGCAAGATCGCGAAGGTGAATCCGGGCTCTTTTCCGTACACGCGCGGCGACACGAAGCGGGGCCTCTTGAACTACGGAGTTTCGCTTCACAAAAACGCCGACCGTCTCGACGCAGCTTCGCACGGCACCGGCGTCTCCGGGATCCTCGTCGGCGGCGAGCCGGGGCGCACGCGCCTCCTCGGACTTGCGCCGGAAGCCGATCTTCTGATGGGGGTGATTCAAAACGGAGAATCAGCGCTCCTTCAATGGGCAATTGACGAAGGGGCTGCGGCTGTTCTTACCGAGTATGCCCCCTATACAAACGAGCCTCTCGACGGCTCTTCGGAGGCCGAGCAGCTCCTCGACGCGGCGGTGAAGACGGGCGTCGTCGCAGTGAGTCCCGCCGGGAACCTCGCCATCGGAAAGAAGCATCGGACGATTTCGGTGCCGACGGGGACCTTGGAAGTCCCTTTGATCACCCGCCCACAATTCGCTGGGAGCCCGCTAATTTCGGTAACGATCCTGCATCGGCGCCCGCTGGAAGCCAATGGATTTACCGTAGAAATGCAGCTCCCTGACGGCTCAAAGACGCCCATCGACCTCCCTCTCAATGGCACTGCGACGCCGACACTTGCGAACAGTCAATCGCTCTTTTCTGACCGCCATATCACCGCAAGAAACACCGCTTTCTTGAGCTACAGCCTCGTCGGACCGGTCTCGGGAAACACCTATGCGGCCCTCCCGCGCGGCGATTACAAGCTGATCTTCCACTGGACGGGGGCGACGCCGCTCGAAGTCGAAGCCTACGTTGGCGATGCGACCACCTCCTGGGACGGCGGCATCGGTTTCGACGCCAACACGGCGAACCGGACCGTGTGCCATCCGGCAACCGCCGATAGAACCTTGGGAATTGCCGCCTACGTCCTCCATGACGAAAGCGGCTATCAGCCCTGGGGGGGCGCAGGGGTCCTCGCCGGCTACTCGTCGCGAGGCCTTCGGATCGACGGCGCGCAGGCGATCGCGTTTGCCGCCCCCGACAACCCGCTCTCGACCAGCCTCACGAACGCCGATGAACCTGCCGCCTACAGCCCCTTCGGCGGCACCTCGGGCGCCGGCCCCCACGTGGCGGCGTCGGCGGCGCTCCTTCGCCAGCTCAACCCGACGGCGACCGCCGCCTTCCTCCGCCAACAGCTCATCGATGGCGCGCGAAAAGACAGCTTCGTCGATGCCGTGGAGGACTGGGGAACCGGCAAGCTCGACCTCGGCGCAACCCTTGGATTTTCCGCCGATTCAACGCCAAGGCCGCTCGCGATCACGCTGACAGCGACTGCGACGCCGGTCGTCGGGAGCCCGTCGACGTTCAAGGCAGCCGGGGCGAATGCCCGGCGTTTCCGCTTCGACGCCGACTACGACGGCGTATGGGACGGGCCGTTCACCACGGAGGCGACACTCACGCTGCCGGCGACCGCCGAGCCGACGGCGTTTGCGCTTCGCGCCGAGGGGATCGACGACGACGGGAACGTCGGAGGCACCGCGCTGCAGGGGGCGACGATCCCGCCGCCGCCGCCGGCGCCGCCCCCCTACGAGGGGGAGGTAGGCGGTGGCTGCACCATGCACGGAACGCCGTCTTCGACGGGCGCAACCGGCGGACTTTCGCTGCTCGTTGCCCTCGGAGCGGTCCTTGGACTCGCCCGAAAAGCAGGTACGATTTCCTCGTAATTACGGAGTTTTGAAGACAACCGGCTTCGGCGAACTCTTGTCTTTCATGTCGCCGAGTTCCCCGCGCTCGCCGGTGCCCCAGCAGCGGACGGCGCCAGCGCCGACGAGCGCGCAGGCGTGGCCGACGTACTTCCCCGCCGACTGACGCGTCGGGCTCACCGCGATGGCGGTCACCCCGTCGAGGGCAAGCACCGGGACGTAGAGCGCCCGGCTCGCGGTGCTGCCGTCGCCAAGCTGACCGCCGTCGTTCGCGCCTGCGCAGCGCGCCTCGAGGCGCCCATCTTTTTCGAAGAGGGCGCATTGAAACTCGGTAGAAAGAGCGACTTCCTTCGCACCTTGGAGGATCAGCATCGTTTCAAGGGCAAAGTCTTGCCCATTGAAGCGCCCCTTCTTTACGGTGCCGTCTCCGTAGACGGCCGCGATGCCGCCGGGATCCCTGTGGAGATGCAAAACCCCTGTATCATCAATCTTTGTGGGCTTTGGGACGGTGCCGCGATCCTCGATCGTCCGCGGCGCGTCCCAGGCGACGAAGAGGGCGCCGGGGGTCGTCCGCACCGCGACAGCGTGATCGGTCACGGCGATTTCCGCAATTCCGGAAATGCCTTCGCTTTGAACCTGCCTCAAATCGGGGTCTTCGCCATCGGCAAGCTTGAAACAGCGGATGGTGTCGTCCCGAGATGCCGCGCAGCCGCGGACGCCGTCGGCGGTGATGGCGACGGCATCGGTGATCCCATCGACGGGGCTCTGCTTGGGGACGAGGTCCCCTTTCTCGCCGGCGACGAGCCGGAAGCGATAGACGCGCCCGTCGAGGCCGAGGAGGATGCGGACCGTCCCAAAGCCGGCCATCGCCTTAATATTGTTGGCGACGACCTGGGGGCCTGGGTCACTCATCGTGAGCCACTTGACGCCAAAGAGGACCTTCTGAGCCGTCATTCCGGCGCCACCGCCGTAGACGTCGCTCCCTTGCAGAACGAGCGTCGCCTCGTCGGAGAGCGTGAGGGCGGTCGCCTTTTCGAGGGGCTTCGCGCAGCCGGCGCCCAGGAGCGAGGCGGCAAGCGCGAGCGGTGCGCATGGGAGCGCGCGGAGAACGGTCGGTGAGATACGGCGTAGCACCCGTCGACGCTACTCGACGACGCGGCACCTCTGCTAGGGAACTGGCTGTTCTGCATGCGTCGGCATCAAACTCCGCGCCGTCTCCCGCTTCGCGGACGGACGCGTTCCGCTAAGACGTGCGCGTCACTGCCTCCCCTCGGGCTCCGTGGCGCTGCACCTCCGCCGGCGCTGCCGACGGTTTCGCCGAGTCCCCCCCTCGGCAAAAGCCAGACGCCGCCACAACGTGGGCGCACTTTTTTGCATTGATAACGATGGAAGCGATCAAAGAGATGTCGGCACTACCCGAAGAAAACTCCCCCTCCGTACCGCCCACAGACGGGAGCGATGCGCGTGATGGCAAGGGTTTGGGCGCGATCTTTCTCACGATCTTTCTGGACCTGTTGGGGTTCGGGCTCGTCCTTCCGTTCCTCGCCGAGGAAGCTCGATCCCTTTTTCATTCGGGAGAGTTCGTCGGGGCATTGCTCGCTTCCGTCTATTCTCTGATGCAGTTTCTATTTGTGCCGGTCTGGGGGCGCCTCTCCGATCGCGTCGGTCGGCGCCCGGTGCTGCTCTGGTCGGTCTTCGGGACGATCCTCGGGATGGGGGGGCTCGCAGCCTCCCTCGGCTTCGGCAACAGCATCGCGTGGCTCTTCGCCGCCCGCATTTTTTCAGGCATCGCGACGGCAAACCTCGGCACGGCGAGCGCCTACATCGCCGACGTCACCAAGCCGGAGGCGCGCGCGAAGGGGATGGCGCTCATCGGGATCGCCTTCGGCCTCGGGTTTATCTTTGGGCCGGTTGTCGGCGGTTTTCTTGCCAAAATCCCCATCAATGGCCGTTTCGGCGTCGTGCCGTGCATGGTCGCTGCCGGCCTCTCGGCGATCAACTTCGCGTGGGTCCTCTTCGGACTCCCGGAGTCGCTCCCGAAAGGGCGCCGCTCCGCATCCAAGCGACGCCTCGCCCCCCTCGATCTTGAAGCGACGAAGCGCACGCTCGCGACGCCGGGCGTCGGTCTAGTCGTCGCGCTTAACTTCCTAATTATTCTAAGTTTTACCAATCTCGACCAGACCTTCCGCTTCTTCAACGCCGACCTCTTCGGGATGACCCAGATGCAGACCGGGGTGACCCTCGGGATCATCGGCATCTGCGCGGCGTTTACCCAGGGGGGCGTCCGCCAGCTCTCGAAGCGCTACTCGGACGCGTCGCTGATCCGGACCGGGCTGCTGATCCAGGCGCTCGGCTTCGGGGCGCTCGCCGCGTCACCGACCTTCGGCCGCTGGGCCCTCTATGCTTCTGGCGCCTGCATCGCGATTGGGAACGGACTCAGCCAGCCGACCGTTTCCGCCTTTCTTTCCAAGCGCGCCGCAGAAAACGCGCAAGGGGAAACCCTTGGAACCAATCAATCTTTTGCGAGCCTAGGCCGCATGTTTGGGCCGGCACTCGGAGGATTTCTTTACGGGCATGCCGGGCCGAAAATCCCCTATTTGACGGCATCAGCCGGGATGGCGCTGGCGTGGGTCGTCTCCGGCGGCTTGAAGAAGTTTGAAACGGCGCCGACGCCGGCGGAAGAGCCGTCGATCAAATAGCAAAGGTCCTTAAAAGACCAGGACCCAAATGTCGTAGACGGCGTGGGTCCAGACGGCCGCGGCGAAGCCTCGCAGGAGGTAGACGGTCGTCAAACAAAGGCCCAAAAGAAAACGGAACAGAAACGATTTCAGCTCGAAGGGGTCCCCAAGGGCTCCGACGTAGTGGATCCCGCTGAAGATAGCGGCAGAGACGACCGCCCAGACCGCCGCCGCAGCCATTCCGCGGCCGGAGAGCTTTCGCTTGTTGGCACCGCCTCCCGCGACCGTCGTGAGCGAGAGCTGTTCGTGGGAAAAGAACCACAAGAGAAGCTTCGCGCCGAGCCCGAAGAGAACGACCCGAAAGGCGATCTCTTCGTAGAAGCCGGCGCCGCAGGAAAGTACAAGCCCTTCGACGGGGCCGGTGTCCCCGACCTTTCCAGCAACGGCAAAGAGCTTCGTGATCGCGAGCCCAGAAATGAGTCGCATGATCACCGCGTAGGCGACCCCTTCAAGCGCGATCTGAATGAACTTCTTCCGTTGAAAGGCCTGACCGCGACCGAGGGCGAGGAAGATCAGCGCGAGGGCGATGCCGATGCACGCGGTGAGCCCGAGGTACCGAAGCTTGGAGCCGTCGGCGAGAGTGAGCATCCCAAACGTGAGGAAATCGGTCGCGTTTTGGATGTCGAGAAAGACGACGCCGAGGTGATAGATGAGGAATACAGGCAATACGAGCGCGAGCTCGACGAAGGGGCTCGGGCGGTCGCCGAGCGACGACGGTCCGGCAGACGCAGAGGTCGATTTCGAGGGCGCTGCTTCGGCCATGGGTGCGACGGTAGCGACCTCCGCGGCCGGTGGCGAAATTCCGCGTCGTTTCTTGCGCGCTTTGCGGCTATCCGAGGCCGATGCTTCACCACGCGAGTGTCGTCGCCAGCGGATCGAGCCCCACGCAAAGCATCTTGTTTTGCCACGGAATTCTCGGCTCGGGCGGGAATTTTCGGACACTCGCCAAGCAGTTCGTCGAGGCGCGCCCCAGCTACGCGGCGGTGCTCGTCGACCTCCGACGCCACGGTCAGTCCCTCGACGAAACCGGTCCCGGGGAACAGCCGCCGGTCGAAACAGTCGCCGCCTGCGCGGAGGATTTGGAGCGCCTCGCCGCCGCCTTGCCGCTGCCGGTAACCGCGATCGTCGGCCACAGCTTCGGCGGAAAAGTCGCGCTTGCCTATGCAGCGCTGTCGTCGGCGTCGACCACGCCCCTGCGCGACCTCTTCGTCCTCGACTCGACGCCGGGGGCGCGCCCCCTCAAGCATGGCTCGGAGTCGACGCTCGATGTGCTGGATGCCCTTGAAAAAGCTCCAAAACTCGTGCCGTCGCGGGAGGCCTTCGTGGCGGCTCTCCGCGCCCTTGGCACCTCGGAGATGCTCGCGCGCTGGCTCGCGATGAACCTGGTCCGCGTCGTCGATCAAACCGAGGAACAATACCGGTTTCGCCTCGATCTGGCGGCGATCCGGCGCCTCCTAAACGACTATTTTCATCGCGATCTCTGGTCGGTCGTCGAGCACCCGCCGGCAGGCCTCGCGGTTCACCTTGTGATCGGCGGGCGGTCGAGCGTCTTCGATGCCCACGATCGCGAGCGCGCCGAGCGGGCGGTCGTCGATCATCCCGATCAGGTCGACCTCGTGACGCTCCCAGATGCCGGCCACTGGATCCACGTCGACGATCCGCAGGGCGTGCTAACCGCGCTCCTTCGTTAGAAAAAGCGCGACTGTCGCCCCGTCACGGTCCCGGGCGGAGGCGGTAGACGATCGCCACGACGACGATGATCCAGACGACCAAGTTCAAGACGAAGGGGACGTCCGACAGCATCTCCTGCGTCGGCGATTCGGCCTTCTTGCCGCGCCCGGCCCGCCCGCTCACCAGCATCAGGAAGCGGCCGATCCCGAACATCGTGAACGGGACGGTCAGCCAGAGTTTGTCAGTATTGAAGAGCGCCTGGGTCTTCGGATTGAGCGTGTAGGCGAGGTAGGTCCCGGCGGTCGCGAGGCCGGTGAGCGCGAGGGCGACGTTCAGCGACTCGGGCGTGTACGCCTTCAGGGCGGCGCGCTGCTTGGCGGCGTGCTCCCCTTCGAGTTCGTGGCGCCGTTTTCCGAAGCCGAGGAAGAGCGCGAGGAGCGCCGTGCAGGCGAGGAGGTAGCCAGAGAGGGGCGTCCCCGTCGCGAAACCGCCAGCGATGACGCGAAGGACGAAGCCGAGCGAGATCAGCGAAACATCGAGAAACGCTACGGTTTTTAGCTTAAACGAGTAGGCGAGGTTCTCGACGAAATAGAGGCCGGCGACGGCGCCGAAGCGCCAATCGATGGCGAAGGCGGCGGCGAGGCTGAAGAGCACGAGGCCGGCGGCGACGAGCTTCGCCATCGGGATCGAGACCGCGCCGCTCGCGATCGGGCGGTTGCGTTTGACCGGATGGACACGGTCGGCCTCGACGTCAACAAGGTCGTTGATCGTGTAGACGGCGCCCGCAAGTAGGCAGAACACCAAGGTTGCTGCCCCCGCGCGACCAGTGACCGCGAGGTTGAGTGCAGGCACCCCGTCCTTCGTCGTCGTGAAGATGTCCTTGTGGAAGAACATCGGCGCGAGGACGAAGAGATTCTTCACCCACTGATGGGGGCGAATCATTTTCAGAATGCCGCGCAACATTCGCCGACGACTATCAACAACGGCTGAGAAAGGAAACCTTTCCTGCGCCCCCTGGTGCGGCCGAATTCGCCGTCAGGGGAGCATCCGTCGCGCCCGCTCCCGGACGAAGCCGGGGGCGCTTCGATCGGCGACGAGCGCACGAAGCCCAGCAATCTCCGAAGGTTGAGCCTTCTTCGGCAGGTGCTGATGCGCACAGCCGCCGGCGAGGAGGGTCGCCAGAGGGGTCTGCGGGGACCACGCGCCAAATCGCGGTTTCTTTGTGAAGAGGGATCGGGACGGGGTCGGGCTCGGAAGGGGGGCCTGCGGATCGCGGCGGAGCGCCTTGTAAACGAAAGAACTCCGGAAGATGTTCGTTTGAAGCGGCGACGTCGCGGCGGCGTTGAGGTCGAGGGCACCTGCCGCGAACATGATATTGTCGCCGTCGGGACAGTTCTGGTAGTTGTTGAACGTCAGGTTTGGGCAAACCGGGGTATCTTCGAGCGGGTCTTCACCGAGACCGTCAAACTCAGTCGGGTGTTGGAGGCCGATGAAATGCCCCATTTCGTGGAGCATCACGCTTCCTTCGTATTCGGGAGGCGCTTGATCAATCGTGGCGAGGACGACGCCCGCGAGCGGCGTCCCAGGGGATTGGGCGGCCCCGGGAATGCCGCTAGCGATGCCCCACCAGGAGAGGTTTGGGCTCGATTCGACCCAGAAAAAGTGCATGGATCGCTGCTCGCCGATCGCCGACGATGACTTGAGGAGCGGCACGAGTTCGTCGAAGCCGTCGTCCCCTTCGAGGGTACGGAACGAGGACGGAATGGCGTGCAGTGTGACGTTTCCGCGCCCGATCCCGGTGGTCTTTTGGAGGAGCGCGTAAAAGGAGTCGAGGCGCGCCTTCACGGTCGGCTGGGCGGAACCTCCGGCAATAGTCACGGGGACGAGTTGTTCGCCGTCGGACATTTGAAGCCCGTCGGGGATCCACAAGTGAACGTCGAGGGTGCCCCCATGAAAACGACCGTCGTCGGTCTGAAGGGTTTTGACGTGCGCTTGGATCGGGGTCGCGTCGTCGTCGAAGAAGCTGGCCGTCCAGTCGCCTTCAGCGACGGTCGGCATCGTAACGGGGAGGTTCTGCACGGGGATGGACGCGGCCCCCAGCCCATCGGCGCCGATCTGGGTGCCGAAGGTCCCCTTGGTCGGGATGAAGTCCTTGGAGACGACGGTGCCATCAGGGGCAAAAATGTCGGAAATTCCAACATTTTGTGGCGTCGATGCCTGGGCAAGGATTTGGACGCCGATGGTGTTCGGACCGACGCGGAAGGTGTGCGTGGTGCCGTTCGCGACCGTCCCGAGGTCGATTTCGGTGATCGGCGCGAGCTCGTCGAGGGGGCCCGTGTCGGGGGCGATGACGTCGGCGCCCCCGTCGGAGGCGTCGGACGTGTCTGCGTCGGTTCCGCCGTCAATTCCCGCGTCGTCGGCGGCGTCGGCGGCCACCTGGGCGTCATCGCCCCCTGCTGAGGGATCAAAGCGTGTGCGCGCCGGGTTTTCGACCTCTCCGCCACAGGCAGCGAAGAGCAAGGCGAGCGACGAAACGGTCGCAAACATTCCGGAGACAAGGACGCGGGACCGAACAGGCATGAGACCTCCCGAATGCACCGAACCGGGTGAAGCATCGACACGGCCCCTAACGACGAGAGACTGCGCGCGCACGAAGTGGAGAAGGTAGCAAAGCGCCCCGCCAAAAGGGGAATGGAACGAGTACGTTGCGAGACCTCCTAGCTTCGAGATTTTTACGCTTGAGCCTTACCCCGCCCCTCGCCCCGCCGAACCCGACGCGCCGTTCTGCGCTTGAGCTCCTCCACACGTTCGTCTCCGCCCGGCGAGACGGATCGGAGAATGCCCTTGTCTCCGCCCGGCTCGCCACGTTTGCGGAAGAACTCTTCGGCGGGCCGGTCCGCTTGGTGGAGGCGCCTGGTCAAGGGGTCGTCGGATTTGCGGCGGCCGCCCTCTCGGGTACGCAAGCGACCCGTGTTGCAGTCGCGATCGATGGCGCGCTGGCGGCCCGTCTCCGGAGCACCATCCCGGGGGCTGCCTCCGAAGGCCCGTCGCCCCTCGCAGAACCGACCGCCGAACTCGCAAGCGCCCTCCTCGGCGCTGCCCTTGCCGCGAGCCTCCCGACAGAGTTGTTGGCGAACGTCCATCGCGTGCATCCTGCACAGGTCGCCGCCACCAGTTGGTACGCGGTCTCCGTGCGTGGCCAGTCGGTCGGGCATGTTTGCCTCGGCGAGGTGTTGGAGAAGGGGGCTGCGCGCGGGGCGGCGACCGTCGCTGTTTCCAGCTTTTCAATTAATTTATCGACCCTTGCAGCACTTCAGGCCGACGATCTCCTCCTTCTTGGCGACCTGCCAAACGCGGCCAACGGTTGGCCGGCCGTCGTCAAAATCTCCGAGTTGACGCTCGACGCGACGCCGGGGGAGGCGGGGCGTTCCTGGCGGCGGGCAGCGACCGTCCATGGCGACCGGGTCATCCTCGCCGGCGAGGCGATGCCGCCACCGATCGCGGCCGCTGGGGAGATCGTGGTGGCGGTCGTCATCGGCGAAACAGTCTGCGATATCAAAGAGTTTCAGCCGGGGGACGCGCTCCAGCTCGCCGGCGACGTTACCGGCCGCGCCCACCTTGCTGCCACCGACGGGGCGCCGCTCGTGGCCGGCGATTTGGTCGGCGTCGGCCAGGACCTCGCCTTCCGTGTGGTGACAAACCTGGCGACAGGCCGTGGCCTGAAGTAGGAGCGCGGCCATGGTTCCTGCTCGTCTGGCTCCGTCGGTCCTTTCGGTTTCCGTCGCGTTTTTCCTCGCCTTCGCCGTCGGCTGCGGCAAGGGGGACGACAAACCGTCGGCGGCAAGCGCCGCAGCCTCCGCAAGCGCGGCCCCAGCGACTTCGGCGAGTGCGGTCCCCGCGACGAGCGGTTCGTCGGCGGCGAAGCCGGCAGCGGCCGGTGCGAGCTACGCGGGGGATTTCGAGAGCAAAGCCGGTACTTTGTACCTGCCTGACAGCAAAGAGTTTCAAGGCGTCAAGAAGGTCGACTTCGAGAGCAAGGCGGCCCTCGGCGCCGGCAAGATCGAGCTCGCCGTCGACGCTCAAGGGACCGTCTCCGGGACCGCCTCGGGCGCCCTTGGCGATCTCACGATCGCCGGCCGCAGCGACGGGGGGCGCGTCACGGCGACGCTGAAGCCGACGACCGGCACCGACGGCTTCTACGGCACCCTCCTCGCAGAACCGTCACCGAGCGGCGAACTCGTCGGGACGCTCTCCGCCTCCGGTGCGCGCTCAAATGTGCTCCGGGAAGCCGAATTGAAGCTCGCGAAGAAATAAGCGGCCTGCTTCGGCGACGCCTGGTTACTTGTTCTCCGATCCGCTGCCTCGCCGCGCGGAGACGGAATTCTTGCCGGGCCGCATCTGCGACTTGAGGCTCTTTGCCTTGTCGACGGTCTTTTTCTTTGCTGTTTTCTTTGTGCTTGGCGCCGCACGCCCCGGCCCCTTGAGCGCCTTCGGCTCCGGCGCCGGAGGCAGCACGGCGAGCGCCCGGTAGGCGTCGAGCTGGGCGAGGAGGGCGCGCACGTAAAGGCTCGAGAGGCGCGAAGCCTCTCGGAGCGCTTCGGCGGCGAGGGCGCCGGCGTTGTAGGGGCCGGCGGTATCTGCCTCGGTTACGAGCGCCTGGGCGAGATCGCGCGCAGCAACAAGCGCCGCACGCGCCTGGGCGTACAACTCGCGCGCAAGTGTTGAAATGGGCAGCGTTTCTTCGGGGAAGATCCCCTCGGCATGGAGGGCCTCCAAGAGGCGCCCTCGCTCGCGCCCCTGTCTTTGGGGGCCCTCCGTCTCGCCGGGCGCCAGCGACGGCGAGGTCTCAACCGGCGTGGCGACGAGCTTCGGGAGCGCCGCCAGGATCTTGTCTAGGAGCGCCGCAACGACGCGGGGCGGCGGCGCCTTCGGCGGCTCAAATCGCGCGAGGAGGCTCTCCACATAGGCGAGCCAGGGGCGATTGGCGGTCGGGCGCGCGGCGGCGACCGTCGCGGTGAGCTCGGCCCATTTCTCTTTGGTTTCAGCAACTTCCGGAACGTCGCTCACGGCGCATCGCTCGGCGTGGCAGCGGCACTCGCCGCCGGGGCGATCGGCTCGACCTTCGGCACCGGCGCGATCTCGACGCGGCGGTTCATGGCGCGGTGCTCGGGGGTGTCGTTCGGCGCGAGGGCGTGGTTCTCCCCAAAACCGGCGACGACGAGCGCCGCGCGGGGGACGCCGTTCGCTTCGAGGGACCGTGTCACGACGAGCGCTCGCGCCGTCGACAGCTCCCAGTTGTCGCGAAATTCCGAGTTTCCGTGGAGGGGGTGGTCGTCGGTGAAGCCGGAGACCATCAAGAGCTCGGGGTGGCTGGAGGCGTAGGTCTTAAAGATCGGAGACAAATCTTTAATGAGCGCCTCCCCTTCGGCGGTGAGAGTCGCCGAAGCCGAAGCAAACAAGACGTTTTGACCGATTCCGATATGCCCATTGACGATCGTGATTCGCCCTTTGGCGATCTCGCTCGCGAAGGCTTCTTCCAGCGTCTGGAGACGTTTGTCTTTCGCCTTGTGGGCTTCGCGTTCGGTCGTCAAATCGTGTTCGAGGGTCGTTTGGACGGCGACGGCCCACACGAAGAAGAGAACGAACAAACCGAAAAGGCACGCCATCAAATCGCCGAAAGCCGGCCAGACGGGGACCGGGGCGTCGTCCTCGCTGCTCTCTTCAAACATCAGCGGAGCCCCCGGGAGAGCTCGCTGCGGGCGTCGGCGTGCTCTTCACGGAGCTTGCGGACCGCCTCAAAGAGCTCCCGCTGGAACTGGAGCTGGCGGGCGAAGAGCTCGTGCATCTGGTCGATCTGACCGCCGAGGGTGACGCCAGCCGCCTTCCGCCCGGAGGCCTCGACCGCCTCTTCGACGTCGCGGAGGCTTGCGAGCCAGGCCTCGGAGGCCTCTTTTTGGATGGCGACGGAGGCGGTAAAAAGCTCTGCAGATGCCTGCATTTCCGCGCCACCGATCTGCACCGCTTCGGCGCCCGTCTGGACGATCGCCGCCTGGCTCGCGAGCGTCTCGCCGAGGTCCTTGGTGCGCGTGACGAGTTCCTCGCCGAGGGCGGCGAGCTGGCGCTCATGGAGGGCGGAGAGCTCGGTCGCGACCTGCTCCAGGCCCGCTTTCTGGGCGGCGATCGTCTCGCCGAGGAGGGCGGCCAGCTCGGTCACGCGGGCCTCGGTGGCCGATCCGCGTGCTTCGTCGCGGCGGGCGGTCTCTTCCGCGAGGCGACCGAGGCTTTCGCTCTGGGCTTTTGCAGCAGTTTCTACCTTAGAAGCGACGTCCAGAAGCTGTTCCGCGGCGTGCTCGATCCCGGAAACAAGCGGCTTTGAGGTCGCTTCCGCGTGGGCCCCGAGGACGGCCCCAAGGGCGCCGAGGCGCTCCCCGTGGGCTTCGAGGAGACGCGTCTCGACGGCGGCGAGCGCTTCCACCTGGGCCTCCGTCGCCGCGCCGAGGGCGGCAAGCGCCTGTTCGTGACGGACGCGCCCTTCGGCCCGCTCGGTTTCTGCGGTGGCGGCGAGTTCCGTGAGGAGTGCACGGGTCGCGTGGGCGTTTGCTTCGGTGGTGTCGGCGAGGCTCGTGGTCGCCCGGTCGAGGGCAGCGGCGGCATCGCGGAGCTTCTCGACGACCGGCAGCGAAGTATCGCGGGCGCTTGCGCCCATCAATTCAGAAAGATTGGCCAAATGGCGCTCGTGCTGCGTCGCAATTCCTTCTTCGAAACGAATGAGCGTTTCCGAAGCCGACGCCAGCTTTTCAAACAGCGCACCGAGGTGGGCAGCGTGCTTCTCGCCGAGCGACTCTTCAAAGCGCACAAAGCGCTTCGCGCTCTCTTCCAGGGCGCTGGCGACGCTCGCGAGCTGGACCTCCTGGCGGGCGGCAAGCCCCCCTTCCAGGGTGACGAGGCGCTCCGCGTGGACGGTGACGAGCCCTTCGAGCTTGCCGACGACGGTCGCCGTGCGATCGGCGAGCTCCCGCTGGGCAGCGGCGACGTCTCCACCGACCCGTTCGGAAAGGGCTGCGAGGGCCGCTTCGCTGCGCGCCGTCGCCTCCTGCTGGCTTCCGGCGAGGCGGTTGAGCGCTTCGCTCTGGGCGTCGGCCTTGGCGAGCATCGCCTCGAGGGCGCTCGCGACGCGGGCATCCTGAGATTTGGCTTGAACTTCGAGATTTTCCCCGATCTTGACGACGTCCCGATCGAGGGCGTGGGCGATCTCTTTCGCCGTCGATCCGAGGGCGCCAGCGAGGGTCTTTGCGTCTTCGCCGAGGGCGGCGGCGGTGATGGCGGCGCTCTTTGCGAAAGACTCCTCGGTGCGACGGGCCGCCTCCGAGAAGGCGTCACGGGTCTTTTCAAGAGAACTTTCAAGGGCTTTCGCGCTCGCATCGGCGGTGCGCGCGAAGGATTCACGGGTCTCGCGGGCGAGGGCGACCTGGGAGGACTCCTGGGCCTTGGCGGCGAGGGTCCATGCATCCTGCACCTGCTTCGCCGAACCGGTGATGCCGGTGCTCGCGACGGTGACGGTCTCTTGGAGCGCTTTCGTGGCGGCGGTCATCGCCGCTTCGAGGCCGGTCGTGGCGCGACCGAGGGCGTTTTCCGTGGCGGCGGTGAGGGCGACCGCCTGGGCCGCCTGCCCTTCGCGGACTGTCGTCTCGACGCGGACAAGTGCGGCGGCGGCATCGGCAAGCGCGCGCGCCGCTTCCGGGAGCGCCGTCCCCTGGCCGACAAGCGCGACAAGGGCGCTCTGCATTTTTGCTTGCGGCGTGAACGGCGCGAGCGCCTTTTTGGCCCATTGATCGAAGGCGAGGAGGCAGGCCGCCTCGGCGCGTCGCGTAAGCGCGAGGGCGAGGCCGAGGGTGGCGGAAGCGGCGACGCCGGCCGCGGAACAACCGAAGCTACGCGTCAATCCGCTCATCGGGGCGGCGAGCCCCGCTTTCAATTGGGCAATGTCGGCGCTGGCGCCGAGCGCCTCTTTCGTGCCGGCGAGCGTCTGAAAGAGACCGAGAAAGGTCCCGAGCAGCCCGAGCATGACGAAAAGACCAAGCAGAAACGGCGTAATCCACGGGTTGCCACTCAAACCGCCGGCGCCGACGAGGCGTGCTTCGATCCATGGCGCCAACAATTCGGGAAATTCACCGCCGATCGGGTCTTCGGCGTAGCTCTTCGGCAGCCCAGCGATCGCTGCGCGGCGCTCCTCGGCGCGCTGGAGGCGACGGAAGGTTTCGAGGGCGCCGATCACGAAGCCGACGAGCATGGTGACGACGAGCGCAAAGGCGATGCGATCGGTCTTGGCGTAGCGGACCGCCGCCCAGAGGGCGATCCCCCCGCCGGTGGCGATGGCGAGGGCGGCAACGAAACGATTCACAGTGAGCGACACAGGACCTCTTCGGAAACGAGGGCGTCGAGCGTTCGGCGCTCTACCTGAAAGAAAGCGAGTAAGAGTTCACGCCCTTCGGCAAGGAAACGGTCTTCCATGCGACGATGGAGGGCGCGAAAATGATCGGCGGGAACTTCTTTGGGAAGCCGCTTTACTTCTTCCGTGAGCATCTCCCGAAATGGCGTTTCAAGAACGCCGGGGATACGCTCGATGAGACGATTGACCCTTGCCGTTGTCGCCTTGCGAAGGGTCGCATCAAGGGCGTCAAGACGGAAGGCGAGCGGCCCAAAGGGGCGGAGGTCTTCGGCGAGCTCGTCGCGGAGCATCTGGAGCTCGGCGCGGATCCGCTCGACGCCGGCGCGGAGCATATTCCGGTAGTCGGCGTAGAGTTCTACCGAGGCTTTTTCCAGGTCTTTGGGCCTCCGCGTCGCGAGCGCCTTCGACTCGATCAGGACGGCGGCGAACTCCTCGGCGTCGGGGAGCTTCGTTCGGAGGCGGCTCTCCAAGGTCGCGACGAGGCGCGTACGGATGACTTCGAGGCGGGCCACGATCGCAGCTCGCAATTTTGCCGCAATTGCAGGGCGATCGGTGAGCTTCGGGAAGGGGGCCGTCGGCTTGGGCGGCGTGCGGAGGACGTCATGGACGGCGACGGCGCCGCGCAAGTCAATGCAGGATGCAAGGACATCCCCGATGGGGCGCGCAAGGAGCGCCGCTTCGTCATCGTCGGGGGCGTCGACGGCGCCTCGCAGGTGGAGCAGGAGAGCCGCGAGCGAAGACTCGGCGAGCGCTGAAGCAGCAGGCGGGCTCGATTTGGAAGGGGGGGATGCGGAGGCCATACGACACAGAACCAGGAAATTTCCTCACCGCCCGGCTTGGGGCAGCGATGCGGCGGCGGGAGTACCACCGGGCGGCCAGCACACCAAGCATGGCTCGCGTCGACCCAAAAGAAGGGCTCCCCCCCTAGACGCGGTAGGGCGGCTACATTACGAACCCGCAATCCAACGCGCAAAATTCGCGCGCCGCCACGCGCGGATCATCCCCCCTCGAGCATCCAAAGGAACCGATGAAGGCACACACCGTAGAGACGCAAGCGACGATGACTCCGGAAAAGCGGTTCACTTCCTCCGCGAGGGGAACGAGCGCTTTGTGAACAATCTCCGTGCTCAGCGGGATCTGCTCGCCCAGGTGAACGACACCCGCGACGGCCAATTCCCCTTCGCGACCGTCCTCAGCTGCATCGACAGCCGGACGTCGGCGGAGCTGATCTTCGACCAGGGCCTCGGCGACATTTTCTCGGTCCGCATTGCCGGGTCGATCGTCAACGACGACATCCTCGGATCGATGGAATTTGCGTGCAAAGTTGCCGGCTCAAAGGCGGTCATCGTCCTCGGTCACACCAAGTGCGGCGCCATCAAAGGGGCGTGCGACCACGTCCAGCTCGGGAACCTCTCGACGCTCCTCAACAAGATCGAGCCGTCGATCTACGCGGAGCGCGAGACCAAGGAAAACCGCACCTCGAAGAACTCCGAGTTCGTCGAGCGCGTCGCGGAAATCCAGGTCCGCCGATCGGTGCTTCAAATCGTCGAACACAGCATGGTTCTTCGCTCGATGATCGAGGCGAAACAAATCCAGGTGATCGGCGCCCTCTACGACGTCGAGAGCGGGAAAGTGCGCTGGCTCGACGATTCGGCCTGCTTCGGCCAGCTCGGCGAGAACGCAGCCCTGGTATAGGCGCCCGACGTCATGGATCACTCCCGCAAATTCCTTCTTGGTTTCGTCTTTTTTGCGGGAATGATCCCCCTCGGGGGATGCAAGCTGGCTGCCGACCGGGAGGCAAAGCGGGAGCAGCTCGCGGCCGCTTCGGCTTCGGCGGCAGCTGCCCAGGCGGCGGCAATGACGGAGCGGGCGGGCGATCGGGTTCTTGACGAGGCGATCGACTGTACCTCCAGGTACGCGAATCCGTTGGTCCGAGCCCTCGACGACTACGATCGCACCTTCGCGCTTCGCCGGGACGAGACCCACAAAGCACGATTGAATGCTCCTCGGGATGCCCTTCGGATCGCCTGCTTTGAGAAGCTCGATCGGCTCCCCGCCTCCTCCAAAGAGACGCCCCTTGGCAAAGAACTCGTGGCGTGGCGTGCGACGGCGAGCGCCCTTGCGCCGGTGGTGGGGGATCTCTCAAACGCGCTTGCGGTCCCCCCTCCGACGGACGTACCTCTCCGGAAAGAGGCCGATATTCGGAAGGACCTCGAACCGCTCCGGGCGAAATTTGAGGCTGCTACAAAGCTGCTCCGCGAACGCATTCAAACCGAGAACGATGCACGCACCGAGCGGACGCTCGCTTCGCTCCTCAAGAACGAAGGGCGCTCGGTCGCTTTTTTGCAGCTGAGCATCACCAACGTCGCCAAGCAGATGCGCGTCCGCCCGGAACCGCCGTAGGCGGTGAGGAAACGGCGAGCACGGATGCAGTTGCGCGCAGCGGTGACCGACCACCCCTTCGACGACCCGACGGCTGCTAGCGAAGAGTCCCTCAAGAAGCTGAAAGACCAGGAGAAATCCCTGCTCGATCTCGCCCGCGAGCTCGACGCGAAGACGCCGAAGGCGACGCTCGTCGAAGGTTCGGCGCCCCAGGTGTTTGGGCTGCGCCTTCGCGAGTTTGATCGGGCCATCGATGCGCTGATCGTCCGCGGCACCCAGAAGTCCCCGTTTTCCGATGCGGACGAGGCGCTCCTTGCCGCAGGGGGGGCAACGGCAGCGTCGGTGAACGGCTCCATCCAGCAGGTGCTGGCGACCTACGATCGGCTGATCGTTGCCTACAACACGCTCTGAAGGGCGCTTGCAAGACCGGTAAATCGCTCGGTTTTCGTCGTCGCCGCCCGCGAGAGACCGACGCCGCCGGTCACGAGGACGACGGCGTCGCGGGCGCGGGTCGCCGCCGTGTAGAGGTTCCCCTTGTCGGCGAGGGGGTGCCCCTCCGGCGGGAGGACGAGGACGATCCGCTGGAATTCGGACCCCTGGGCCTTGTGGACGGTCAGCGCGTAGGCGTGATCGAGGCGATCGGCGATGGCGGCGAGCGGGTGGCTGACGATGCCATCTTCCCGAGAAAAAAGGACTTCTGCGCGCGGCGGGGCGCCGTCGCGGCTGGCGAGGATCACGGTGCCTTGATCGCCGTTCCAGAGGGAGCGGCGGTAGTCGTTGGCGGTGACGATGACCGGCTCGCCGCGCAAAAAGCGGTACTCGGCGCGATCGGGCGGCGCGAGGCGCACAAAGTGGGCATGGACTTGGGCGTTGAGCGGGCGCACGCCGAAGCGGGGCATCTCCTTCAGCGGCGAGAGGATCCGGAAGCCGTCGTGGAGGGCGAGGAGCGCCTGGGCGAGGGTGAGGTCCTCCCCGGTAAGTGCTCCGTCTTTTAGGGAAAATACGTGCTGAATCGCCGCGCGCGGCCCCTGTTGAAGGGGGCCCGCCGTCTCTCGCGACGCCTCCGCCAGAGAAGTTCTCGGATCCGGCGCCTCGCCGGGACGAGACGAAGAAGTTGCTGGCGGTCGCGAACGGACGGGCCCAAGAAAAAAACGCGCGGCGGCCATCGTGAGGCTCGCGAGGACCGCCTCCGTCGGCGGGAGGATGTGGACCCCTTCCGCCTTCCCGGCGGCGAGGAACCCTTCGTAGCCGAGGTGGACCTTCGGCATCGCCTCGCGACCTGGCGCAAAGCGCGTCGACAGCTCGCCGGGCGCCCCGCCGACGACCGGCCCGCCGCTCGCAAGGACGGCGCGCGCGAAGAGGAGCACGTGGCGACCGCCCGGCTTCTTGGGGTCCATGCGGTAGCTCTCGGTGAGCAAAACCACTGGAATCTTAGACGTTTCTGCCTGAGCAACGAGGTCTCGCAGGATCGCGCCGGGGCCGACCGAGGGGAGCTGATCGGCGTCGCCGAGGAGGACGAGGCGCCCCTTCGGCGGGAGGGCGTCGAGGAGGGCGTGGAAGAGGGGGAGGTCGATCATCGAGGCTTCGTCGACGATCACGAGGGCGGCATCGAGGGGGCTCGCCGCGTTCCGCCGGAAGGCGAGCGCTTTGGGATCCCAGGCGAGGAGGCGGTGGAGCGTCGCCGCCGCCGGGAGGGTGCCGCCGTTTGCCGGCGTGAAGCTGCGTGTGGCCGCCGAGAGGCGCTGGGCCGCTTTGCCGGTCGGCGCCGCGAGCAGGATCTTTTCGGCGGGGATCGGGGCCGTCGTCGACGCGGTCACCGCTCGCAAAATCGCAAGAACAATGGACGTTTTGCCGGTGCCGGGACCGCCGGTGATCACGGCAAACGGCGCGCGGGCGACCGTCTCGACGGCGAGGCGTTGGCGCTCGTGGAGGCGGACGGGGGCGACCAACACCGCTTCGTCGACGGTGAGCGGCGGGACCTCGCGGGAAAGGAGCCGGTGGAGCTTCGTCGCGATCGATGCCTCCTCGGCGAAGGCGCGCATCGTCGCGATCGCGAGGCCGGTCTTGCCCGCGACGCGGGCGGAGAGCGGGGCGGCCGGATTTTCCGCGGCAAAGAACGGGGCGAAAGCGCCGTATTTCCGGGCATCTTCGGCTTTTGCGAGCTCGCGGCGGATCCGGGGGGCGTCGCCGCCGGCTTCGACAACGAGGCGCGCGAAGAGGGGGCTCGCCACCGGGAGCTCGGTGTGGCCAGCCGCTTCGGCGGCGAGGACCGCGCGGAGGAGGGCCGCCCCGTCGCGACGATCGGTTGCCGCTGCTGAAGTGGGCCCGCCGTCTCTCGCGACGCCGCTTCCAGTAAATTCGCTGGCGGTCGCGAACGGACGGGCCCCAAGAAACAGGGCGGCGACGCGCTCGACGAAGCGCGCGAGGGGGGCGTCGTTTGGCGCGGGGATCATCGGGTCGCCTCCGAAACGCGGGCATCGAGCTCGGTCTGCCAGCGAAGCAGGTCGGCGTAGCGGGGGTGCGTCGAATAGACACCTTGCGAAGTGGGCCCGCCGTCTCTCGCGACGCCGCTTGCAGCAATTTCGCTGGCGGTCGCGAACGGACGGGCCCTTGTTGAAGTGGGCCCGCCGTCTCTCGCGACGCCGCTTGCAGCAATTTCGCTGGCGGTCG
>DYPH01000292.1 GCA_020720045.1 Sorangium cellulosum | reverse complement strand
TGCGTGGGAACGCGGTTCTTCGGGGGCATGGCATCCACCTCAGTGATAGTCCAGCAACCGGACGTCCCAGGCCGCGCCTTCCTCCCAGCGGAACACGATGCGCCACTGGTCTTGACCCGGATGCTGTAGCAACCCAGGAAGTCCCCGTGAAGCGCCTCCAGGCGATTCCCTGGCGGCGCACGAAGGTCGACCAGTTGCGATGCAGCGTCCAGCATGTCCATCTTCCTGCGCGCCCTTCGGGCCACCGACGGCGGGAAGCGCAACGCCCGCGACGTGACCGCCTCGTTGTAAAGATCCTCGGTCGCCGGGTCGCCGAACGAAGCATCCGTGATCGGTTAGCAATTCAGACGGCATAGGCGACCCTCCCTGCGAGGGCGCTGGGCCGCGCCAGATTTGGGTCTGCTGCCTGCGAGAGGAGCAGCAGCCAGGGGTCGTCGGACGCTCGACTGCGGGAGACGGCGGCGAGTACGGCGACCAGGAGGCCGGGTGCGACGGCGTCGAAGACGGCTGCCCAGCGGAGCGGGGGGATCGAGCGGCCCGCGCCGAGGCGACGACGCAACGCATCGAGGAGCGCATGACTCGCGATGAGCGTGAGGATCGCGGCGTAGAGCAGCGCCTCGACGACGTGGCGCTTGCGGCTTGGCATCTGGTCCAGCCGGTAGTGGGACTTCATCTCCTTGAAGAGCAGTTCGATCTGCCAGCGCAAACGGTACGTCGCCGCGACCTCGTGGCCGTCCAGGCGGTCGACCGGGATGTTCGTGACGAAGAGGTGGTACTCGCCGGTCCCGTCGTCGAAGACGCCGACGACGCGGAAGGTTCGCGTGTCCTGGCGGCGGCAGCCCCGGTACACGCGGCGGTCGAAGACGACCTCGACCATCACGTCCAGCACCTCGCGCTGCAGACCGTCCAGCGCGTCGCGCAGGCGCTTGCCCACGACCGGCCTGCTCTGGCCGCGCCACTGGCGGTTCTGCGCGACGACCACCGGGTTCGCGTTGGCCTTCAGTCGCGAGATGAAGAAGCCACCGTTCTCGTCGATGCGCGTGAAGAGCGCGTAGCCGAAGTAGCCCAGGTCGAAGAGCATCAGCGTGTCCTTGACCCATCCGCCGACGCGGCGCCACGGGCTGCGGTCGTTCGTCCGCTCGGGCGTCAGCCTGATCCGCGCCGGGGACGCGTCCTTCACGCTCATCACGACGTGCAGCTTCGCCGCAGCCTTCGTGTGGTTCGTCCGGCACCCCGCAAACGCTCCCTGCAGCAGGTCGTGCAGGCGGATGACCGTCGAATCGATCAGCAGCAGGTCCCGGAAACCCGACAGCCGGTCCGCCAGGCGCCGCGAGTCCGTCGACACCCGGTCCAGCGCCTCGCCGACGATCCCACGCAGCCAGTTCGCCGTCCCCGGCGTGAAACGGTCGTAGAAGGACGACTCCTCGATCTTCGTCGACGTCCGGTTCTCGTAGGTCCGCCGCAGGCCAGCCAGCGTCCGTTGCTTCGCTACGCCGAAGCCCAGCACCAGCGTCCAGAAGAACGCTACCACGTCCACCTTCCGCCGTCGCGTCAGCACCCCGGCCTCCACCGCCGTCTCGCGCAACTTCGCCGAAGGGAACAGGCTCGTCAGCACCGCCTCGACCGTGGTACCCTTGATGCGAGACACGGTTTCTCCTCCTCTACAAGGTCGTCAGACAACCTGTATTGGATCAGAAACCGTGTTTCATTTCAACTACTTGTATGCGTTATCCGAACACCGATGGTGCCCAGTGCCATCACGACGGCCAGCCACACCGATTCCACGACGATCCAGCCACAGGTGCCGTCACGGCGACCCGGGCCCAGTGCCGTCGCGACGGTTGCGGGTGGCGCGCCGTGGCTGCGCTTCGCGGATTCCACGGCGGCCACGGACTCCGCGACCACCGTGCCTTCCCGC
>DYPH01000291.1 GCA_020720045.1 Sorangium cellulosum | reverse complement strand
CGAGTTCGCTTGCGGTCCGTTCCCAACGTCAATGCCACGAGTCTTCAAGGCTTTATCATCGACGTCGTCGCCCTCTGTGCCAACGTGCGTGAGACACCGACCCCACCGGCAATTACTGTAGAACGAGGGCGGGGAAAGATGACGAATGAGCAAGGTACAGAGACAGCTGCCCAGGGCCGTGCCTGACCCCGTCGTGGGGGCCGAGCGGAGCGTAGGCGACCGGAGGGAGCCGGAGCGCAGCTCGGCCCCCACGACGGCCGCGCCGCCCCCCCCGCCCAAGGGTCCCGCCGCACCGCCTCCCGACCCTGAGGTCCCGACGGATCGTCCGAAGCGCCGGACCTTCACGGCCGAGTACAAGAAACGGATCCTCGAAGAGGCCGATGGGTGCTCGGCGCTCGGTGCGATGGGCGTCTTGCTCCGACGGGAGGGCCTGTTCTCCTCCCACCTGACGGAATGGCGGCGCCAGCGGGAACTGGCCACTGTCGCCGGGCTCGCTCCCAGGAAACGCGGACGCAAACAGAAGGTCGTCGACGCCATGGCCACACGTGTAGCCGAGCTCGAGCGCGAGAAGCTGAGGCTCGAGAAGCGCCTGCGCATGGCCGAGATCATCATCGACGTCCAAAAAAAAGTCTCGCAGCTCCTGGGTGTGCCGCTGAGCGACCCGAAGAACGAAGGCAGCGACTGATGCCCGCCGTCAACGATCTCTCCCCGGCCGTCGGGACGGCCCGTGCCTGCGATGCGCTGGGCCTGCCCCGTGCCTCGTTCTATCGCGGCCTGCAACCGAAGGCGCCGGCCAGAGAGCGTCCCACCCCCGAACGCGCGCTCAGCACCGCCGAGCGCCAGGTCGTCCTGGACACACTCCACTGCGAGCCATTCGTCGACAAGGCGCCCGCAGAGGTCTGGGCTACGCTCCTTGACCAGGGCACCTACCTCTGCTCGCCTCGCACGATGTACCGCATCCTCGAGGACGCCCAGGAAGTCCGTGAACGTCGCGACCAGCTGCGCCACCCCGCCTACAAGAAGCCCGAGCTCCTCGCCCTGGCACCTAACGAGGTCTGGAGCTGGGACATCACCAAGCTGCTCGGCCCGGCGAAATGGACGTACTTCTACCTCTACGTGATCATCGATATTTTCAGCCGCTACGTGGTGGGCTGGATGGTGGCCGACTGCGAGTCCGCCACCCTCGCCAATCAGCTCATCGACCAGACCTGCGCCAAGCAGGGCATTCCTCCCGGCCAGCTCACCCTCCACGCCGATCGCGGCACGTCGATGAAGTCCAAGGCCGTGGCAATGCTCCTCGCGGATCTCGGTGTCACGAAGACACATAGTCGCCCTCACGTCTCCGACGACAATCCCTTCTCCGAGAGCCACTTCCGCACCCTCAAGTACCGTCCCGACTTCCCCGGCAGTTTCGGCTCGATCCAGGACGCCCGCTCCTTCTGCCGGAGCTTCTTCCCCTGGTACAACACCGAGCATCGGCACTCCGGCATCGGCCTGCTTACCCCGGAGAGCGTCCACTACGGCCTCGCCGCCGACCTGCTCGCCCAGCGCCAGTGCGTCCTCTCCGCCGCCTATGAGGCCCATCCGGAACGTTTCGTCCGCAAGCCGCCGACGCCACCCGTACTGCCGTCTGCCGCCTGGATCAACCCGCCGAAGAACCAGCCCGCAGAGAAGGAACCTGCTGTTCAGTAAATTCGACCTGTCGCTGTCTCAAAACCGTTGACACGTCCCGCCCGGCGCGGTCTCGGTCTCTCTTAGGGACAGGGATGTGTTTGGCGTCGGCACCATCAAGGCTGTGTGGAAAGGCCCGCCGAAGTACTCTGTCAGTCATCGGCTGAGTTCGTGGCTGAAGGGCTGTGCACCTCGAGAGAGGCCCGGCCTAAGAGTGAGGTCAGTATGAGCGAGAACGAAAATCGAGGTCTCAT
>DYPH01000290.1 GCA_020720045.1 Sorangium cellulosum | reverse complement strand
GCCGAGGGGCGCGCCGCCCGGGTCGTGGAGGCGGACGCCCACGCAGCCCTCCAGGGGGTGCGGATCCAGTGGTGCCCCGCGCCCCTCCATGCCCGCCCGGCGCGTCAGGGCGTAGATCAGCCATGAAGCGCGCATATCGACCAGCCCCTTGTGGATCCTCGGCGATGGGATCAGCGTTCCTCCGCGTGAGCGACGGAGGATGTCGATGCCCAGTGTCGAAGTTCCAGAGGCGGTCCTGGTCCTGCTCCGGCCCATCTTGGAGCACGTCGAGAGCTTCGGCAGGCGTGCGCGAGGCTGGGAGGCCATCGACTTCGCCCTGGACGAGGGCGAGTTGATGAGGCGAGTCGCCGCGTTCGAGGTGGGGTGCATCGGGCAGATGCTCGAGGCGCTCGACCCCGTCGCGCCGAGAGTCGAGGTCAAGGGCCGAGTCTATCGACGCTTGAACCTCCCCAACAACGAGGCCCCCTACTTTGGCGTGCGTGGAGCAACTCGCGTGCGCCGCGCGCTCTACCGAGACGCGGGAGTGAAGAACGGACCGACCATCGTACCGATGGAGCTTCGCGCCGGCATCGTCGAGGGACACCTCACCCCTGCTGCGGCCCAGGGCATCGCAGCGCTCGGTCAGGCCATGCCCTCCCGTGAGGCGGACCTGACCTGCCAGCGCCTCGGAGTGCTGCCCTACTCTCGCAGCGAGCACTTCCGGTCCTCGGTCGGAATCGGCGTACGATGGGGAGAGATCCGCGAGCTGTACGAGGACGAGCTCGTCGAGAAGCTGGAGTTGCTCCCCGAGACCGCGGCGGCGTCCGTCTCGGTCGACCGGGTGTCGCTGCCGATGGCGGAGCCGCGACCTCGAACCGCCGAAGACATCGCCCATGGCGTCGAGAAGCCCATCCATGTGGTGTTCCGCATGGCCTTTTCCGCGGTCCTCACGACCTACGATGGAGAAGGCGAGCCCCTGGCCTGCATCCGGTACGCGCACGTCCCCACGGGCGGCGCCGTCGAGATGGAGGACGCCCTCCGCGAAGACCTCGACATCCTCCTGCGACGACGGCCCGACCTGAAGCTCGTCGCGCTCGCCGACGGCGCACCCGAGATGCAGCACATTCTCGACCGGGCCACCGAGGGACACACGGTCACCGCGGCCCTCCTCGACATCTGGCACGTCCTCGAGCACCTCGGGGAGGCCGCCCGCTCTGCAGGCGTGGAGCCGGCAGAAGCCGTTCCTCGCTTCCGACGCATGTTGCTGGCGAGCGACGACGCCATCACCACCATCGAGGGCGAGCTGAACACCTGGGCTCTGCGCTTCGACCCGGAGAAGATCCCGGAGGCCCTCCATGCCGCGCTCACCTACGTCGAGAACAACCGCGACCGCATGCGGTACGCCACGGTCTACGCCGCGGGGCTCCCGATCGGCAGCGGCACCGTCGAGGCCACCGGCAAGACCATCGTGGAGACGCGCATGCGGAGGGCGGGCGCCCGATGGGACGAAGCCGGCGCCCAGCCGATCCTCGCGCTCCGTGCTCTCTCCACGTCCTCGGGTACCCGATGGGCCGACGCGCTCGCGCACGTTGTCGACAGCTACAAGTCGGCGGTCAAGCAGCTTCAAACGAATCCTCGCCCTCGTGGCGGATCACATTGAGAACCGCACCCGGCGGCTTCCTGACGATCAGTGGCACCCTGGGAGGGCTGTAATGACCCGCGTGTACTCGCGCTGCAACAGTGGACACTACTTCGAGGGAGCCAACTGTCCGGGCGACGGGTGGTCATCGGAGCATTCGAAGGAGGTCGCCAGCGCGGTCGCTGCGCTGCGGTCGCAGGGGGCGAGGCTCTCCATCGAGACGCTGCGAACGGTGGGCGTGAGCGATGCCGCGCTGCGGCGCTGCATCGTCGTCGAGTTTGGCACTGAAGAATCCGCGTTCGAGTTGATCGCCCCGG
>DYPH01000289.1 GCA_020720045.1 Sorangium cellulosum | reverse complement strand
CGCATAGGAAGCGTTATCGGGATAGGGGCGGCGAGGCTTTCCCCGCCGGACCCCTCCCACACCACCGGACGTGCGGGTCCGCATCCGGCGGTTCGGGGAGTTGAGGTCACGGGGCGAGCCTTGGTAGGCCCATGCCCTCGAAGAGTTTGTTCGGGAGCGCGACGTTGATCTTCATCGATGAGTTTCGCCACCAGCGGCGTCCGTTGGCCGCAACTTGGCGGGCCGCGCTGGACGACAATCCACGCGCGCGAAGCTCGCGATAGATCGTCGTTCCGCGCTTCCATTGCTTCAGTTGCAACGCGCGTAGCCGATGGCGGATCCAACCGTCGATGTCGGCGAATACACGCGGTGTATCGGCGAGCCGGAAGTAGCCCTTCCAGCCCACCATGTACACGCGCAGTCGTTCGCAGACGTGCGCGAGGCTCTGCCCAACAACACGTCGGGTGATCTCGCGCACGCGATCTTTGAATCGCGACAGCGCTTGCGGGGCTACGCGGCGCTTCACTTCTCGACCTGGTGCGACCCAGAAAGAGAATCCAAGAAACTTTCGTTCCGTGGCCCGAGCAACCGCGCTCTTGGATTCGTTGATGCGTAGCTTGAGCTTCGCGTAGAGGCCCCGAAGAGCCTCCATCACGCGCTCGCCCGCTCGCTTGGACCTCACATAAATGTTGAGATCGTCCGCGTAGCGCACGAACGAATGACCACGTTTCTCAAGCTCCTTGTCGACTTCATCCAAGAGAATGTTCGCGAGCAATGGAGACAAAGGTCCGCCTTGCGGCGTGCCTTCTTCTCTTCGCATCACGACGCCATCCGCCATCATCCCGGCCTGCAGATAACGACGAATCAGCCCCAGCAATCGCTTGTCCTTGATCCGATTAGCGAGCCTCCCCATCAGTACGTCGTGGTTCACGCGGTCGAAGAATTTCTCTAGGTCCACGTCCACCACAATGCGACGGCCTTGCTGCACGTAGCGCTGTGCTTGCACGACAGCATCGTGTGCACGACGCCCCGGCCGAAAACCATAGCTGTACTCAGAAAAGCTCATATCGAAACATGGACTTAACACCTGCAGGATCGCCTGCTGGATGAACCTATCAAGCACCGTTGGAATGCCGAGTTCTCGGACCCCGCCGTCGCTCTTGGGTATCGCGTGACGTCGCACCAAAGACGGCTGATAGCGCCCCGTGAGCAGTTGCTCACGAAGCATCGGCCAGTGCGTCTTGAGGTGCGGGCCAAGCTCATCCACGGTCATCCCATCGATGCCAGCGCTGCCCTTGTTCTTCCGTACTCTCTTCAGTGCGGCCTGAAGGTTTCGGCGTTCACACACCAACTCCATCAAGCCCGTTCCTAAGCGTCCGTTGTCGTGAGTCGCAAGAAGCGCTTCCACGCTCCGCTCTGCTCCCAGGGTTTCACCTTGGGCCTCCAGCGGCAGCACGAGTTGCCTCGTCTTCTGTGGCGTTGCGTTTCCAAGACTCACAAGCGTTTCGCTCTCCTCTCCGTTTGGTCCTTCATCGCGATAAATCGCGACCACTACGACCTCTGCTGACTTCTCGCTCCACGTCTCACGACGCGTCGTCCTTTCAGACACAAGGCGAGATCTCCCCAGGTAAGAACGCGACCCTTCACTGCACGACCGCCCGATTTACGTCGCCTGAGCTTTGACCATCGGAGCTTCGCGGTTCCTTGCCCGCTCGCCCCGCTCGGCGCCGCCTCACATCGGATGTTTGTTCATCGGCCCGCAGTTTCGCTCCTCGCTTCCTTCCCACGGTTGGTCGCCCTTCCGCAGTTGCGATTCGCTTCGATCAGGATGGTCTCCTTTCGGCGGGACTTGCACCCACAAGGTCGCGCCCATGCTGGGCGCACAAGGCGCAGCGTTCGCCCCAGGGCACACGCTCTCGTCCGGGCCTCTCCAGGCGACGGTGGAAGCTGCGGGCGAGGC
>DYPH01000288.1 GCA_020720045.1 Sorangium cellulosum | reverse complement strand
GAACACCTGCCGCAGCCCGAAGTGACGGAAATCCACGCCGTGCTGCTCGAACACATCCACGACCTGTACGCTTTTTATGGCGACATCACCGGCGTGCGCGTGGCGCGCAAGCACATCTCCTGGTACACCCGCGGGCTGGTCGGCAGCAGCGCGTTCCGCCACACGATGAACCAGCTCGATTCGGTGGCCGAACAGCTCGCCATGGTCAACGACTACTTTTCCCAGGCGGCGCGGGCCGACAGTCGCCTGCGTTACGAAGAGCCCATACTTTACGCGGACGAACCGCCGCCGGTTTCACGCCTCGCGGCATAAATGCACCCCGGCACACCGGGGGAAACAAGGGAGCACCATGATCGAAGAAACCGAAATCGCCGCCTGCATGCGGCGGTCGCTCAACCGCTATTTCAAGGACCTCGACGGCGAAACGCCGAGCGAAATCTACAGCATGGTGCTCGGTGCCATGGAAAAGCCCCTGCTCGCCTATATCCTCGATCGCTCCGAAGGCAATCAGACCCGCGCCGCCGAAATGCTCGGCATCAACCGCAATACCCTGCGCAAGAAAATGCGCGAATACGGTCTCTCCGAATAAGCCGCCCTTCCCTCATCGCTTTCTGCCCACCGCCCCATGAAAATCCAGCGCGCCCTCCTCTCGGTTTCCGATAAAACCGGCCTCGTCGAATTTGCCCGCGCGCTTGCCGCCCAGGGCGTCGAACTGCTGTCCACCGGCGGCACCGCCAAAGCGCTGCGCGACGCCGGTTTGGCGGTGATCGACGTTGCCGACTACACCGGCTTTCCGGAAATGCTCGATGGCCGCGTCAAAACGCTGCATCCGAAAGTCCACGGCGGCATCCTCGGTCGCCGCGACCTGCCCGAGCACGTTGCCACCATGCAGCAGCACGGCATCCCCAACATCGACCTGGTGTGCGTGAACCTGTATCCGTTCGTCGCCACGGTGTCGAAGCCGCACACGCTCGACGACGCCATCGAGAACATCGACATCGGCGGCCCGGCGATGGTGCGCTCGTCGGCCAAGAACTACCGTTTCGTCGCCATCGTCACCGACCCCGCCGATTACACTGCGCTGGTCGGCGAAATGCAGACCAACGGCGGCGCGCTGACCGACGCCACCCGCTTTGGTCTGGCGAAAAAGGCGTTTTCCCACACCGCTGAATACGACGGCGCGATCAGCAATTACCTGACCGCGCTGAACGACGCGGGCGAAAAAGAAGCGTTCGGCGAAAAGCTCAACCTCAACTTCACCCGCGCGCAAACCTGCCGCTACGGCGAGAACCCGCACCAGAACGGCGCGTTCTACGTCGAGTCCAACGCGCCTGCTGGCACCATTTCTACCGCACGCCAGATTCAAGGCAAGGAACTCAGCTACAACAACATCGCCGATACCGATGCGGCGCTCGAATGCGTCAAGCAGTTTGGGAATGGCACAGGCGATTCCGCCCCGGCCTGCGTCATCGTCAAACACGCCAACCCCTGCGGCGTCGCCTACGGCACCAGCCTGCTCGACGCCTACAACCGCGCCTACCAGACCGACCCCGAATCGGCCTTCGGCGGCATCATCGCCTTCAACGGCCGGCTTGATGGCGCAACCGCTGCCGCCATCGTCGAACGCCAGTTCGTCGAAGTCATCATTGCACCCGAAGTCAGCCCCGAGGCGAGCGCAGCCGTCGCCGCCAAAAAGAACGTGCGCCTGCTCGAATGCGGCGCGTGGACGGGCGCGGTCGCCCAACTCGACATGAAGCGCGTGGCGGGAGGTTTATTGGTGCAGGACGCCGACATCCTGCTGCACGGCGAACTGAAAACCGTCACCACCCGCACCCCGACCGCACAGGAAATGGACGACCTGCTGTTCGCCTGGCGCGTCGCCAAGTTCGTCAAATCCAACGCCATCGTCTACGTCAAAGACCGCATGACGGTCGGCGTCGG
>DYPH01000287.1 GCA_020720045.1 Sorangium cellulosum | reverse complement strand
TCGCGCTCTTGCCCAAAGGCCGTCGCCGCGATGATCTCGCCGACGCCGCCACAGCCCTCTTCGACGAAGAATTTACCGGTCGCGTGCTCGCCTTCGACGACGTAGCCGCCGCTGACTACGCCGCGCTCGTCGCCGCCCGCACCCGCGCCGGTCGGCCGATCTCTCTTGATGCCGCGCAGATTGCGGCCGTCGCCCTGACCCACGCGCTGCCGCTCGTCACTCGCAACACCGCCGACTTCGACGGCATCGCCGGGCTTGCCGTCATCAACCCGTGGCAACAAGCGAGTATTTAAGCCGATGCTAAAATGGCGGGCTTTTCGGCCTGCTTCAGGACATCCGCCGTGCTTACCGCCTCCTCCATCACCCTGCAATTCTCGACCAAGCCGCTGTTCGAGAACGTCAACGTCAAGTTCGGCGACGGCAACCGCTACGGCCTCATCGGCGCCAACGGCTGCGGCAAATCGACCTTCATGCGCATCCTCGCCGGCGAGCTCGAATCGACCGCGGGCAATATCTCGCTCGACCCCGGCGAGCGTATGGCGTGGCTGCGGCAGGATCAGTTCGGCTATGAAGACATGCGCGTGCTCGACGTGGTGCTGCAGGGCCACGCCGAAATGTGGCGCGTGATGACCGAAAAAGACGCGATCTACATGAACCCCGAGGCGAGCGAGGACGATTACCTGCACGCCGCCGAGCTCGAAGCGCAGTTCGGCGAAATGGGCGGCTACGACGCCGAAGCGCGCGCGGGCGAACTGCTCCACGGCGCGGGCATCCCGACCAGCCAGCACAACGGCCTGATGAGCGAAATCGCACCCGGCTTCAAGCTGCGCGTGCTGCTCGCGCAGGCGCTGTTTTCCAAGCCCGATTATTTGCTGCTCGACGAGCCGACCAACAACCTCGACATCAACACCATCCGCTGGCTCGAAGAAGTGCTGAACAACAGCAGCGCGACCATCATCGTCATCTCGCACGACCGGCACTTCCTGAACCAGGTCTGTACCCACATGGCCGACCTCGACTTCAACACCATCAAGGTCTGGCCGGGCAATTACGACGACTACATGCTCGCCTCAGTGCAGGCCAAGGAACGGCAGGCCGCGGCGAACGCGCGCGCCAAGGAAAAGGTCGCCGACCTGCAAGAATTCGTCCGCCGCTTCTCGGCCAACGCGTCGAAGGCGCGGCAGGCGACCAGCCGCCAGAAGCAGCTCGAAAAAATCAAGATCGAAGACTTCAAGCCCAGCTCGCGGCAGAACCCGTACATCCGTTTCGAGCAGGAAAAACCGCTGCACCGGCGTGCGCTCGAAGTCGAGAATCTCAAGTTCGGGTATGAGGGCGGCACGCTGTTTTCCAACCTCAATTTTTCATTGGAAGCGGGCGAAAAGCTCGCCGTCATCGGCGGCAACGGCGTCGGCAAATCGACGCTGATGAAGCTCCTGATGGGCGAATTGCAGCCCGACTTCGGCGAAATCAAATGGAGCGAAAACGCCAATACCGGCTACTTCTCGCAAGACCATGTCAGCGACTTCGACATGGACGACACCCTCACCGACTGGATGCACCCGTGGACGCAGCAGGGCGACGACGAGCAGGTGCTACGTGGCATTCTGGGTAGATTATTGTTCTCGGGCGACGACGTTAAGAAATCCGTGCGCGTGCTCTCGGGCGGTGAAAAAGGCCGGATGCTCTACGGCAAGCTCATGCTCGGCCGGCACAACGTGCTGGTGATGGACGAACCGACCAACCACATGGATATGGAGTCGATCGAGTCGCTGAACCTCGCGCTCGATCTCTACAAGGGCACGCTGATTTTCGTCTCGCACGACCGCGCCTTCGTGTCGTCACTCGCCACGCGCATCCTCGAAATCACGCCGGACGGCGTCGAGTTCTACATGGGCACGTACGACGAGTACCTTCACTCAAAAGGCGTGGAGTAGACGCCCTGCTTTAGC
>DYPH01000162.1 GCA_020720045.1 Sorangium cellulosum | reverse complement strand
ACGGACGCGTGTGTTGAGAACTCCGCGCCGTCTCCCGCTTCGCGGACGGACGCGTTCAGGGCGTGTTCACGCAGCGCTCCGCCGGCTTGAGGGCGCAGGTCGTCGCCGGCATCGGTTTGCCGCCGAGGCGATCGCTGAGAAAGTCGAACCACGTATCCAGCGCGTAAGAGAGCGGCTTGGTGTGCGTGGCGCCGGCGCACTCCAGATACTGCAACGAATACCCTTGGTTGCAGAGCTGCGTGAAGGCGTTGCGCTCGATGGAAGTGAGCACCAGCGTGTCATTCTCGGCGGTGAGGAAGAGCGTCGGCGCCGTCGTGACCTTCGGGATCGACGTCCGCGCGAGGGTATTTTCGCGAACGTAGCAATCGATCGGCGCGAGGCCGGCAAAGCCGCTCGTTCGCGCAGCGATGACACCGGGCGTGAAGACCTGGTCGCGCGTCGCGCCATCGAGGAGATCGAGCTTGCAGTCGGTCGGCAGCGCCGCCGTCAGCGAGCGATTGAAGGGCGGGAGGAATGCCTGGTCGGGCCCCTGCAAGTTCCTGGAATACCAGTAATTTGACGCCATCAAGAAATAGGCAATGTTGTCGGTCGCCGGGCCATCGGCGTCGAGGGCGTGGGTGGCGTGGGCGGTGAGGTCGGTCGGAGGGACGTCCCACACGGCGCCAGCGATGGGGAGCTCCGGGGCGTAGTGGGGGCCGAGACGGTCGACGAAGGCGGCCGCATGCCCGCCCTGGGATCCGCCGACGACGACGAGCTTCCCCGGCACCGCGCCCTCACCAGCGAGCATCGTCTTCGCGGCGCGGACCATGTCGAGGGAGGCGATCGCGGTCGGCTCGCCGACGAGATAGGGGTGCACCGGGATCGTCGACGGCGGCCCGAATCCCTTGAGCCCCAAGTAGTCGGGCGCGACAACAATGTAGCCGAAAGAGGCAAAGAGCGAGAGGAGCGTCGGCAGATCTTGGGTGAATGCATCGACGGGATTCGAGGTCGCCGCCGCGGTGCGGGTCGGCGCACATCCGTCGGCAAAGCCGGTCGTTCCGTGAAGGAGCAGCATGACCGGCGTGTCGCCGGAACGATTCGTCGGATAGGCGACGGCCCCCGTCGCTTCTGCAAGAGTTCCGCGATCTTGGGTATTGTAGCGAATGACGTCAACCTTCACGTCATGCTTCGGAAGACGGTTCGTCTTAAACGTCCCATCGCTCCGAAGTTTGGCAAGAATGAGGGTCAAATCGAGCTGGGTATGTCGCGTGACATTCTTGCGTTCGACGACGCCACCTACTTGAGAAGCCGGCAACCACTGGTAAGGGGCACCGCCACACAGAAAGATCGGCGAACCTGGCGGACCTGCGTCGGCGGTGCCGTCGGCCTGGGCATCGACGGGGGCGGCATCGCGGCGATCGCTCCCGCTATCGCTCGCACCATCGCGGACGGCGCTATCGCCGGAAGCATCTACCCCGCCGGCATCGACGGGGGGTTCCGTCGGGACGTCGTTGGCAAGACCGCAGGCGGCAAGGCCCCCAACGACCACGAGGAGTCCAAACGCAAACGATGCTTGAAGGGGACGGCGGCGGGAAAGATGGGACACGCCTCCGACGTGGCCGACCTGTCACCGGCTGTCAACCGGAATGGATCATTCGACGGTCGCCTCCAGCCGAACGCGCCCATAGTTCGTGCTGTCGTAGCTCGCCGAAACGCGAAAATGGGGGCGCCCATCGTCGCAGCTCGGAAGGATTTCCACGATGCACTCCTTCGGGTCGGCGACGAATTCAAAGCCGCGATGCTCGGCGAAGTGGACGACGACCGAAGTGCCCGCCGGCGAAAAATCCTCGGGAAGAACGCAAGAATAGCGCCCAGGCACCAGCGACGACGGGAGGTCGAAGGCGAGGATCCCTTCGTCGACGCGGAACTCGGGGTCGAAGACGGCGCCCCACACATAGGTGTAGGATCCCGCTTTTGAGCTGCGCAGCTCGGCCTCCGGCGTGACGTAAATCGGCGTCCCGTTCCAGGAGACCGTCGCCGAATAGCCGGCATCCGGGCACGACGTGACGACGTCGGGGAGCCCCGCATCGAACGTGACGTCGGGGGGGCTACCATCGAAGGGCATCGCCTCCGGAAGCGCGCTCGCATCGCTTGGAGTTCTCACGTCTTCCACCGGCTCAATCCGGCCACATGCGACGGCGAAGGCAGCAACGAGCGGTACGAACGCGGCGCGACGATCCATGGCCCCCCGGGTTAGCGAAAAGGCGACCGTGGTTGCGGGGCAGTTTGGAAACTTCCCGGGGGCTCAATCCTCGGGCGGTAACCGGCTCGCGAGCGCTTCAAGGTGGGTGCGGTAGGGCGTCCCCGCGAGGATGAGGCCCCGCGGCGATGCGGGCACGGGCGGTTACCGTCGGCGCAGAGACGTCCGTCGACGGCGAACGCGGCCCTCGTGACTCCAAGGAGAGCGAGGGCCTCGAAGCCTGCAAGAGTTGGGATTTTTAGTCGTTTTGCTCGCGGGCGAGCCGCACCCCACGCTCGTCCTGAATCACGGTCGCGCCGTCCAGCTCCTGGGAATCCCCCTCCTCGGCGTCGAGCACCGGAAGCTCGCCGGTGCTAGGGGCAGTCGGTTTTTCGGCGTTTGTTCCGCCGCCACCGAAGTAGATGATCTGCTTCCAGCTCCGCGTAACTTTGTCGGCAAAAACGACGAGAAGGTCCCCCTTCTTTGCCGATTGAAGTGCGTGGTCGATTGCCTTCTGCTCGTCGATGATGATCGTAATGCGCTCGGGCGCAATTCCTGCCTCGAGGAGCCCCGCTTCGAGGACCCGGGGGACCTCCTCCGCACCACGTCCGCGCGGGTCGTCGTCCCGCTTAATGATGAAGCGGTCGAAGCCGGTCGCTGCAATTTTCGCAATGGCGCGAAAATCTTCGTCGCGTCGGTCGCCGGGGGCGGCGAGCACGCAAATGCGCTCGCCGGTCACTTCGAGGCGCTTGGCGAGATCGACCATCGCCTGGATAGCGGCCGGGTTATGTCCGTAGTCGAGGATGACTTTGAATGGGAGTTTGTCCCATACGTTCGTGCGCCCGGGGACCTGGAAATAGCTCGTATCAAAGGTGCGAAGACCCTGGCGGATGTTCTCGACCTTCACGCCCATCGCGTAGGCCATCGTGGCGGCAAACATCGCATTTTGGACGTTATGCAACGCCTTCCCCTCCAGGGTCGCAGGGATGAGGTGCGTCCAAAGGAGCGGAAGGTGGACCCCCTTGTCGTAGAGGGTGATCATCTGACCGTTGATGCCGTCTTCAAGCACGGCAGCGAGCCCGCCCGCGCGGAGGTGCTTCCGGACGAGCTCGTGGCGCGGGTTCATCGTTACATAGGCAATGCGCGAGGCCTTCGTATGATCGGCCATCTTCAGGCAATTGATGTCGTCAGCGTTGAGCACGGCGCAATCTCGCGCGACTTCCACGACGATTCGTTTGACCTCAGCGAGCTGCTCGACGGTATCGATGCCCTTGAGCCCCAAATGGTCAGCAGTTACGTTGAGGACCGCGCCAACGTTGCACGTCCGGTAGCCCATCCCTGCGCGAATCAAACCGCCGCGCGCCGTCTCGAGCACCGCGAGATCAATCGACGGATCGCGAAGCACCATCTGCGCGGACGTCGGGCCGGTCATGTCGCCAGCCACCGTCCGCTCGCCGTCGATGTAGACGCCGTCGGTCGTCGCCAAACCGACGGTGTGCCCATTCATCTTCTGGATGTGGGCGAGCATGCGCGAGGTCGTCGTCTTGCCGTTCGTGCCGGTGACGGCGGCGATCGGAATCCGTACGGGCGTCCCCGGCGGGAAGAGCATGTCGATCACCGGCCCGGCGACGTCCCGCGGCTTCCCCTCCGTCGGGGCGACGTGCATACGGAAGCCGGGGGCGGCATTGACCTCGCAGATGCCGCCGCCAATTTCTCGATAGCTTTCAGCGACATCCGCAGTGATAAAGTCGACGCCGCAAACATCGAGTCCGATCGCTTTCGCGGCGCGGATCGCCATCTCTCGGTTGTCCGGATGAACGACGTCGGTGAGATCAATCGCAGTTCCACCCGTCGAGAGATTGCCGGTACCTCGCAAGAAGAACACTTCATCCTTCGGGAGAACGGTATCCTTCGTGACGTTCTTCAAATCCATCAAGCGCTCCGCCTGCGCGTCGAGTTCGAGGCGCGTGAGCACTTTTTCGTGGCCGATCCCGCGACGGGGATCTTGGTTCACGATTTCGATCAGTTGGGCGATGCTGTGGACACCATCCCCGACGACGTGTCCGGGGACGCGTTTCGCGACCGCAACAAGCTCCCCGCCGACGACGAGCATTCGATGATCGAAGCCGTTGAGGAAGTTTTCGACGACGATGCTTCGTGCGTGTTCGCGTGCTTTTTCAAAGGCGGCGCGCACTTCGTCGCCGGTCTTCAAGTCGAGGGAGACGCCACGACCATGGTTTGCGTCGAGGGGCTTCACCACGACCGGGTAGCCGAGGCGCTCGGCTGCAGTCACGGCCGCTTCGGCGGTGCGGACGACACGCTGACGCGGGACCGGCAGACCGAGGTCTCCAAGGATACGATTTGTCTCTTCTTTGTCGGAGGCGATCGCAACAGCGATGTGGCGTGTTTCCGAAGTGACCGTCGCCTGAATACGCTTTTGGTGTTTGCCGTGGCCAAACTGAATCAGGCTGTGGTCGTTGAGCCGAATCCAGGGAATGTCGCGTGCTTCAGCGGCACGAACGAGCGATCCCGTCGACGGACCGAGCTGCCGACGCTGGGCAAAGTCGATGAGTTCTACGAGCTCTTCCGCGAAGTTAAAGTCGCCCTCGCCCCGACGGCGCGTCCGAATATCTTCGGGAATCAGCGAATGAAGGAGCCGAAGTGCCAGGTTCCCGGCCGCCTCCCCGACGCGCTCTTCCTCGTACTCATAAACGACGTAATAGCGCCCCTTCTCCCCCTCCCCGCGCGTCTTCCCAAAGGAGACGTCGGCGCCGGTGATGCGCTGGAGTTCAATGGCGACATGCTCAAGCACGTGCCCGAGCCAAGTACCGCCATCCTCCCGAAGTCGCTTCACAAACCCGCCGGCGTGGTCGTAAGAGCAGGTGTGCTCGGCCAGGGTGGGGACAGCCGCGAGGAGCCCATCCACGAAGCCGGGAATCTTGCCGCTTGGCCACTCTTCGAGGGGGCCGAGGTCGACAGTGAGGCGCATCACGGGGAAGTGCGCGTAAAGGCTGGGACCGCGATACACCCGACGTTCGAGGAGTTCCATCGGCGACGCAATCTAACGCAAGAGGCCAATGGCCCGTCCGTGGAAGTCGCCACAGCGCAGCATATTTTGCGCCTCCCGCCCCTGCGCAATGCGTGAGACACTGGGAACCTTGCACGCGGTACACGGGCGCGCTGTACGGCGCAGAGTCCCCCCTTCGTGGCGCTCTTACCGCCGCTGCCGTGAGGCCCGATGCGCCGTTTTTTCATCGTCTGTTTGGCGTGCTCTGCGGCGTGCACCCCGTTTCCGAGCGCACCGGAGAGCCAGCCGGCGTCGGATGCGGCGGTTCCCGATGCCGGCGGCCGTCTTGATGCCGGCTACGTCGATGCGCGCCCCCCCGAATGCCTCGCCACGTCGCAACCGCCGGCGGACGCAGGGGCCTGCCCAAAGCCCCTCAAGGAAGGTCCGATCCTCCTCCTCAAGATGACGCCGCCCGGGGAGGCGATTTTCGCCGTCACGAGCAAGTACTCGTACGTAATCAGTAAATTGGAGAGCTTCCGTTTCCCGCGCGCGCTCATCAGCAACGCAAATGACGGCGCTGTGCTCCCGGAATGCGCGAAAGAACGGCTGCCGACGATCAGCTCAACGCGTGAAATATTGCGCTTTTGAACGGCACGGTCTGCGTGGCGGGGCCGTCCGGCATCGACTGTTACCTCGACGACCGCGACGTCAGAGCGCCAGTCCGCGTCGACCCAAAGCTCGCGGCGGGAATGAGAGTTTTCGGAATCTCGGGCCTGGGGGACCGCTTGGCCATCGCCGTCGGTGCTTCTGCCACGACGACGCCGTCCCAGGCGCTCGTGGGGCCCCCCGACGGGCCATTCACCACCCCCGCTGGCCCGTTCACCCCTTGGACAAGCAGCGGAAACTATTGGCGTTACTTTGATGGCGGCCTGGTGACCGTCGGCGCGGACCGTGGGCAAAACCGGACGGTGCGACAGCTCGACGCGAAGGGGTGGGCCGGCGAGGTGGTCATCGACGACAGGGCGTCGTCGCCTGCCTTTGACGACCTTCTTCTCCTCCAGGTTTCGCCAAGCCGCCTGGCCGGGCGACGGAGCGAGGTGGTCTTGACGGCCGACACGACCACTTTCGCAAACTTGGCCGACCTCCCCGACATTCAAGCGGCGGCGTTTGCGACGTTCGACGGCGAACCTCGCGTCGCGCTGCGCCGAAAGGTGGTGCCGCCCAACGCCTTCGACCGCATCTATCGCATGGAATCGGTCGCCAGCGACAACGCGACGCAGGTCGATCTCCGGGCCGGGTTGGCGTGGCTTCGGTGGACCGTCGACAAGCAGCTCGGCATCCTCGGCACGCGCGACTGCGCCGACGACAGCCACCTGTTCGCTACAATTGTTAACTTCTGAGACGAACGCTCCCGCTTGCCTTGTCGCGTCAACCGCGTAAGCGATGAAAATGCGTCGTCTTCTCGCCTCTCTTGCGGCCCTTGCCGCCCTACTCCCTGCCGTCGCCCATGCGACGAGCAGCTTCCCCGAAATCGTGAAGCGAGAGACCGGCGCCCCCGAACTCCCCTTTTGCGACCTCTGTCACGCGCAGGGGATCACCGGTCGCGGTACCGTCACGACGCCTTTCGGAGTGTACATGCGGTCCCAGGGGCTCGTCGCCAATCAATCGAATTCGCTTACAAAAGCGCTCGCGACCAACAAGGCGGCTGGGAGCGACGTCGACGGCGATGGCACCGGCGACTGGCAGGAGCTTTCCGTGGGCCGCGACCCGAACGAGGCCGACACTCCGCCGCCCCCCGTCGTCAAGGATGCTGGCACCGACGCCGGCGCTGCGGATGCGGGTCGGGCCGATGCCAGTGTCGCCGATGCCGGCGAAATCGCCGAAGATCTGAGCAACGGCAACGGCTGTTCCCTCGCCCCCGCCTCTCCGGAAGGGGCGTTCGCCGCTGGAGCGCTCGCTGTTGCCCGTCTGCTCGCCCGACGGCGTTCCCTGCGCTAGGCACAAAAAAGAGTCCACCAAACCCTTTTAAAGAGTTTGGTGGACTTTTACCTTTTTATAAACAACTGATATTAAAACGCAAACTCAGCGTCCGTGGCCGCGATGTCCCGCCGGATGCTTCGCGTGGAGCGCCTCCATTTCGTCCTTGGAGAGAATTCCGTCCTTGTCGGAGTCGGCGGCGACGAGGTCGACACGGAAGGGGGCCGGAAGGTCGGCGGGGAGTTCGGAGACTGCGACCTTGCCGTCTTGATTGGCGTCGAAGCGCTTCACGAAGCCCTCAAACGTCGGCTTCGGGTGGGCGGCGGCGAGTTCGTCCTTCGAGAGGACGCCGTCCTTGTTGCTGTCGGCAGCCGCCAAGCGCTCACGCATCGGTGCCGGGAGGTCGCTCGGGAGTTCGGCTAGGGTCACGGTGCCGTCGCCGTTCGCGTCGAGTTTCTTGAGGAAACCGCCGGGGCCCCCTTCGAAATGCTTTGCGCCAACGTCGCTGTGGTGCCGTCCGTGTTCGCGCCCTTCATGCTTGGGGGGCGGAAGCGCTGCGAATTCCGCGCGCGTAACGGTGCCGTCCTTGTCGGTATCGGCGGAGGCAATCCGCTGGCGAACGTGCTCGGGGAGGTCGCTCGGGAGCGTCGCGACCGGGATCTTCCCGTCGCCATCGCCGTCGAGCCGAGCGAAATGGGCCTCCTGGCGCTTCTGGTGGGCGGCGGCGAGTTCCCCCGCGGAGAGCACGCCGTCCTTGTCGTTGTCGGCATCGGCGAGGTGGCCTCGCATCCGCTCGGGGAGTTCAGCGACCTGCAACTTGCCGTCTTTGTTGCTATCGAAGCGTTTCAAGAAGGCCTGATCGCGCTCCTGAGCGTTGAGGGCACTCCCCGAGGCCGCGAGCTGATCTTTCGGCGTTTCGCCGGTTCCCGAGCAGGCAACTGCGAGGAGGAAGAGCGGGGCGAGAGCAAAGCGTGCAGCGTTCATCGAGGTCTCCTGCGTGCAACTGCGGACCGAGCACGAAGCCCGTTCCGGGTGCGCCGTTCGGCAAGCGCGGTGGTGCGCTGCCGTTCGGTGCAAAGACGAAAGGCCCATCGGAAAGCTTCCTCGAGTTTCCTTTCTTTACGGCGGCTTCTGGGAACTTTTCGGAGAGTGACGTCCCGGCGCGTCACGCCACGACCGAGAACTTCGCCCCCGACGGAAATTCCTTGCTAGGGCTTCCCGCTGATGCCCGATCGCCAGCGGAAAGAGACGCTTGCCGCCGACGAGCGCGCCGGGACAGACCTGCCCGACGAACGTCTCGGAAACTACCGACCGCGGGTCCTCCTTGTTGACGACCAGCCAGAAAATCTCGTTGCACTTCGCGCAGTTGCAGAGACGCTGGACGTGGACGCAGTTTGCGCGGAGTCGGGAATGGCGGCTCTGCGCGAGCTCCTCCACTCCGACTTTGCGATTATCGTTCTCGACGTTCAAATGCCCGAACTCGACGGCTTCGAGACGGCCCAATTGATCAAGTCGCGAGAGCGTTCGCGGAACGTACCGATTCTTTTTTTGACGGCGATCCATCGCGAGGAACGGTACGCCCTTCGCGCCTACGGACTCGGCGCGGCCGACTACGTAACCAAGCCGGTAGATGCGGAGGTCCTGCGCGCAAAGCTGAAGGCTTTCGTCGATCTCGATCGGGCTCGCGCACAAATTTCCTCGCAAGCGGAACGCCTCCGTGAAGTGGAAAGGGTTGCCTTTCGGCGCCGCGCCGATGCCCGTTTTCGCGCCCTCGCCGAGACGCTGCCGATCGTTCTCTTCACGGCGGATCGAAACGGAAATGTAACCTACGGGAACGAACGCTTTCGTGGAGCTCATCGCGACGACGACGGCGACGTTTCAGCGATAGCGTCGCCGGAAGATCAGGATGCATTGCGCGCCGGATTCGCAATTGCACTCTCGTCGAAAATGCCGTTTGTCACCGACGTTCGTCTGCGAATCCCCGTGCAAGCGACGAAGCTGGCTTTCGAGACACTGACATCGAAGTCCGCTGGCATCAGCTCCAAATTGCCTGGATCCCATCTGACGAAGAGGCCGAGCACGAGGGGATGTTCGTCGGGAGCGCGCTCGATGTCGACGATCGGCGAAAAGCCGAGCAAGTTGTCGCAACACAGCGCGCTTGGCTCGAAGGCGAAGCACGCGGTACGGACCAATTTCTTGCGGTCCTTTCCCACGAACTTCGGACACCACTCAATGCGATGATTGGATGGACGAAGCTGCTCCGCGACGGCGCACTGGATCCGGCAAAGGCAAAGCGCGCCATCGCGATCGTCGAACGAAATGCGCGAGCACAGGCGCAGCTTGTGAGCGATCTTCTTGATGTTTCTCGCATCAAGAGTGGGAAGCTCCACCTCGACCGCACCGTCGTTGATCTTGCCGAAGTCGCCCTCGCGGTCGTCGATGACTTCCGACCGGGCGCCGGCGCGCGCGACGTTCGTCTGCGGTTTATTCGCTCCGGCGAAGCGGAGCCGGTGCGTGTCGATGGTGACCGCGGACGACTCGCGCAGGTGGTGACCAACCTCGTCGGAAATGCGATTAAATTCGCAAAAAAGGGGGGCCTTGTTGTCGTCTCCTGTTCCCTCCACGGGGATCGCGCACTCGTCTCCGTGAAGGACGACGGCCCCGGGATTGCACCCGAGTTTCTTCCCAATCTCTTCGATGCCTTCCGCCAAGCCGATGGATCGACGACACGGGCGACGGGAGGGCTCGGGTTGGGGCTCTCGATCGTGAAGAGCCTCGTCTCTCTGCACGGCGGCGACGTGACCGTGAATTCGCGGCCTGGGGCTGGATCTGTTTTTGAAGTTTCGCTGCCTCGAGCCGCAAGTGCAGCAGAAACACGAGAAAAACTTTCGACAACCCAAGATCTTCTCGATGCAGAAACCCTCGTCGGTCGCCTGATTCTTGTCGTCGATGACGATCCCGACGGGTGCGCATTGACGACGCTCCTCCTCGCCCGCCATGGTGCTGAAGTTGTCTCGTTTGACAGCGTCGACGCTGCGCTCCGTGCAGTCACCGCCATGGAACGGGAGGGCTCCCACTTCGATGCCGTTGTTACCGACCTCGCGATGCCGGGGCGGGACGGCTTTGCCCTGCTTGCCGAGCTGCGAGCGCGGCCAGAAACCAAGCGATTGCCGATCATTGCACTCACTGCGTTTGCCGCCGAAGAGGACCGGCGACGGTGCCTTGAGGCAGGCTTCGAGACCCACATTCCGAAGCCGGTCGACGCGTCGACACTCGTGCTCGCTCTCGGCGACGCCCTCGACCGGCGTCGCCGCTGACGGAATCAGGGGAGATCGGGGGGAGGGACAGCGAAAAGCTCCCCCGAGTCGCGACGACGGAGCCATTCCGTAAGGATTGCAATAAGTTGGTCGACGTCGACCGGCTTCGTCACATAGTCCGACGCACCGGCGGCAAGACAGCGTTCCCGGTCGCCAGGCATCGCCGCTGCGGTGACGGCGATGACAGGAATTGCTCGAAATTCCGGGTCGCTTCGCAACTCGAGGAGCGTCGAAAAGCCGTCCCGTTTCGGCATCATCATGTCGAGAAGGATCGCGTCGGGGGAGGCACCTTCGCGAAGGAGTTCGAGGGCGCCATCGCCCGATTCTGAGAACGCAACACGGACGCCGTGGCGCTCCAGGAGGGCGGTAATCGCAAATACATTACGAATATCGTCATCCACGACCAGGACGCGGCGGCCGGCAAGGCGCGGATCGGTCCCCGGTGTGAGGACGACATCGGGAGGGAGTTCCGCGAGGCGCCGGAGAAAGAGTCCGGCCTCGGCAAGGACGGTCGGGCTCAACCCATGTGCAACATACACGCTTACCTCACGACTGCGGAGCGCCCCGATGAGATCGGCGTCGGGGTCCTGGGGAACTGGGCCGGCCGTCTCTCGCGACGCCCCGTCCTGCGCATTCGCGGGAGCGAAGAACACAACAGCCCGTATTCCAAGGAGATTATCCTCATCAGTTGCGGTCCCAGCGAGACGGCGGTGGAGCAGCGATCGCCCGATCGCCGTTGGGTGGAAGCCGGAGCGGACCGCGGCGGTTGCGAGCGGAG
>DYPH01000035.1:30126-46614 GCA_020720045.1 Sorangium cellulosum | reverse complement strand
GAGAGACGGCGGGCCCCCTTCAACCGGGGCCCGTCCGTTCGCGACCGCCAGCGAAAATGCTGGGAGTGGCGTCGCGAGAGACGGCGGGCCCACAAAGCCAGGGGCCCGTCCGTTCGCGACCGCCAGCGAAAGTGCTGGGAGCGGCGTCGCGAGAGACGGCGGGCCCCCTTTGAGGGGGGATGAGGGCGGGCCGGGGATCGTCGTCGCTGCAGCCCATCTTGGGAATTGGGAGCACGCTGCAGCGGCGGCTGCGCGCTGGGCTTCCGAACAAAATCGGCCATTTGCCGTCGTTGCCAAGCCGCTCTCGTCTCCGTTTTTTCAGCGCTGGCTGACGGCGCGCCGCGCGGCGCTTGGGGTCGCGACGCTCCCGCCTGCCGGTGCATTTTTGGCCGCCCGCGACCTCTTGGCGAAGGGGGGCGTCGTCGCGCTGCTCATCGATCAAGTCCCCGACGGCCGCGCAGGCGCGCCGCAGCTTCCATTTCTCGGCCGCGCCGCTTACGCCGATCTCTTCCCGGCCATGCTCGCCGCGCGAACGGGCGCGCGTCTTGTGCAAGTCGCTGTTTTGGAACGAGATTCTGGCCATGAGCGGCTCGTACTGCTCGACGCGACCGGCCCCGGGACGACCGACCGCGCGGCGCTCCTGGCGCGGACGGCGCGGCTCTTTTCCCACCTGGAAGCATTTATTCGGCGGGAGCCGACGAGTTGGCTCTGGCTCCACCGTCGCTGGCGGGCACCGAAGGGGCTCCCGCCGGTCGGCGTCGGGAACCGGCTTGTGAGCCGACCGTCGCTGCGGTAGCACCGCGCCATGAGTGAGCTCGTTCTTGCGGGGAAGACCTACGGTTCCCGTCTCATCGTCGGGACCGGCAAATATGCGTCGGTCGCTGAGACGGAAGCAGCCATCGACGCGTCGGGCGCCGAGATCATCACCGTCGCCGTCCGCCGCGTCGACCTCCACGATCGCAGCGAAGGCTCCCTCATGGGGCTCCTCGCCCGTCGCGCAAAACTGGAAGGATCTTCGGAAGATGCCGCATCCGAAACCGGCCCTCGCCGCTGGACGCTCCTGCCGAATACGGCCGGTTGCTACACGGCCGACGACGCAATCCGCACGCTCCGCCTCGCCCGCGAACTCGGCATCGGCGACCTCGTGAAGCTCGAAGTCATTGGCGACAAAGAGACCCTCTATCCGGATAACGAAGAGACGCTCAAAGCGGCAGAGGTCCTCGTCAAAGAGGGATTCACCGTCCTCCCGTACTGCTTCGACGACCCGATTCTTTGCCGAAAACTGGAAGATGTCGGCTGCGCGGCGGTCATGCCGCTCGCGGCGCCGATCGGCTCCGGCCTCGGGATTCGTAACCCGCACAACCTCTCGTTGATCTTGGAGAAAGCGAAGGTCCCCGTCCTCGTCGACGCCGGCGTCGGCACCGCCAGTGACGCCGCCGTCGCCATGGAACTCGGCTGCGATGGCCTCCTGATCAACACGGCGATCGCCCACGCGAAAGACCCGGTGCGCATGGCTCGAGCGATGAAACTCGCCGTGGAAGCGGGTCGCGACGCGTTCCTCGCCGGGCGGATGCGGAAGGCGCGCCACGCAAATGCCTCGTCACCGACGAAGGGGATGATCGAATGATGCGTGCATTCTGCATCGTAATGCTGCTTGGGCTCGCGCCGCTCCAGTGCTCCCGGGAACCGGATCCGACGATTCGCCGCGAAGACACCGCCGGCGACGCGCTCTTCGCGCTCGCCGAGGATTTTCACGCAAAAGGGGACGAAGCAGGCCGGAAGGCGACCCTCGAATTTCTGGTGCGTCGCTACCCGTCGAACCGTCACGCCGCCGCCGCCCGCGAGGTCCTCGGGCCGAACGCGCCGCCGCCCGACGCGAGCGCCTCGCCGAAGCCGTGACCTGGAGGGGGATCACCTTCCTTGCGATCACCGACCCATCGATCGAACAATCACGTTTGTTTCGAGGGATTGATCGGTTTGTTTCGGCGACGACTGCCGTCCAGTGGCGTGACAAGCGAAGCCTTGCGGAAGGCGGCCCCGATTGGGCGCTTGCTCGCGCACTCGCCGAAGCGTGCCGCTCCAAGGGGCTGATGTTCTTTGTGAATGTGCGCCCCGAACTCCTCGCCGGGGCCAACAAGCTGCTGGCCGAAATCGCCCCCGACGGCGTTCATCTCGGAGAAGGTCCGTTCGCGACCGCCAGCGAATTTTCTGGAAGCGGCGTCGCGAGAGACGGCGGGCCCCACGTACCAGGGGCCTCGCCGGAGCTTGTCGCCGATGCGCGTCGCCGCTGGGGGCTGCTCACGCGACCTGCCCACGACGCTGCCGGCGTCCGTCGTGCGCTCGCCGAAGGGGCCGACGGCGTCCTCGTGAGCCCGATCTTCGCCGTCCCCGGGAAAGGGGCTCCGCGCGGTCTCGACGCCCTCCTCGAGGCCCGCACCCTCGGTGGCGACCGCCCGACTCCTCGAATCTTCGCGCTCGGCGGGGTCACCGAGGCAACCCGTGTATCTTGCATGGAAGCCGGCGCCGACGGCATCGCCGCCATCCGGGGCGCGTGGACTTGGCTAGGTTAAATTATCGTATTTAAAAGGTTATTTGGCGCCGTGGTTCAGGAAGAACGTCCAGGTCGCTTCCGAGTTCTTGTCCCACACCCAGTGGCCCAGGCCGTCGATCTCACAATAGACGACGTCGTTCCCGCTCGGACAGCCCCGTTGGGCGAGGCACTCCGGGTAGCCGGTCGTCTCCACTTCGTGGAGGCTGCACCCATTCTCGTGGGCCCAATATTGGGCGGTAAATCGACCACTTGCGAGGGAGACCCCGAAGTCGCTCGTGCCATGGAGGGCAATGATCGGCATCGGCTTCTCGCCGGGGCAGCGCGCGTAGCCGTCAAAGCTCGTTTCGTCTTCCGAGTAGGGGGCGCCGGCGGCGTTCGACCCGAGCGCGCGAAACGTGCCGGAATGGCGGCAAGAAATCATGTTTAAAAAGAAGGCACCGCTGCTGTAGCCAGCGCCGAAGATCTTTGTTTCATCAATCGGCAATGTCCGTTTGGCGTGCGCAATGAGCCCGAGAATGAAGGCGGTGTCTTCGTTCTTCGGCGTACCGTCGCTTTCGAGGCCGCGCGTGTTGAGGTCCCAGCTGCGGTCGGTGCCTGTTGGGTACAAAAGAACGGCATTTTCGCCGGAAGCGCTCTCAAAGGCCCACCCGTCGTGGAGGCCGGGACCGGTCCCGCCGTCGCCGTGCATCACGAGAATCAAGGGGAGTTTCTTCCCCTCGGCGCCCGGGGGAACGAGCTCCAGATAGGTCCGCGATCGGTTGCCGATCTGCAGCGTTCGTAACGTCTCCGTCAATCGGGGATGTTCGTTGCGAACCACCTTCGGAAGAATCGTCGAAGGTTCGGTGAGCGTCGTGATCACCTGCGGCTTCTTCGAGGCGCGCAAGTACCAGCGACGCAGGCTCCGCGCCCCAAAATAGAGGGCAATCAGGAGCATAAATCCCAGCAAAAGCCGCGTGTTCCGGTGGGATCGGAGGTCCGAGGAGTCACGGTCGCCGCTCATAGGGTCGGCGAAGCTACCACAAACGAACGATGCGCCCGCGTCCGGTCCCACGACCGGAGGGGCGCATCGCCGCTTTCGAGGGGCGTGAGAATCTCAGCCTTCGTAGGGGCCGATTTCGTCGCCACCGAGCACGAAGAAGGCCTCGCCGTAGGTCTTCACGAGCTCGATCGCCGTGTCCATGTCTTCCTGGCTATGGCCGCGGGTCACGTTCACGCGGAGGCGCTCTTCGCCAACCTTTACGCCAGGATAGGTGATCGGCACCATGAGGACGCCGCATTCAAACAGCGCCACGTGCATGAAGAGCGTCTTCCGCTCCTCGCGGCACATGATCGGCATGATGTGCGTGTTGCTCATGCCGAGGTCGAAGCCGGCGGCGGTCAGCTTCGTCCGCATGTATTCGGCCTTCTGGTGGAGCTCGGAGACGAGCGCCGGGCCGTCGTCCTCGAGCATCGTCAGGATCGTCGACGCGGCGGCGACGACGGGGACGGGGAGGGAGGCCGAGAAGAGGAAGGAGCGCGCCGTGTGCTTAACGAGGTCGATGACCGCTTCGTCGGCGAGGAGGATGCCACCGATCCCTCCGAAAACCTTCGAGAAGGTGCTGACGACGATCGGGACTTTCCCCTGGAGGCCGAGGTGCTCGACGATACCGGTACCGTTTTTGCCAAGGGTGCCGGAGCCGTGGGCGTCGTCGACGACGAGCACGGCGTCGTAGCGATCGCAAATTTCAACGAATTCGGCGATTTTACCCATGTCGCCGTCGAGGCTGTAGATGCCTTCCACGAGGACGACCGCGTTCTTCCGCTCGCGGGTCTGGAGGATGCGCTCGAGGCTTTTCGGCGAGTTATGATTGAAAAAGCGAACCTCGGGGCCATTCTTCGGCACGCCGGCGGCGAGGAACGTCCCGTCCAGAATGCACGCGTGGGCGTAGGCATCGAGGATGAGGGTCGTGTCCTTGTCGGCGAGCGACATGATGGTGCCGACCATCGCCTGGTAGCCGGTGGTGAACGTCAGGCAGTCGGGGAAGCCGAACCACTTCGCGAGGCGGCGCTCGAGGTTGACGTGCTCGGTCGTCGTCGCCTGCACGCGCGATGACGAGAGTCCGCACGCGTATTTTTCCACGGCGGCGATGGCGGCCGCCTTCACCTTCGGGTGATTCGTCAGGCCGAGGTAGTCGTTCGAGCTGAAGTTGATGATGTCGCGACCGGCGACCCTCGTGTGAATCCCGCCCGACTCAAACTCGCGGAAGAACGGGTAGACCTGCTTCTCTTTGGCTTCCCGGACGCGGGCGAGTTCGGCGTAGGCTTTTTCGTGGATCCAGCTCATGAATGGGGCTCGACTATCGGAGGTGGGGCGAAACTTCTGCGGGCAAAGGAGGGGGACTCAAATGCCCAAAAAAGCGGGGAACAATGGGGGAAACGGCGCCGTTACGCGGTCCGGACGATCACTGCGGATACGTTGCCGTAGTAGCCGACGGAAACGACCGCCGTGAAGGTCGCGGAGGTTGGGCTGGCCAGCGCGGTAGCGACGGCGAGCGTCCCCGAGGCGCCAAGCGTCTCGCCGAAGCGTGCTTTCGGGCGCTCGATCGCGATCGAAGGGCCGAAAACGTCGGTGATCCCGTCATGTTCGGCTTCGTCGAAGCGGGGGAGTCCCGCGATCCCGGAGACGACGCCACCGACCGCTGCCGCTTCGATGCCGGCATCGGCAAGGGCGCTGCGGAGGGCCCGAGAAACCGCTGCCGCGCTCGCGTGGAAGAGGGCGACGTCCGACGTGGGGGCCTCGAAGGCGGTCCCGAAGCCGAAGATGTGACCGAGCACCTTCGCCCCGCGTGCCTCCGCGGCTGCGGTCGGCTCAACGGCAAGGAATACAGCCGCTTCCGCGAGCTTGGCGTGGTCGGGGCCCGCCTCCAGCTTGGCGAAGGCGAGGAACAGCGCTTCGCACATCGCTTCCGCGCCGCCGACGAGAATGGCGTCCGCGCGGCGGGTTGCGAGCATCAAGTCGGCGACCGCGAAGCCGTCGAGGCCGCCGGGATTTCCGTCGCTCACCGTGATGTTAAGCGCCCGAAGATCTTCCCAAATCGAGACATAGCCGCTCGCGCTGTTCGAGACGGTGTTCGGGAACTTCGCCGGATTGATGTATCGTGCATCTTCCAGCTTGGCGACGCGATCGAGCTCGGTGATCGCCTCAAGGCTACCGTAGGCGTTGGAGCAGACGACCCCGACGCGCGTCGGATCGACCCCCTCGGCGAAGCCCCAGGCGCCACCTTCGCCGGTCTTTTTCAATCCGGCATCGCCGAGGGCGAGGCGCGCGCTGACGACCATCAACTTGGTGAGTCGATCGAGGGTCCGAAGCCCCTTGTCGCCGAGGAACTGGGTCGGATCAAAGTCGGGAACTTCGGCGACGTGAGGGACGCCCTGCGCGAAGTAGGGGGACGGATCAAAGGTGGTAATCGCCGAGGTCGCGACCGCTTCCGGATCGCGCAGCGCGCGCTCGAAGGTCTCCCGGCCGACGCCGAGGGCCGAAAGGACCGAACAGCCGGTAATTGCGCGCGGTTTCATGCGTCCCCCTGGAAGCCGCTCGGATCGATGCGCCCCGGCTTCGCGAAGCAGACGACGGCGTTGTAGCCGCCGAAAGCGAGACTGTTGTTGAGGAGAACGTCGTGAGGCCCTTTGCGTGCCTCATTGGCGACGACGGCAATATCGCACTCGGGATCGGGCGTTTCGTAGCCCATCGTCGGCGGGTAGATCCCCGTTTCAATGGTCATCACGCAGCCGATCGCTTCCAGCGCGCTCGCCGCCCCCATGCAGTGACCAATTGTGCTCTTCATCGAAGAGATCGGGACACGGCGATCGCCAAAGACCTCGTGCATGACCTTTGCTTCCGCCTGGTCATTCGCCTTCGTGCCGGTGCCGTGGGCGTTGACGAAGTCGACGTCGGCAGGGGTGAGGCCGCTCCGCGAAATCGCTTGCCGCATGGCGCTGATCGAGCCGGTCGCATCGGGGTGGGGACGGGTGATGTGGTAGGCATCGCAGGTGATACCAATCGCACCAACTTCCGCGACTACATTGGCATTTCTACGAACGGCGTGGGCCTCGCTCTCCAGCACGACGACGCCGGCCCCTTCGCCAACGATGAGCCCCTGGCGGTTCTTGTCGAAGGGTTGGCAGCGGTCGGTCGCCATGGCGGCAAGGCGGACGAAGCCGGCGTACTGGAGCTCCTGGAGGATTTCCGTCGCGCCGGCGATGACAACGTCCGCCTTTCCGGTGCGAATGAGGTCGGCGGCGATGCCGATGGCGTAGTTTCCGGCCGCGCAGGCGCCCGGAAGCGTGAGTTGCATCCCTTCCGCACCAAACGCACGCGCAATATGAATCGGCAGGAGCGTCGACGCGAACTTGGGAATGAGTGCACTCTTCACGTGGTTGGTCCCGCGGCGGATCCAACCATCTTCAAGGATCTCAAGGACATCGACCTCGCCCATCGTCGTCCCGATGACGACGGCCGTCCGCGGTCCGCGGAGGTCTCCGTCGGCGATTTTCGCATCGGCGACCGCCATGCGTGCCGCGGCGAGCGCCATCGCCGACGCTCGGCCGGTGCGGCGGGCCTCTGCGGCGGTCAGGTGGTCTTTCGCTCGAAATTGCTTGACCTCACCGCCGAGCGAACGCCCGAGCTTCGATGCGTCGAAGGAGGCGATCGCGGAAATTCCCGACCGCCCCGCCGCCAATGCTTCGTAAAACGCCTGCTTTCCGAGCCCAATCGAGCTCACGACGCCGACGCCGGTGATGTAGACCCGTGCTGTCACGCGGCGCCTCTTACTTGCAACGATCGGGTCTCGCAAGCGATCGAAGGGGTCGTCGTACCGGCGAAATTTGCGCGTAGCGCGTAGGATTTTACACACGTTCCTGCGTACACCCCGTCGTGATGGATTCGTGACAGAGGGGCTCGCGCGGAGCGCATAATCTGTGCATTACGCATTCAAAAGTTCAGCGATACCCTGGATTGTCAAGGTATTGTCGCTTTCGTCTCCATCCCCGTTCCTAGAGGCCCTGGGTGCCACCCTCTCCGAATCCGGTCCCGGGCGCTCGATTCCGGCGCGCAATGGGCGACGCGGGCGGTTGGCGACTTGCATCCGACCGGGAAGCTGTGTACCAGCGCCGCATTCGTCGGCTTGGAGGTGACCCCCAGCCGCCAGCAACCTTACGAAGGAAACGAAAATGGCAAAGAGTCGCGCAGAACTCCTCGAGCTGTTCCGGAAGACCGCGGGCGAAATCGTCGAGCGCGAGTTCCCGGTGCTCACGGAGGACACCAAGATCGCCGAGCTCGGCATCGATTCCCTCGGGATGCTTGAAGTGATCAGCGCCCTCGAACGCGAGCTCACCGTCCAGATCCCCGACGAAGCGCTCGCTGGCCTTGTCACCATCCGCGACTTCATCGACGCCGTCGAGAAGCGCTTCGCCGTCTGAGGACCCCATGAGCAACGACGCACTTCGCGCAGAAATCCACGATCTCATTGTGGAAATTGCCGAGATCGACGAACTCCCCGCCGACAAAACCTTCAAGGACCTCGGCATCGATTCGATGATGGGCGTCGAGATCGTGGCGGCGATTGAGCGGAAATATCAAATCAAGATTGAGGACTCGGAACTCGAGAAAGTTTCGACGCTCAATAGCTCCATCGCGATCGTGGCCGAGAAGATCGCCAAGAAGTGACACAAGCGCTTCGCGGCGACGCGAGGCGGATCGACCGCGAAGGCGAGGGCACCCGGGACAACCCCTGCGGTGCCCCTCCTGCATTTTGTAGTGGAATTCGGGCGAGTGCTGCGGTCTGCTAGCCGCATCCATGAGTCCTTCGGGAGCTACGACCGCTGCCGCCTCGCACCGCCATCCGATCGTGGTCGCGGAAGCCGTCGTCACGCCGGCGGACTACCTCGCCTTCTTTGCGGCGGCTCGGCTCGGCTATTATGCCGATTGTGGCTTCAACTATCCTGCCTTTGAAGCCCGCGAAAAGCTCGCATTCACCTTGGTTGAGCTCGATTTGAAGCTCATCGCGCCGGCGCGCTCCGGTGAATCGGTTGTGGCCGAAACACGTTTGGTTTCGGCCACTTCGTCGTCGATCCGCTTTCATCAGCGGCTTCTTCGCGGGGAGCTCTTGCTCGTCGACGCCAAAGTGCGCCTCACCTGCAGCAGCCCTGATGGGGAGCGCCTTGCACCGGTCCCCGCGCGCTTCTTTCGCGACTGTGTGGCGCGCGGTCAGCTCGCGCCGCCCTCTTCGCCGGCGACCAATGCGCCGGAGCCCTCGGTCATCCTGGCGGACGATCTCACCCGCCACTGACGGGAGACGGCGCGGAGTTCTTGCCAAACGCGTCCGTCCGCGAAGCGGGAGACGGCGCGGAGTTCTTGCCAAACGCGTCCGTCCGCGAAGCGGGAGACGGCGCGGAGTTCTTGCCAAACGCGCCACGAGGCACCGAGCTGTAGTAAGGGGCTCGCCATGTCGAAGCCCGTTTTTGCGCCCGTCCCTGGAGAACTCGACTTCCCGAAGGAAGAGCGGGAGATTCTTGCGTTCTGGAAAAAGAGCGGGATTTTCGAAAAGAGTCTCGCCCAGACCGCCGGGAAACCGGAATTCGTATTTTACGAAGGGCCGCCGACGGCGAACGGGATGCCCCACAACGGCCACGTCCTTACGCGGGCGATGAAGGATATCTTCCCCCGTTACAAGACGATGCAAGGCTTCCACGTCGCCCGCCGCGCCGGCTGGGATACGCACGGTCTCCCGGTCGAAGTAGAAGTCGAAAAAGAGCTGCGAATCCACGGAAAAGCGGCCATCGAAGCCTACGGCGTCGAGCCCTTCGTCAAACGCTGCATCGACTCCGTATTTCGCTACCAAAGCGAGTGGGAGAAGCTCACCGATCGCATCGCCTTCTGGGTCGATCTCGAGCAGGCCTACGTGACGTATCACAAGCGCTACGTGGAGAGCGTCTGGTGGGCTCTTTCCCAGCTCTTCGAAAAAGGACTCCTTTATCAAGGGCACAAAGTCGTCTGGTGGTGGGCCCAGGGCGGCACCGCGCTCTCCTCGGGAGAAGTCGGCCAAGGTTACAAAACCGTCGATGATCCGAGCGTTTACGTCTCCTTCCCCCTGAAGGCCGCCGGCCACGCGCTCCTCGATGGCGCGAGCCTGCTCGTCTGGACGACGACCCCGTGGACGCTCCCGTCCAACATGTACGCGGCCGTCGGTGCATCCTACACCTATGCCGTGGTCGATCTCGACGGGCGCAAGCTCGTGATCGCCGAGAAGCTCGTCGAAGGCTTCTCCAAAAAAATCAAGAAGGACGCGACGATCCTCGGGACGGTCGACGGCTCGAAGCTTGTCGGTCTCGGCTACACGGCCCCCTTCGATCTCTACGCCGCCGAGGCGCGCGGCCCGATCCACACGGTCATCGCCGCCGACTTCGTCACCCTCGACAGCGGCACCGGCGTCGTCCACATCGCCCCCGCCTTCGGCGAAGACGACCACGAAGCCCACCGGAAGCTCCTCGCTACCCACCCGGATTTGCCGCTCTTTTGCGCGGTGAAGCCCGACGGAACCTTCGCCGACGAGCTGACCGCCTACGCGGGGCGCTGGGTCAAAGACTGCGACAAAGAGCTCCAGGCCGAGCTAAAGGCACGGGGAATTCTCGTATTTGCTGAGCAGTACCGCCACGAGTACCCCTTCTGCTGGCGCGCCGACAACGACCCGCTGATCCAGTACGCGCGCCCCGCCTGGTACATCCGTACGACGGCGCTCAACAAGGAAGCGCTCGCGAACAACGCAGAAGTCAATTGGCTTCCGCCCCACATCAAGGAGGGGCGTTTTGGGGACTTTTTGCGGAACAACGTCGATTGGGCCCTCTCCCGGGAGCGCTACTGGGGCACGCCGCTCAACGTCTGGATCAATGACGTCTCTGGGAAGATGGAAGCGCCGTCGTCCGTCGAGGCGATCCTCGCAAAGAACCCGAAGGCCTTCGACCATTTCCACGCGGCCAAGGCGGCCGATCCGACGCTCAGCGAGCACCTCATCGTCCACAAGCCGTGGATCGACGCTGTGACCTGGGAAAATCCCGGAGAAGCGGGCGTTTATCGCCGAGTCTCTGAGGTGATCGATTGCTGGTTCGACTCCGGCTGTATGCCCTTCGCCCAGCACGGTTTCCCCCACCACAACCACGATGCCTTCAAAGCGAGTTTCCCCGCCGACTTTATCTCGGAAGCGATCGATCAGACCCGCGGTTGGTTCTACTCGCTGCTGATGACGTCGACGCTGATCTTCGACGAAGAGACGCGGGCCAAGTACGGGCTTTCGCCGGTGAAGGCACACCCCTACAAGACCTGCATCGTCCTCGGCCACGTCTCCGACAAAGAGGGGAAGAAGGAGTCGAAGTCGAAGGGGAATTACACGCCCCCCGATCTCGTCATCGACGCCGTGAAGATGGACTTCGCCGTCGTCGCCGAGACCGACGCCGTGAAGGCGAAGCCGGGGACCGCCTTCATCGCGAAGGAAGATCTCGACGGCCTCGATCTCCTCGACGGCGCGACGGTCACCCTCGTCGGCGTCGATGGCGCCGAGTGCCGGGTGACGCTCGCGACCGGGAAAAAGCTGGGGCGCCGGGTCATGGTCCTCGCCGCCGCCGAGCAGGCTGCCCTCGGCGTGAAGGTCACGACGAAGTCGGAAGTGAAGCCGGTCGAGGTACCCGGCTTCCCGGCAGATGAGCGGGTGCTCCTCTGGGATCGGGCGACGCCGGCGCCGGGGGCCGACGCCTTCCGTTGGTTCTTCTACGCGTCGAATCCGCCCTGGAACGCGACCCGCCATTCGCTCTCGAACGTGCGTTCCTTCCAAAAAGAGACGCTCGTCAAGCTGCGTAACGTCTACAGTTTCTTCACGATTTACGCGAACATCGACGGTTGGGATCCGAAGACCGATTTGGTCGAAGCTCCTGTCTTTCGCGACCTCGATCGGTGGATCCTCGGCGAGCTTTCGGCAACGGTGGCCGCAGTGACGGCAGGGCTTGATGCCTTTGATCCGTACACGCCGACGCAGAGGCTGACCGAGTTCGTCGACGCGCTCTCAAACTGGTACGTACGTCGAAACCGGTCTGCTTTTTGGCAGCCGTGGGAGCACAACGACGGGAAAGACCTTTTGGCACAAGCGGTGAACGCCGGTAAAAATCGGGCGTATACAACTCTGCATACTTGCCTTGTGACGCTCGCGAAGCTCTTCGCGCCGTTCACGCCGTACCTCGCCGAGGGGATTTATCAGAACCTTGTTGTCCGATCCGGCGCTCCGCAGGGCGGAGACGAACCTGGGGGGGCAGGTGAATCGGTACATCTTGCGGCGTGGCCGAAAGTTGCGGAACTTCCGGTGCGCGACGAGGCTCTTGCCAACCGCATGGCGGCGGTTCGCGAGCTCGTCGGGCTTGGTCGCGAGGTGCGCACCAACGCAAAAACGAAGACGCGCCAGCCGCTCCGTCGCGCCTATTTGGTCGTGGCCAATCGGACCCAGCGCGTCGAGATCAAACGCAACGAACCGCTGGCAGCTGAGATCGCTGAGGAGCTTAACGTCCTGGAGATCGCCTTCCCGAGCGACGACGAGGCGGCGACCTTCGTGACCTACAAACTCAAGCCGAACTTCCGCACGCTTGGACAGAAGGGCATGGGCAAAGAGGCACAGAACCTCAAGAAAGCGATGGCTGCTCTCGACGACGTCGCCTCGGCAACCCTTCTCACCGCGTTGCAAGCGGCGGGAACGGCAACCCTCGAAGGGGTTACTTTCGACGAGGCCGATGTCGAGCGCGAGTTCATCACCAAAGAGGGGTTTGCGGCGGCCGGCAGTCGGGTCGGCGTAGTCGTTCTTGATACGCGTCTCGACGACGAGCTGCTGCGCGAAGGGGTTTTTCGTGAGGTCAAGAGCGCGATTCAGCAGGTCCGCAAGGACCGAAAGCTCGAATTTACCGCGCGTATCGCGCTGAAGATCGCCGTTTCCGACGACGCCCTTCGAGGATTGTTTGAAGCGCGCAAAGAGTGGCTCGCTGGCGAAGTGCTCGCGAGCACGCTCACCGTCGAAGCTTCACCGAGCAGCGATTCGGGCTACGAGCGCATTGAGGCCAACGGCGTGGAACTCTTCGTTCAAATCGCCTAACGGTTCAGACAAACACAAAAGGTCGGTATTTCTCTTTGAGAGAAGTACCGGCCCTTTTTTGTCAACGTCACCGCGCCGTGCTGCTGGTGGATGGCCCGTTTGAGCGGGCCCGACGACACTCCTCGGCGGTGAGCCGGCGCGGACCGTAGGCGCCGACCGCCGATGCGTCCGAGTCCATCAGGCGCATCGGCGTGTCGTGGCCGTAGGCGTCGCTGTGGCCAGGGAAGTCCAGCATGGCGTGGCCGAGCTCGTGAGCGAGCGTATTTCCTGGCATTCCCGCGCGAAGACCGCCCCGATCGATGAGGACGGTGTCGTGGACGGCGCCGCCATCGCTCCGAAGAAACGCTTCGCCGACCCGTCCGTCGCCCCCCAGCGAGGGGATGACAAGAACGGTGTAATCTGCATGGATTCCTGCGCGCTCCCCTTCGTGGGCCAAGGCGGAGAGGAGTGTCCGCTCTTCGAGGGTCCCTGCGTAGGCGTTCCCGTCGTCGAAGTGGGTGAGGGCATCGTCGAGATCGACGCGTCCGATGTGCACGGCCAGGTGAGGATCCGAGCTGACAGAGCCGGTCGCCTCCACGGGAAGAAGCTCGTTGGAGCGGCTGTCACGAATGGCAAGATCGACGGTTGCGTGGGCCCCACTCGCGACGGGCGGCTGTCGGCGTACGCGCACAGAAAAACCTTTGGCTTCAAGAGCTTCCGCGGTCCGTTCGGCCGCTTCCTCCGGCGTCGTTCCCGGCGAAAGCAGAAGGTCGAACGGCGTCTCTTTGGGGGAAGTCTTGACTGCAAAGCGGAGATGAATGGGGGTTGTCGCGCCGGGGAGCCCGAACTCATCGCCGAAACTCAGCAGGTGGGGCGGGGGCGGCGGCAGTCGGTGGACCGGCAACGGGACAATCGCGATTCCGCACGGCTTCCAGAGGGTGATGGCACCGGCGACCGCGGCGTCGATGAGGGCGTCGCGCTTCTTGGAGTCGAGGGCGACTTCCGGCGTGCCGCGTGGCGCATCGAGCCGAAAGACCGCAAGTTTTCTCGGGAGGACCGTTGCCCCGCCGTCGAGTGCGGTGAGGGTGACCGGGCCTGCGAAGGGGGTCGAGCTCTCCGCCTCGTAGAGGTAAAACGTGTCCCCCACGTTTGCGAGGCGCGCGCGATGGGGTGCGGCGGGACCGTCGAAGGCGGCGACCGCGGCGGCGTCAACGGCGTCGATCACGAAGGGGATCGGTGCGCTTTGCACGCAGTTCTTCACCGCACAACTGGAAAGCGGGACCGGGCCAAGATCTCGTGCTTCTTGAAAGTTACGCCCAAAGAAGATCACGCGCGGGGGGGCCTCCCCGACGATGCGGAGGCGCCCACGACCGTCCGGACCTTGTGCGGCCGCGGGCGGCCATTCGGTGAAGGTCGCCGCGCCGTCGAAGGTGACCGTCAACGGCGATGGGCGCGCCTCCGCAGGACGAGCACCACACGCGAGGGCGATCCATGCAGCGACGACCAACCTTCGGCGAGCAGACACCCGCTAGAGATAGCCGCGGACGAGCGCCGCAAGCGAGCGCTCCGTGAGAAGCGGGCCCGCATCCGGCGTATTCGCCTCGTCGCTCGCGCGGACATAGGCGCCAAAAAGGAAGGCGGGGAGCGACTTTGCGAGGATGAGGTCGTCGGCGAGGGCGCGCGCCTCTTCGCGATCGCCGAGGTCAAACCGAGCGGCCGCCACGAGCCCCGCCGCGTCGCCCGTCGCGGGAAATGCCCGCAGCGCTGCGGCCGCTTCTTCGTCGCCAAAATTACGTGCAAGATGCAGGAGCGCACGTACGCGCGTCGCTGCGTCTTTCGCGGTCTTCGCGAGCGTCGTCAGGAGCGGGGCGGCCGCCGGGACTGCCGCCGTAGCAAGCTGAAAGATCCGCACCGGATCGCGCTCAACGGCGGGTCGGTGGGAGAGCTCCAGCAAGGGCGCAAGACTGGATTTCTCTTGAGAAAAATCGCCACCACGCGCGAGCGCGAGGAAGCCCTCCACGAGCGGTCGCTTTGCTTCCGAGCTCCGCGACGTCGCTGCGAAGGCGGCGATCCGGTCTGCCGCTCGCCCGTCTTCGTCGCCACAGCGGGCAAGCGCCTCCAGGAGTACGAGCGCGCGCCCGGGATGACGTTCGGCCCGCGAGAGCACGTCGAGGGCCGGGGCGAGCGCGGGGAGGCCGCGCCGAGCGTTGGCGTCGCCGGCGACGAGCGGCAGGACCCGATCGAGGACGACTCGGGCTCGGAGCTCATCGTTCAGCATCGCGGTGCGATCGGCGAGGTCGCGCGCAGAGAGCCCGTCGACGAGCGCCAAAGAGAACGCTGCGTGAAAGGGGACGTTGCCCCGACCGGAACTGGCAATTCGCTGAAGTTCCTCGCGAATTTTTGCTGCGCGCGGCGGTGAAAGCGGCCGTGCCAGCGCGGCTCCCGCCTCGGCGATCGTCGCGAGGCCGCCGCCGTCCTCTTCGCAAAGAGCGGCGACGAGGAGCTTGGCGTAGAGGCGCTCCTCCCCGCTCGCCGCGAGCGCCTTCAGCGCCCCCGAGAAGAGCTCCCGCCCCGTTGCGTGGCGTCCCAAGAGCTCCTTTGCCGCGCGCGCCGCGATCGGGGCGAGGTCCGGGTGGGTCGGCGCAAAGAAGGGGAGAGCGGTAGCGAGCCGAAGCTCCTGCGCATTTCGGCGCTCCAACGCGCGGTCCACCTCGACGCCCAGCCGGCGAACGAGCGGACGATCGCCGGCCTTCGCAGCGCCTGGAAACGGCGTCGATGCCTCGGCCGTCTCCCTCACTTCGTTCGGACGGACCGAGGCCGATCGAGAACCGACACGCACGCTCGCAAGCCGCGCGGGGCGGGGCGAGAGTGTAGGGCGGATTCGGGGGGCGGTCGCCATGAGGGACCGGAGACCCTACCCGACGGCCCCCGCCTCCGAAACGGCACGGCGGTTCAGGTCCGTGCGCTTTTTTTAACAGATGTTCAGTCTTTCCTTTCGGAAAGATCGCGATTTGCCGCCGACCAAGAAACGCAAATCTTTGGCATACCAATTATTGGAGCCGCAACGATTCGTCGCTAGCTGAGCGCCGCGACCAGGACGAAAAACCCGACAAGGAGGAGCGGGACGCCGACCGCGCCGACGATCTTTGCGATCTTTCGGTTCGTGATCGACGATTGATGGTTCGGCGGAAAATAGGCGGCCGGGACTTCGCCATGCTGGGGGCAGTGGTATTTGGTCATCAGCGCCGAGGCGATGAGCCAGCCAGGGATTCCGGCGACGAAGAAGCCGACGGCGGATCCATCGGCACGGGCGTTGGTTGCCATGCCGCAGGTCGGGCAGGGGATCGCGCCGAAAAGGCCCGGATTTACATCGCTTGCGGGGCCTTGCATCCCCGGCGGGCCCATCATTCCGCCCGCGTAGGGGGTCATTGGCGCCGCGTAGGGATTCGCCGCATAGTTCGGCGGCGCATAGCCTTGTTGGGGGGCGCCGTAGCCGCCGGGCGGCGGCGCGTAGGCGTTCGGCGCGGGGTAGCCGCCGGGCGCCCCGTAGCCTTGCGGGGGCGGATAGCCGGGGGCCCCGAAGCCGGGCTGCGGGGGCTGCTGCCCGTAATTGGGAGGAGATCCATACCCTTGCGCCTGCGAAGGATCAGCGGGAGGGTACCCCGGCTGCCCATAGTTGGGCGCTCCCGGGTACGGAGGTTTGCCGTTGGGATCGAAAGGGCCGCCGTTCATCGGCGCCACGTTACGGGAAATTACGCCAAAGTCCCCGCAAGAAGTGCGTCCTCGCCCGCTACGCGG
>DYPH01000035.1:24642-30026 GCA_020720045.1 Sorangium cellulosum | reverse complement strand
ATCGAGGAACAAGTGCGTCCTCGCCCGCTACGCGGATCGAGGAACAAGTGCGTCCTCGCCCGCTACGCGGATCGAGGAACAAGTGCGTCCAGCAGGTGGAGCGCAAGGGCCTTCCGCCCTTTGGACGTCCCCTCCCGCCCGCCGGAAGGGCCCTCCTGACCGGGGCCGACGCAACTCGGGCAGCCGTCCGGGCAGGGGCAGCCGCCGACGAGTTCGCGGGTCCGTCCGAGGAGGACGTTTCGGTTCGCGAAAATGCGTCCCGCCAGTCCGAGGCCGCCGGGGGTGTGCTCGTAGAGGAAGAGCGTCGGGTTGTAGAGGCCGGTGATGTCGGCGTGTGCGTTGCGCCCGGTGCTGGCGACCATCGCCGCAAGCAGGTCGGCCGGCAGCGATTCTGGGCGCCCCAAGGTCGTCGCAAGATCGCGAGGCTCACACAAAAGTGCAAGGGTTGCAACGGTTTCCAGGGCGAGTCCCACGCCGCGAAGCGCATCGATCGCCGCCGCTCGCCCCTCGGGGACCGTCGCCAGGAAAGGCTCAGCGAGCGTTACCCAGAAGGCGGTCGTGTGAAGATCGATCTCCGGAAGACGGACCTCGCCGTAGCCCGCGTTCTCGTGGGTAAAGAACTTAACTTTCTTGTATCCTACAACTTTTTCGACGACGGAGACTTCGCCGTGGCCGAGGATCGCGACTGGATTCGCACCGAGATCGGCCTCTTCGAGGACAGTGACGGAGACAAACGTCATCGCGTCGGTGAAATAGTCAGGGACGACCTTCCGAATGTAGGCTTTGTGGTTTTCGTAGTCGAAACGCTCGACCTGCCAGCATTCCCCGTCGTGCTGATAAATGGCCTGTTCGTGGACCATTGTGTGGGCTGCACGGAAGTCAATTTCGGCGATGGTCTTTCCGTGCTCGACGTCGATGATGACGACGTTGTCCCAACCAACGGTGCGCAAAGAGACGTGATTGGCCGGATACGCTTCATTGGCCCAGTGGAAGGCGCCGCCGCTCTCGTGGAGGACCTGGTGGGTGACGAGGAACCGGAGCGCCTCTTCGGTGCTCGTAGCCTCCAACTGGCCGAATTTATCGCCAAGATGGAAGGGAAGCTCGAAGCTTGCGCACTTCAGGTGCTGGATCAGGATCTCCGGATTCTCGGGCTCTACGCGGGCCTCTTCAATCGGTGCACCGAGGAGGTACTTCGGCTCACGAGCCAAATATTGATCGAGGGGGGCGCTCGACGTCACGAGCACACAAATAGAGGTCTTTCCGCGTCGACCAGCACGACCCATTCGCTGCCATAGTGCGGCAATGGAACCAGGGTAACCGGCGCACACGACGGCGTCGAGTTCACCGATATCAATGCCCAGTTCGAGGGCATTCGTCGCGATGACACAGAGGATATCTCCGCTCCGAAGACGTTCTTCAATGTCGCGGCGCTGCTGGGGCAAGTAGCCGCCCCGGTAGCCCATGACTTTGTCCCGGGGGACGTGAGGACTCACGTACTCGCGGAGGTACTTCAGCATTACCTCGACGTTATTTCGAGATTGGCCGAACACGAGCGTCGGCACGCCAGACAATACGAGATCTTTGGCAAGATAGACCGCCTGCTTGACGTAGCTTGCGCGGATCCCGAGTTCGGCATTTACGACCGGCGGGTTGAAGGAAAAGAAGCGACGCTCCCCCTGGGGGGCTCCACTTTCACCAATAAATGCAACTTGTTCTTCGGGGATGCCGAAGAGAGCGGCTCCGTGTTCCCGGGGATTTCCGATGGTCGCCGTCGCGCCAATGAGCATCGGGTGGGAGCCGTGGAAGGCCGCAATACGCAACAAACGCCGGAGCACATTGGCGACGTGGGAGCCGAAGACGCCCCGGTACATGTGCATTTCATCGACGACGACATAAGCGAGGTGCTGGAAGGTCCTCGCCCATTGCGTATGGTGGGGGAGGATCCCCGCGTGGAGCATGTCGGGATTCGTCAGGACAATGCCGCTCCGTTCGCGGGCGGCCCTTCGGGCGTCGCCGGGAGTATCGCCATCGTAGACGACGGCGCCGGTGCGGATATCTGCATCCTGCATCATTTTTTGCAGGCCCGCTTCCTGGTCCCGGGAGAGCGCCTTCGTCGGGTAGAGGTAGATGGCGCGCGCGTCTCGATCCTCCAAAAGCGATTGAAGAACAGGGAGATGGAAACAGAGGCTCTTCCCGCTCGCCGTCGGGGTGGCGATGACGACGGCGCGGTTCTTCGGGTCGTGGGCCGCTTCGAAAGCGCGTGCCTGATGGCTGTAGAGTGCACCAATACCGCGCCCTTCGAGCGCCGCACGGAGGCGAGGATGGAGGCGGGCCGGGAACGGGGAGACGGTCGCTTCTTTGGGGGCGCGGATGTCGTCGGCCGTCAGACAGGGCTTCACGCGGTTCGACGAGAGCCAGTGATCGAGGACCGCGTCGACGCCGCGCGGGCGCGCAAACGGGTTTTCTGAAGGGAGGTGGGCGCCGCGATCCGAGTCAGCCATCCCGGCGACGCTAGTCGACTCGCCGGGAATGGGGAACGCAGGTCCCGGCTTGCTACGGCATTCCCCCTGCAAAAAGCGCTGTGCGGAGGCGCCGTTTGGAATACAACGCGCGCTCACCCGTTGCGGTCAGCCGACCCCGTGGCGCATCCCCCGAGCTTTTTTGGGGACGCGGCCCCCCGAGAACACCGATGAGCGAGCAAGAGACGGAAAAGAAGGACGCAACGCCGACCGCCACCGCGCCTGCGGAAGCGGAAAGCTCCGAGGCTTCGACGGTAGAATCGGTGCAGGATGCACCGAAAGCCGATGCCGTCGTCGAAGAGCCAAAGGCCGAAAAAGCGCCGCCGGTCGTCGAACAGGAGCTCGTGATCGCGCCGGACGTTCCGCGTTTGGGGCGCCCGCTCTTTTCTGCAATGGTTGCACCGTTTCAGCCGCTTCCAGGGGCGCCGAGCGCCGTCTTCCTCGTCCTGATCGCGACCGGCACCTTCGTGAGCGATATCGCTACAAAGATTTGGGCGGAGAAGACCCTCGACAGTGGTGACCACTTCACCGTGTTTGAGAACTCCCTTCAATTCGCGATGGCCCACAATTATGGAGGCGCCTTCGGCCTCCTCGGCACGACGAGCGAGGCGATCCGTCGCCCCTTCTTCCTCCTCGTTTCGGTGGCCGCGATCGCCTTTATCGGTGCACTCTACCGGAAACTGACGCCGAAGCAGGTCGCCCTCAAGTGGGGCCTCCCCCTCGTCCTTGGCGGCGCTCTCGGAAACGTCTTCGACCGCATCCGCTACGGCTTCGTCATCGACTTCATCGATTACCGGGCCGACTGGGTTCGGAAGATGAACGAATTCCTTGTCAAATATTCGAAGTCGACGGCGATCACCGACCACTGGCCGACGTTTAACGTTGCCGACGTCGCCATCTGCATCGGCGTCATTTTGATGGCGATCGATATGTTCACCGCCCGTCGCGGCGAGGCCTACACGCCGGCCCCGCTCCGTGTCCCCGTCGACGAACTCCTCACCACGCCGCCCTCGGACTCGACCCATTGATTCGAAGGACGGCGACCGGGCCTAACGGCAGAAGCCGGTACTAGGAATCATGCGCCCGGAGCTCTTTCGTCTCTTTGATGTAGGTTTTCCCGCCTACTTTATCGCGCTATTGACCGGGTTCCTCTTTGCGACCGCTCTCGGCGTTGTTTTCGTCAAGCGAATCGGCCAAAACCCGGATGTGGTCGTCGACCTCTCCCTGGCGATGCTCCTTTGGGGCGTTGCCGGGAGCCGGCTGCTTCACGTCGTCGCCGACGGTTACTTCTGGGATTACGTACACTTCTGCACCGACCCCTCGCAGGTCTCTTGGAAGATTCCCCAAAGCGAGTGCCTGTCCGCGCGGGTCGCTGGCGTCTGGGACGCGACGGCGAACGTCTGCCACCCGAAGGAGGCCGACTGCTTCCGTTGGGCGAAGTTCTGGGCGGGCGGCCTCACCTACTATGGCGGATTTATTGGCGCCGGTATCGCCGCCTACTTCCAGCTCAAACGGGACAAATTCCCGTTCTTCAAAGCGGCAGATATGGCCGGTGTCTCCGTTACGATGGGGCTCGCCTTCGGGCGAATCGGCTGCTTGCTCGCCGGCTGCTGCTTCGGCGCCCGCTGCGAACTCCCCTGGTCGCTGACGTTCCCCGGCCACAGCGACGCGAGCCAGGCCCAATTCAAGGCCCAGCTGCTCGAGAGCGCGAACCTCCCGAGCCTTCCCGTGCATCCTACACAGATCTACGAGTCGCTCGGCTGCCTGATCCTTACCGGGCTGCTGATGTTCGGCGTCGGCCCTCGCAAGCGCTACGACGGGCAGGTCTTCGTCGGGTCGCTGATCGGATACGCACTCGTTCGATTTATTTGTGAAATTTTTCGCCGAGACGACCGGGGAGGGGCCCTCGGGCTCTCCACCTCCCAGCTGATCGGCCTCGGCCTCGCCGCCTTCGGGGTGGCGATCCACGCGGCGCGCATGCGCCAACGAAAGATGCAGCAGACATGAGCGCGACGATCCTGGACGGGAAGGGGCTTGCTGCAACGGTCCGCGCGCGCGTAGCCGCAGAGGTTCGCCAGCGATTTTCCGGGCGCGTGCCGTCGCTCCATGTCGTCCTCGTTGGTGACGACCCGGCAAGCGCGGTTTACGTCCGCAACAAAGAGCGCGCCGCCCAGGAAGCCGGCATCGCTGGAGCCATTCACCGACTTTCGGCAGCCGCCTCCGAAGCGGAAATTCTTGAGCTGGTGGAGCGACTTGCCGCCGACGACACCATCGATGGGATCCTGGTCCAGCTCCCGCTCCCGGCTCATGTGCAAAGTGCACGTATCTTGGCGGCCATTCCCGCGCGGAAAGACGTCGACGGGTTCCACCCGGAGAACGCCGGGCGCCTCTTCCGCGGGGAGCCTCTGAGCGAGGTCCTCGTGCCGTGCACACCGCTCGGCTGCATGCATCTTCTTGCTTTGAGTGGCGTCGACCCGCGCGGCAAACGTGCGGTGGTCGTTGGAAGAAGTGCGATTGTCGGGCGACCGATGGCGATGCTTCTGTTGGCCGCCGACGCGACGGTGACGATCGCCCATTCCCGCACGGAAAACCTGTCTGCCGTCTGCCAGGAGGCCGATATTCTCGTTGCCGCCGTCGGGCGCCCCGAGTTCGTGCGAGGATCGTGGATCAAACCGGGTGCTGTCGTTCTCGACGTCGGAATCAATCGGGTCACCGGCGTCGACGGCGGTTCGAAACTCGTCGGCGACGTGCATTTCGCGGAGGCATCGGCGGTCGCCGGCTGGATCACGCCGGTGCCGGGGGGCGTCGGTCCGATGACGATCGCCTGCCTTCTCGAGAATACGCTTCTGGCCCGCTCGTTCGCCG
>DYPH01000035.1:12468-24542 GCA_020720045.1 Sorangium cellulosum | reverse complement strand
ACGCCCGCTCGGGCGTGGCGAGAGACGACGGGCCGTAGCTTACGAAGCCCGCTCGTTCGCCGACGCCCGCTCGGGCGTGGCGAGAGACGACGGGCCGTAGCTTACGAAGCCCGCTCGCTAGGGCTGAAACCCGGGCAAAAGGGGGTCGAAATGCTTTTTTTCGACGGCGACCCTTCGAATTGGGCATTCCGAATGCCTTAAAGTGGCACCGGGTGCTGCAAAAGAGCATTTCGAGTGCCTTTTTTGGAGCGCGCCCCCTCAAGAAAAGCACTCCAAATGCCTTTTTCTGGCACCAAGTGCCTCAAAAAAGCATTTCGAGTGCCTTTTGTGGGGCAGCCGTGGCTACTTCGTGGCTCGGCGACGTGTGTAGAGCGCGACGACCGCCGCGAAGAACCCGGCCGCTACGGCGCCAAGGCCGCCCGCTGCCGGGGAGGTTGCGCAGGAGAGCGCCCCTCCCGCCATTTCGGTGCCGTCGTCGACGAGCCCTGCGTCGACGGCCGGACCGGCGTCCTCTTCGACGGGGCCTGCGTCGGCCTCGGCGGGGGTTTCATCGACGGTGAAGCGCGTCGCCTGAGCGCCGTCGGTCGTCGGGTCGGCGTCGGAGGTGTACGTCCGCCGCGGATCCCCCTTTTCGCCGGTAGCGGCGACGGTTGCTTGGTTGTCGATCGTCCCCTTCGCCGTCGTGTCGACGGTCGCCCGGAACGTGACCGTCGCCGACGTCGCGCCGCCAGCGGGGCAGTCGGCGATGGTGGCGCCGCAGACGAGACCCCCCTTCGCGGCCGTCGCGCCAAGCCCGATACGTGCCGTCACCGTGCGGGAACTGGCATTGAACTCACCAGCATCGTCGCCTGCTGCGTCGGTGAGGGATTTGCCGCCAATGGCGATAGAGCCGGGGACGAAGGTTACCCCCTTCGGCAGCGGATCGGCGACGACGGTATCGATCGCGTTGTCGTTGCCGCCGTTTGGGACGGTGATCGTATAAACCACCGTATCACCGGGGCGAATCGTCGTTCCACCCCCTTCGCGGGCTACCGACTTCTTGATGCCGGAGAGGTCTGGGCGGAGCGTAGAAATCGACGTCGCAAACGCACCCACCGCATATTTGTCGGCGAGCGCATCGGCGCCGGTCGTCAGTGAAAACGTCGCGGAAGTTTCGTCGGCTTTGACGCGGCTCGTGATGTCGACAATATCAAGATCAACGCCGAGGTTACTCCCCGGAGCGCCGCTCAATCGCGGAAGATCGCCGGTATTCTGCAGGTAACTCGCGAGGGCGCCGTCGCTGGCGGTACGGCCAAGGATCGAGCGGGTGCCGTTGAAAAAATTGTCGCTCGGGTTCTGGGCGTCGCTGAGGGCAACTCCGTTGAATTGCAGGGCATCTCCGGTCCCGCCGACGTCCCCCTCGTAGGCGACGACGGCCAGCTTCGCGTCGAAGCCGGCCTTCGGAACGCGGAACCCGGTGATCGTCCCGCTGACCGCCTTCCCGCTCCGGACGAGGTCGAGGCCGTCGAAGAGCGCGATGTTTCGGTTCGGGGCGGCATCGTCTTCGTAGACGACCATGAGCGACCAGCCGGCGAAGGCGGTCTGCTCGTTCTTGTTGCGGACGTCTTCAAACTCGAAGTTCGAAAAGCGAAAAAGTCCGGCACCTTGCGCGGAAACAAACGCGGTAACGTCGGCGGTTGCTTGCGCCCATTGCGGCTGTTCCGTCGCGACAAGGCTCGTCGAATCGGCGGTGACGGCGACGGTGGCGTTCGTGCCGGGCCGGTCGAGGGTCACGGCGCCGTCGATCCCGGCGCCGCGGCTCCCCCAATAGAGGCGCGCGTAACGGACCTTTGCGTTCGCCGGGAGGCCGAGGCGGACCGTCGTTCGGGCGTCGGCCGCCTTCGTCGCGAGCTTCGCAGCTGCGGTGGCGTCGGTCGGGTCCTGGGAGCGCCAGAAGACGTCGAGGGCGCTGTCCCCCGTTTCGAGGCCGCAGTCGGCGTCGACGGTGCCGACGAGCGGCGCCGGCGTAGAGGCGCGGCAGTCGTGGCCGAGCGTGCCGCCCACGAGCACGATATCTCCACGAAGATCGAAGGTTTGCCGGGGGGTAAGGTCGGCGAAGGCCGCTCCGCTGAAGAAGAACGTGGCGAGCGGAAGGGCGAGGCCGACAGAAGCGCGCAGACGGTACGACATGGCGCCTCCATCGATCGGAGCGGCGCGCAGCGCAATCGATTTCGGCAGGTGATGCCGCTTTGCGGCAGGGCGCTCCTTCTCCGTGAGCGAGGATCCAAAAAGAAACGCGCGTTCTCTGAGGAGGACGCGCGTCTTCTTTGCAAGAAGAGCAGTCTACTTGAGGATTTTCGCGAGGACCCGATCGAGGACGTCGAGATCCGCGTAGGCGATCGCGAGCTCCCCCTTGTTTCCGGTGTCGCGGACTTCGACGCGCGTCCCGAGGGCGACCATCAGGCGCCGTTCGAGGTCTTTGATCGAAGGGGACTTCTCGCCGGGAGTGGCCGAATCTTCTTTGGTTTTCCCCTTCGACGGCTTCGGATCGTCCTTCGCTTTTCGCACGAGATCTTCCGTCGCGCGGACGTTGAGCCGGCCGCGTAGGACCTTCTCGGCGATGCCGTCGAGCTTCTCCTCGGGGGCGCCGAGGAGGGCGCGCGCGTGCCCTTCGGTGAGCTCCCCCTGCATGACGCGCGTGCGAAAACGCTCGGGGAGCTTCAAAAGGCGGAGCACGTTGGTGATCGCGACCCGGCTCTTCCCGAGCCGTTCGGCGAGCGCTTCCTGGGTGTAGCCATGCTCTTTGACGAGGCGTTGGTAGGCCTCGGCGAGCTCCATCGGGTTCAGGTCTTCGCGCTGGACGTTCTCCAAGATGGCGAGAACGAACGCCTTTTCCGGCGTAACGTCCTTAACGACGACGAGGACGTCGTGCATCCCGGCCCGCTGGGCGGCGCGCCAACGACGCTCGCCGGCGATGAGTTCGAAGGAGTCGGTCGTCCCCTTGCGACGGACGACGAGCGGCTCGAGGAGCCCGTGCTCCTTCAGGCTCGATGCCAGCTCGTCGAGGGCAATTTCATCAAAAACTTGGCGCGGTTGCCCCGCTTGCGGCGCGATCTTCTCGACGGGGCAGAGGAAGACGCTCTTGTCGCCGTAGTCGGGGCGCGGCGCTGGTGCCGAAGGGAGGAGTGCATCGAGGCCACGACCGAGGGCGCGGCGCTTCGGATCGACGGGCTGGTTCATTTGAGAAACTCGCGAGCCAACGAGAGGTAGCCTTCGGCCCCCTTCGATTTGATGTCGTACAGGAGGACCGGCTTTCCGTGAGAAGGCGCCTCCGAAAGACGAATGTTTCGGGGAATGACGCTGTCAAAAACCCGGAAATGACGCTTCACTTCCTCGGCGACTTGGTGGGCCAAGTTGTTCCGCGGATCGAACATCGTCAAGACGATCCCTTCGACCTCAAGTCCTGGATTTAACCCGTTTTTGACGCGATCGATCGTCGCCATCAAATGAGTGAGTCCCTCGAGGGCGTAGTACTCGCACTGAAGCGGGACGAGGACGCGGTCGGCGGCGACGAGCGCGTTCAACGTGAGAAGTCCCAGCGACGGCGGGCAATCGAGAAAGATGTGATCGTAGTCGCCACGGACCGGATCCAGGAGCGACTTCAGTCGCGTGGCGCGATCGTCGGCGTCGACCAATTCGAGCTCGGCGGCGACGAGATCTTGGGTCGCCGGCGCAAGGAAGAGGTGGGGGACCTCGGTCGCGAGGATCGTGTCCTTCAGCGGCGCCTGGCCGATCATCGCGTCGTAGACGGACAATTTGCAGGTGCCGGGGCGCACACCGACGCCGGAGCTGGCGTTCCCCTGAGGGTCGAGATCGACGAGCAGCGTGCGCTTCTCCGCGGCAGCGACGGAGGCTGCGAGGTTGACGGAGGTGGTTGTCTTGCCGACTCCCCCCTTCTGGTTGACGACCGCGATGACCTGACGAGCGCTCATGGAGGCCGGGTTACCTAGTCCCATTCGCTCGTGCTGAGAATGGCCCTTCGCGCGCCGCGGCAAATGGAGCGCAGTTTCCTGCGAATTCTGTGGAAAATTCGCTGGCTCGCCGCCGTCCAGAGAATTCGACGCGGCATTTTTGGCGTCGCCGGTCGGTTCGCCTAAGGGTGTGCCCAGATGTAGGACAAACCCCTACGTCGGGACCAAACGATGAAAACCGCACGTACCTTACCGACCCCGCTCGCCCACGCCCTTCGCGAAGAAGCCGTTGCGCCGGCGCGGGCGAAGGTCCTCGGGCGCTTCTTCGCACCCGCCCCGACGTCTCCGAGCCCCGAGCGGGGCAAGGTCATCGCGTTCCCGCGCAAGACGCCCTGAGACCCCCCGCGTCGGCCGAGGCCGCCCCTTTTGTGCACCCCCGCGCTGCGCGTTGCGCCGCGTACCGACCCCGCACGCCACGAACCTGGAGCACACCATGGCAATGCCGAAAAACTACCGCAGCATCGAAGAGTTTGAGCGCGAAGAGCTCCGTCCGGGATTCAAGGCCGGCTACAACTTCGAAGACCTGATGCAGGACACCCACCAGGAAGGGTCCGACCTGCTCTTCGACGACACCTTCGACGCCTACGATCCCGATAACTTCGCCTTCGAAGATTGATGTACTTTCGAGGGATCTTGTGGCGCCGCGCCGCGTCGCAGAACCTGGCGGGAACACTTCCTACTTGCATCCTGCCGGGGTCGCGCTAAGTCGCGCGGCCCAGACCATGCAAGTCACCGCCGAACGTATTTCTCCCGTCGTGATGCAGCTCTCCATCGAAGTCCCCGCGGAAGCGGTGAAGACCGAGTTTGAGCGCGCGTACCAGGCTCTTGAGAAGACCGCGCATATCAAGGGCTTCCGGAAAGGGAAGACCCCGCGCGAAGTCCTCAAGAAGCTCTTCGCCGGCCAGGTGAAGAACGACGTCGCGAACAACCTCGTGCAGAACACGCTCGGTACGGCGATTTCTCAGCAGAACGTCCAGCCGATCAACCAGCCGATGGTTCAGGTGGGCACCCTCGAGTCGAAGACCGCCTTCGGCTACAAGGCGATTTTCGAAGTCCAGCCGGACATCAGCGAAGTCGTCTTCGAAGGCTTCGAGCTGAAGCGCCCGAGCATGGCCGTCGACGACGACATGGTCGCGAAGGAACTCGAAGGCCTCCAGCAGCGTTTTGCGCGCTTTGAGGCTCCCGCCGCCGCCCGCGCTGCCAAGGCCGGCGACCTCGTCACCATCGACTTCACCCTCGCCATCGACGGCAAGGATGTGAAGGACGGCGGCGCTGAAGGCGTTCAGCTTGAGCTCGGCTCCGGCCAGCTCCTCCCCGAGCTCGACACCGCCATCACCGGCGCCGAAGTCGGCAAGACGGTGAACGCGGAAGCATCCTTCGGTGAAGGTCACCCCCGCGCCGATTTCCGTAACAAGAACGGTGTCTTCACCGTGAAGCTCGTCGAGCTCAAGGAGAAGATCCTCCCCGCGGCCGACGACGATCTTGCCAAGTCGGTCGGCGGCTTCGAGACGCTTGTCGAGATCCGCGCCGACATCCACACGAAGCTCGAGAAGCTCCACAAGGACCGCGCGGAACTCGCGCTGGCCGAGCAGATTGTGGAGATGCTCAACACCAAGAACAGCTGCGATGTCCCCCCGAGCCTCGTCGACGCCCAGCGCCAGATGATGCAGCAGGAATTCCTCCAGCAGCTCCGCCGCTCCGGTCAGCGCTTCAGCCCGGATCAGGCGCGCCAGATCGCCTCGAGCATGCAGGTCGATGCCGAGAAGAAGGTCCGCGCGGGCCTCCTCATGGCCGCAATCGCGAAGAAGAATGAGTTCAAGGTGACCGAAGAGGACATCGAGAACGGCATGAAGGAACTCGCGGAGGAGAGCGGCCAGAACGTCGCGAAGATCCGCACCGAGTACCGCGAGAAGCAGAAGCGCGACATGCTCGTCGGGATGATCCTCGAGGACAAGATCCTCGATTTCATCGAGAGCAAGTCGACGATCGTCGACCTCGCCAAGGGCGAGGATTGGCGGACGGAAGCGAAGGCGGAAGAGCCGGCAGCCGAGAAGGCGGAAGCCAAGAAGGCCGACAAAGCCGAGAAGGCGGAAGCCAAGGCGGAAAAGCCGGCGAAGGCGAAGGCCGAGAAGGCCGAAAAGTCCGACGAGAAGAAGCCGGCCAAGAAGAAGTGACGGGAATCGTGCACGGAGGTCGTGCAAAAACGGGCGGTCGTGCGTAAGCTGCGCGTCGCCCTGACCGTCGGGGTCCGTTTCGTGGGAACACGAAGCGGACTTCTTCGTTTTTCCAGGAGAAGGTAGTGGGAACTCCTCGTCGAGTGCCCGCTTCGCCGCCGGCGGAAGTCTCGCCGTTTCCCCTCCCACCGACGCCCTGTGCGTCTCGAACGTCGGCGCCGCTGGGCCCCGCCAAACATCCTCGCCGCCGGCCTCCCCGGCGCGCCCACAGGTCCCGCAGGCACGTTCGCCGGTGGGAACCAAGGAGATCTCGATGTTCACGAAGCGACCGGAAACCCGCTCTCAAGCGATGGCGATTTTGGAGCAAGGCATCCGCGACGGATCGCCCACGCTTCAGCCCGTCGGCATGCCCATGGTTGTCGAGACGACCCACCGCGGCGAACGCGCGTGGGATCTCTTTTCGCGGCTCCTGAAGGACCGCATCGTCTTCCTCGGCTCCGGCATTGACGACATGGTCGCCAACGAGATCATTGCTCAGTTCTTGTTTCTCGAGAGCGAAGATCCCGACAAAGAGATCATGCTCTACATCAACAGCCCTGGCGGCGTCGTGTACTCGGGCCTCGCGATCTTCGACACGATGCAGTTCCTCCGCAGCCCGGTCTCGACGACCTGCATTGGTCTCGCCGCTTCGATGGGTGCGATTTTGCTCACCGCGGGCGCGAAGGGGAAGCGTGTTTCCCTTCCGAACTCGCGCATCATGATCCACCAGCCGCTCGGCGGCGCTCGCGGCCAAGCGACCGATATCGAGATTCAGGCGAAAGAAATCCGCTTCTTGAAGGACTCGCTCACCGACATCCTCGCGAGCGCTACCGGCAAAGAGCGCGAGACGATCCTCAAGGATATCGACCGCGACAACTACATGTCCCCGCTCCAAGCGAAAGAGTATGGCCTCATCGACGAGGTCCTTACCACCCGCAAAGGCGAGCCGGCCAAGAAGTAGCGCGGACGCGAAGGGGAGGAGGCGACACCGAGCGCTCGGTGCGGGACGTGCCGCCTCAATTTCCTTTTTTCGCGCCAGCTTCTTGCCCCGCGCCTACTAGGACCATAACCTCCCGGCACCTTCGCCCGTTCGGCCACAGCGACCGCGCAGCGAAGACCACCTTTCCTGAATTTCGAGGCTGAGCGTGAGCGACCGCAGGAACGACGATCACCAGAACGGCAACCTCTCCTGCTCTTTTTGCGGAAAATCGCAGAAAGAAGTGAAGAAGCTCATCGCCGGGCCGACCGTGCACACGACCGTGTGCATTTGCGATGAGTGCGTGATCCTCTGCAACGACATCATTGCGGAGGAAGTCGAGAAGGATGAGCCGCACGCCGGTTCCGCTCCCATCCCCAAGCCTTCGGAAATCAAGGGGATTCTTGACGACTACGTGATTGGCCAGGAGCGCGCGAAGAAGGTTCTCGCGGTCGCTGTCCACAATCATTACAAGCGGCTTGAATCGAAGATTCAGTCCGATGATGTGGAGGTTGCCAAGAGCAACATTCTCCTTCTCGGACCGACCGGATCGGGGAAGACGCTCCTCGCTCAGACGCTTGCGAAGATCCTCAACGTTCCGTTTGCCATCGCCGACGCGACCACGTTGACGGAGGCCGGCTACGTCGGTGAAGACGTTGAGAATATCATCGTCCAGCTCCTTCAAAATGCCGATCACGATGTCGAGCGCGCCCAGCGCGGTATCGTGTACGTCGACGAGATCGACAAGATCAGCCGGAAGAGCGAGAACCCGAGCATCACCCGCGATGTTTCTGGCGAAGGCGTCCAGCAGGCGCTCCTGAAGATCATCGAGGGGACCGTCGCGAACGTCCCGCCGAAGGGGGGGCGCAAGCATCCCCAACAGGAATTCCTTCAGGTCGACACGACGAACATTCTGTTTATCTGTGGCGGGGCCTTCGTCGGTCTCGACCAGATCGTGCAGCGTCGCGTCGGGCAGAAGGCGCTTGGATTTGGCGCCGAGATCAAGAGCAAGAGCGATTTCAAGCTCGGCGAACTCTTCGCGCAGGCCCAACCGGAAGACCTTTTGAAGTTCGGTTTGATTCCGGAATTCATCGGTCGTCTCCCGGTGTTGGCGACGCTCAATGAGCTCACCGAAGAAGCGCTGATGGACATCCTGACGAAGCCGAAGAACGCGCTCGTCAAGCAGTTCCAGCGGCTCTTCGAGATGGACGGGGTGAAGCTCAAGTTCACCAAGGGGGCTCTCCAGGCGGTCGCCAAAGAGGCGCTCAAGCGTAACGCGGGGGCCCGTGGCCTTCGTGCCATCCTTGAGCACGCGATGCTCGACATCATGTACGACATCCCGTCGCGGAGCGGCATCAAGGAGGTCGTGATCGCGGAAGAGGTGATCACGAAGGGGGAGCAGCCGCTCATCGTGTACCAAAAAGACAAGGACGCGAAAGAGCCGGAAATCGCTTGAGCCTTCGGCGAAGCGCTCCGCGAACCGCAAAAGTGCAGGGTGCAATGATTGCACTCTGCATTTTTCTTGGCGCCCGTTCCGTCGGTGCGCAGGTGGCAGGGACGAGCGACGACTGGTTTGGGCGCGACAAAGCGCTCCACTTCGGTGCGAGCGCCGCGCTGGCGACCGGCGGCTATGCGGGGGCCTCCGTCTTCACGGAGACGCGCCCGCCGAGGCTCGCATGGGGGGCCGGCATCGCCCTGACGGCGGGGATTGGAAAGGAACTTTGGGACCTTACCGGTCGTGGTGACCCGTCGTGGAAGGACGTCGCCTGGGATGTAGCCGGCACCGCCAGCGGCCTCCTTTTGAGCTACGCGGTCGATGTCCTCGTGCGCTCCCTCCAGCGGCCTGCGTCGCCTGGGTTGCTGACCCCTTGAACCGGTAAAAAAACCGCGTGTCTCGGTGACGCGCAGGTGGCGAGCCGTGAAGAATCCGAGCTAAAGACGCCGGCAATGTTCTTCAATGACTCGAAGGCGCCGACGAAGCGTCGCGCGGTCCCGCTCCTTCCGCTCCGGGACATCATCGTGTTTCCGCACATGGTCTCTCAATTGTTCGTCGGGCGTGAACGCTCGATCCATGCGCTCGATGCAGCCATGGCCCAGAACAAAGAGGTCATGCTCGCCGCCCAAAAGAACGCGAAGACGAACGAGCCGACCCCGGAGGACGTATTTTTGTACGGCACTCTGGGCACGATCATGCAGCTCGTTCGCTTGCCCGACGGCACCGTTCGCGTGCTGGTTGAGGGGCGTCGGCGCGCGAAGATTAAGAAGTTTCTGCAGAGCGATGAGTACTTCTTGGTCGACATCGAGGAGGCCGAGGAGACCGTTGAGAAGAACGTCGAAATCGAGGCGCTCATGCGCTCGATCCAGGCGGCCTTTGAGGAATACCTCAAACTGAATAAGTCCGTGGAGCCCGATGAGCTCCGCAGCATTCAGCTCATCGATGAGCCGTCCCGCTTGGCCGACACCGTCATCGCGAACATGCCGACGGTCAAGCTCAGCGACCGCCAGGATTTGCTGGAGAATGCGAACGCGAAGGCTCGCCTGGAGAAGCTTCATGAGCTCCTTCGGTCCGAGGTGGAGATTCTTCTCGTCCAGAAGAAGATCCGTTCTCGGGTCAAGAAGCAGATGGAGAAGACCCAGAAGGAATACTATTTGAATGAGCAGATGCAGGCCATTCAAAAAGAACTGGGCGGCACCGAGCGCGATGAGCTGAAAAACGAACTTGCCGAGATTGAAGATCAACTCAAGGCAAAGAAGCTCTCTGAAGAAGCGCAGGAAAAGGCGAAGAAAGAGCTAAAGAAGCTCAAGTTGATGCACCCGACGAGCGCCGAGGCGACCGTCGTGCGTAACTACCTCGATTGGATCGCCGCGCTTCCTTGGCACGAAAAGAGCGAGGAAAACTACGATCTTGCGATCGCAGAGACCGTGCTCGACGAGGACCACTACGGCCTTCGCAAAATCAAAGAGCGCATCATCGAGTACCTCGCCGTGCAGGCGCTCGTCCGGAAGCTCAAGGGGCCAGTGCTCTGCTTTTGCGGCCCTCCGGGCGTCGGGAAGACGTCTCTCGCGAAGAGCATTGCCCGTGCAACCGGTCGTAAATTCGCACGAATTGCGCTTGGCGGTGTTCGCGACGAAGCGGAAATTCGCGGCCATCGGCGGACCTACATCGGCGCGATGCCGGGCAAGCTCGTGCAGACGCTGAAGAAAGTCGGCACCGACAACCCGGTCATTCTCCTCGATGAGATCGACAAGCTCGCGAGCGACTTCCGCGGCGACCCGGCGGCGGCGCTCCTCGAGGTCCTGGATCCCGAGCAGAATCACAGCTTTGCCGACCACTACATGGATCTCGATTATGACCTTTCCGACGTGATGTTCATCACGACGGCAAACAGTCTCTCGGCGATCCCGGTACCGCTTCAGGACCGCATGGAGATCATCGAACTCAGTGGGTATACCGAGTTCGAAAAGATGAACATCGCGACGAAGTACCTGCTCCCGCGCCAGGCGAAGGAGTGCGGCCTCGACGGCGTCGACTTTAAGGTCTCGGAGAGCGCGCTCCGCACGATCATTCATCATTACACGAGCGAAGCGGGCGTCCGTAACTTGGAGCGCGAAATCGGCTCGGTCGCGCGCAAAGCGGCGCGGAAGGTGGTTGAGTCGGGAAAGGAGACGAAGATCAACGTTCTCGCGAAGGACGTCCCCCAGTTCTTGGGAGTGCCGAAATACCGGCTCGACAAGAAAGAGGAGAAGGATCAAGTCGGATTGACGAACGGTTTGTACGTGACCTCCGTCGGCGGCGGTCTCCTGAGCTGCGAAGCTTCCGTCGTGCCCGGAAAAGGGAAGATTGTGATCACCGGCCGTCTCGAAAAGGGGATGGAAGAGAGCATGCAGGCGGCGATGAGCTACATCCGCTCCCGCAGCGCGCTCCTGGGGCTCGCCGACAACTTCCACGAAACGATCGACATTCACGTCCACTTTCCGGATTTCGTTCAGAAAGATGGGCCTTCGGCCGGCGTCACCGCCGCGACGTCGATCGCGAGCGCGCTGCTGAAGCTGCCGGTCCGCCGAGACGTCGCCATGACCGGCGAGATCACTCTCCGCGGCCGCGTGATGCCGATCGGCGGCGTGAAGGAGAAGCTCCTCGGGGCCCATCGTGCTGGAATTACGACGGTTTTCATTCCGGCGGAGAATCAGCACCACCTGTTTGAGGTGCCGCGGCGGGTGCTGAAGGCGATGCGGATTGTCCTCGTCGACAGCGCCGACCAGGTGCTTCGCGAAGCGATTCGTTTTCCGAACGCCGACGCCGTCTTTGGTCCGCGGCCGGCGACCCTCGAGTACCGAAATGGCGACCTCCTCGAGACCAGCGATCTGCCGTTGACGCCCGCAGGCGCCGTTCCGCCGGCGCGCCCTTCGGGGACCGCCGGTGCGACGGAAGAGGCGGTGCGGACCACGCAGTCCTAGCCCGCGCGGAATCCGCTTGCAGAGCCGCCCGTGCTTCGGCATAAGCGGCGGGTCCCTCTTCTCGAAGGGGGGCAGTTTCGGGCAGGTAGCTTAGTGGTAGAGCGCTGGCTTTACACGCCGGATGTCGCAGGTTCAATCCCTGTCCTGCCTACAACGACTCGAAAAAACAGTGGAATTCGCGGGCGAACGTCCGCAAGACCACCGGCGGACCTCGGAGCAGCGCTCCCGGGTCCGTTTTTCGTTCCTGGTCCCGACGCGGGAGTGTGCCTGCTTCGTTCGGTGCTCCGGGCGTCTTGGCTCGGGCATCAAGAGCGTGCCGACGAAGAAAACGACACGATCGAAAAAAAGAGTCTTGTCGTCTCCGAAGAGAAGGGATAGGTATCGCGCATCGCCGAGGGGCGGTAGCGAAGTTGGTTA
>DYPH01000035.1:0-12368 GCA_020720045.1 Sorangium cellulosum | reverse complement strand
TCGCGCTGGCCTGTCACGCCGGAGATCGCGGGTTCAAGTCCCGTCCGCCTCGCCCTCGACTCAGGGAAACCTGAGTGGTCTTGCAACAATTCCTTCCCGGTTGTTGCTCGCGCAGTAAAAGCAGTACTAGGGGAACCGTTCCCGCCATGCGTCAAGCAGGCGGGGGCACAATCTGGGGCGGTAGCGAAGTTGGTTATCGCGCTGGCCTGTCACGCCGGAGATCGCGGGTTCAAGTCCCGTCCGCCTCGCCCAGACGAAGAGCCGCAGCTGAAGAAGCTGCGGTTTTTTTCGTTTGTGGCCTTGGGTTCGTCGGTCCACAAAGAAGGATCTCGCCGCCACTCCTCGACGACGAGATCCTTCGTGGTTCTAAGCGGTTAGGGGGCGTAGCAGGCGCAGGCAAAGTCGAGGAACTCGCCGGCCGGGCAGACAATGTTGCAGCATTGATCGTTGCAGGCCTGGCCGACCGGGGCGACGACAGCGCCCGCCGTGCTTTCCGGCGTGACCTCGTGGCATTTGCAGTCGCTGAAAATGGATGCGCCGTCGGGGCAGGTCACGTTGCCGCAGAAGTCGCAGGTTGCGGTCCGCGCCGCCTTGCAGGCGGTCCCCGGTGGGTTGCCGGGGCGTGCGTCGATGGTTGCGGCGTCGGCGGTCGCCGCGTCGCTGGAGCGCCCGGCGTCCCCTTCGAGTTCTACCGAGCCGCCGCAGGCAACGAGTGCGACGGAAATGGCCAAAAAGATGAAAGAAAAAGCCTTACCACTCTTCGCTAAGTACATGCTGAAGCGTCTCTTCGAGGTTGTGGGCGTGGCGGAAACCGAGGGTCTCTTTCGCGCGGGTGTCGTCGACCATGCAGACGTAGCGAATGTGGTCGAGTTCGGGCGCTGGGAAGCTCGTAAGGCGGAGCGACCAGAGGCGCTTCAGCGTCGCTTTGGCGAGGGTGTACGGCACGGCGATGGTCGGCCGGCCGACCGTCTTGATCGCGCGCGAAAGCGGGACCGGATCGGGGCCGGCAACGTTGAAAATCCCACGTTTTCCGCGGTCTAGCGCGCAGAGGATCGCGTGGGCTACGTCGTCTTCGTGGATGACTTGGATCATCGGATCGAAGCCGAGCAGGGTGAGGACCGGGTCGAGTCGAAGGAAGTTCGAGGGGGCGTTGCGCACCGTTCCGAGGATGTGGACCGGCCGCAAAATGACCGTTTCGGTCTCCGGATGCTTCCAGAAGAAGCTTTGAGCGAGCATGTCGACTTCGATCAAGTCGCGGATTTCGCCAAAGCGGGCTCCGCCGAGTAGCGGGGCGTCTTCGTTCAGGAACTGGGGATTGTCGGGCTGGGGTCCGTAGACGTTTGCGCTTGAGAGCACGACGACTTTGGGGACTTTGAACTGGGCCGCGTACTCGAGAAGCTTTGCAAAACCGACGACGTTCCAGGCGTGGTGTTCGGTCGCGGAGGCACGCGGATCGTGCATGACGCCCAAGTGAACAATCGCGTCGATCGGCTGCGCGCGGAAGACGTCTTTGAGCTTCTTTCGGCGAATGTCGACCTGCTCGTGGACGACGTCGCTCGGGCGGTCGGCGAAAGGCCGTCGGTCGATGCCGACGACGTTGGCCTCCTTGTGGAGGGCGCGCACGAGGCGCTTGCCGAGGCGGCCGCAGACGCCGGTCACAAGGACGGTGCCTCGGGGGCGCGACGGGGATTCGTTTGTCATATCGGAAGTTTCTGGGGGGAGCGTGCTCAAAAGAAGATCGACTTTCGTTCCCGGACGCCGCGGTTCACCATCGTTTGAATCGTCGCGCGGACCGTCTCGACCTTCTCGGCAATGACGGCATCGTCGTCGTCGGGATCGCCTTGGAAGGTCATCGGTTCGCCGAATGAAATACGGTATTTCGTCGGCAACGGGAGGGCGCCACCGGGGAGGAGGAGCTGGGGGAGCAGCGGCAGGCTCGGCACTCTTAGGAACTTCGCGAGGCCGTCCATGTTCTTCACGCTAATGTACTGTTCTTCGCCACCGACGACGGCAACGGGCACGATTGGCGTATCGGTCTCCATCGCGAGCCGCATAAATCCGAGACCAAAATCGGCGAGGCGGTATCGGCGATCAAAAGGTTTGCTGATCCCTTTTACGCCTTCGGGAAAGACGAGGAGAGCTTCTTCGCGTCGCAGCAGCGGTCGTGCATTTTCGGGGACACCGACCACTTGGCCAACCCGCGAAAAGAGCAGCGATACAAACGGCAACGTCTGTGTGAACTTCTCGACCATCGCCCGGCAGAAGCGCGGCGGTTCGACGTCCATGAACATCGCTGCGCCGATCAACGCGCCGTCGATCGGGATCTGTCCGGAATGATTGGCAATCAGGAGTACGCGCCCCTTCGGCACGTTCTCGGCGCCGAAGACCTCAGTCCGAAAATAGTGGCGGTGGAGGACGGCGACGGAGGCGATGGCGTACTTGACCCACTCGCGGTCGAGGCCGAACGGGTCGGTCGATCCTTCGCCGAAGGTCGTCGGCACCCGGTCGAGACGGGCGTTGAATTCTTCGCCCATTCGAGCACTTACGAACTCGTCGATGGCATCGAGGCCGGTCGTTTTGGCCCCCTGGTAGCCTTCGAGGGCCTTCCGAAACAGGGAGCCGAGCGTCTCGCCGAGCGAAGAATCGTGGGGGTCGAGCGGGGGCGGGGGTTGAGACACTCCCCACGTTTCGCCCCATCGCCGATCGTGGTCAAGTGTCGTCCGTGCTTGACGCTTCGAAGCCTCCGTCCCCGCCCGCCCGCCCGCCTGCGCTTCGCCGTGGATCTCGGGTCGCCGTCGTCTCCCCGAGCGGTCCCGCCGACTGGCGCCCCTTCTGGGCCGGTATCGCCTGGCTCCGCGGGCGCTACGAGGTGGTCGTCGCCGCAGCGACGCTTGAAAGTCTTAAATTTCCGGGATTTGCTCTGCGTGGGGCCCACCCCGGCTACCTGGCCGGTGCCGACGAAGCGCGATTGGCGAGCGTGGAAGAGGCGTTTGCCGACCGACGGATCGAGGCGGTGTTCGCCGCGCGAGGCGGCTACGGCGCGCCACGAATTGTGGAGGAATTTGAAAGACGTTGCACAGCTTCCAAGTGGCTCGTCGGGTTCTCGGATGTGACTTCCCTCCATCAAGCACGGGTTGCCGGCGGCCACATGAGCCTCCACGGGGCCAACGTGACCGGCCTCGCTGCGGCCCACCCGGCCGATCGTCGTGCGCTGCTCGCGGCGCTGGAAGGGGAGGCGTTTCATCCACTTGCGACACCACGGACGCTCAATCCGGGGGCAGCTCGCGGGGTTGTCGTTGGCGGGAACCTGGCGCTCGTGCACGCGGAGGCGGCTGCCGGGCGCTGGCGGGCTCCGGACGGGGCGATCGTCGTGCTGGAGGACGTCGGCGAGCGCCCTTACCGGATCGACCGTTTGCTGACGACCCTTGGGCCGGCGTTGGCCACGGCGGGGGCGGTGGTGTTTGGCGACTTTACCGAGGCGATGCCGGGACCCGACGGCGTCACCGTCGACGACGTGCTCGAGGATTTTGCGAGGCGTAACCGGGCGCTTCCGATGGTCGCCGGTGGGCGCTTCGGCCACGGGGCACGGAATGCGCCGATTCCGCTCGGCGCGGTCGGGGCGCTCTCCGACGGCTGGCTTCGATTTTCGTAAGGGTCTCCACAGAAAAAGGCCTCTTCCTGGGGGAAGAGGCCTTTTTCGTCACACCGTCACGGCTTGTGCTTCGAGAGCGGCGGCGGAACGGTGGAACTGCGGGGCGGCGGTTCCGTGGGGGTGCCCCCGTCGTCCGTTTCGTCGTCTAGGAGGTCGACGTCGTCCATGTCTCCGACCTCCACGACGTCGTCGTCGTTCTCGTCGATGACCTCGGCAAATGCTCGCGGCGCATCGATATTTCCGGCAGCGGTATCGGGGAGTTCGAGGGCGTCCAGGGCGTCGTCGAGTTCGTCGTCAAGGCCGCCAAAGAGGGAGCTCGGCGGGGCGGGGCGCACGGGCGGCGGCGTCGACGGGCGCACCGGCGGTGCCGAGAGCGGTGCCGGTCGCACCGATTGCGGCGGCGTCGGCGGCGTCGGCGGGCTGGGGGGCGTCGGCGGCGTGGGGGCCTTTGCCGCGAGCGGCGGAAGCGGTGCACGCGCAGAGAGCGGGGCCGGCGGTGCCCCAAGCGGGCGGAGCGGGGCTGCCGGGCGGGCGACCGACAGGGGCGGGCGCGCCATCGACGACGGCGGGGCAGGGGCGGCGAGCGGCTTCTTCGGCCCTTCCGGCGCCGTGACAACCGGCGGGGCGTCTGGCGTCGCACCGTCATCGGCGGCCGGTTTCGACGCGGTCGTTGCCGCAAGCTTTTCAACGACTTCCGGCGCGCGGGTCGTCGCGTCCAAGGGCGTGACGTCCGGCGGCGGTGCCGTCTCGGCCGTCGAAGCGGGCGTTGCGGCGGGGACCGGGGCCCCAGGGATCCCGACGGGGCGGGACGGATCCGACTTGCGGAGCTGGTTCGTCTTTGCGCGATCGAGGCCGGCGGTCGCTTCCGGGTCCTGCGCTTTCATGCGCAACACGCGGCGCCACGCGTCGGCCGCTTCGCGGGCATCGCCGAGCCGCTCTTCCCACATGCGGGCGACCTGACGGGCAAGTTCGCTCCGTTGTTCCAGATCTTTCTGGCGAAGGATCTGGTCTTCCAAGAGCTGAACGCGGCCACGGTGGTCGCCGAGCTCGTCAAGGAGATTGGAGAGCGCTTCGAGGGTCGCCTGGTCCTGGGGGGCGAGGTCGTGGAGGCGGCGAAGATCGGCGGCGGCGCCCGGCTTATCGCCGGTGACTGTGCGACGGAGGTCCGCGCGGCGGCCGAGGAGTTGGCGGACGAGGGGGCCGTCAAAGACCTCTGCAAGGGCCGCTTCAAAGACGCCTTCGACGCGCGCCCAGTCGCTGGACGCCTTTCCGAGGGCATCGAGGGCGTCGAGGGTTTCCGGCTCGACGTGGGCGATGAGCGAGGCCTCGAGGTGGCCGAAGGCCTGGGCGCGGTCGCTCAGGGCGCGATCGGCGAGGTCGGCCGCGCGCCGGAGCATCGCGGCTCGGGTACGGCCGCCATCGCGGGCACCGGCGCCGCCGGCAGCGAGCGCCGCCACAAGCGCCTGGCGAAGGGTCGTTCCGCCCGCCGAGGCATCTCCGGTCGCCGCTGCCGCTTCAAGTTCTTCGAGGCTCGTCGGCTTCGGGTTCGCAGAGAGCGCAAGCTCCAGGAACTGCTTGGCGCGGTCGACGGCCCCTTCCGTTGCGGCGACCTGAGCGGCGCGCAAAAGTGCTGCGAATTTCGCTTCTTGCGTCTTCGAGCGGGTGACGTGACGCTCGTAGAGGTCGACGGTCGGTCCCCCCTTGCCTGCGAGGGTCGCGAGCCGCTGGAGGAGCGGCTCCGCTTCGTCGCCGGAGAGGCCGACGAGCCCCTGTTCGGCGTGGGCGAGGGCGTCTTCGACGGGGGTGGTCACCGTGACGAGCACCTCCGCCTGGCGGACGAGCTCTTCTGCGCGCGCCACGCCGGTCTTGCCGCGCGCCAGCAGCGCATGCGCCCCTTGGAGGGCCGCCTCGTCGCGGGTTTGGACGGCCAAGGTCTCGAGATCGCTCGCGATGGAGCTGTCGAGCTTCGCGACTTCCTGGGCGACGGCGATCGCTTCTTTGAGGGCGCCGGCGACTCGGTAGCGCTCGAAGGAGCCGCGGAGGGCTCCAACGCGCTCGGTGCCTGCCGGGGCGTTGAACCACCAGCTTCGGAGTTTGTCGGCGACAAGGCGCGCGCGGCCGTGGGCATCGCCGAGGGCGACGTAGGTCTCGCGGACGGCAGCGTGGCCACCGTCAGCGAGGACCTCAAGACCGGCGAGGGCGTCGTCGGGGCGCCCCAGGTTCTCTGCGAGCAATTTCGAACGCTTGATCGTCAGATTGGCCGCGTCGTCCTCGTCGGCTTCGACGTCGGCGAGGAGGGCGAGGAGCTCGACGGTGCGCGGATAGTCTTCGACCGCTTCCGTGAGGCTCGCGAGGCGGCCGAGGGTGTCGAAGTCGTCGGCGTCGACGCTACGGACGACATCGTAGGCGTCGATCGCCTTCTTCTTCTCACCGAGGCCTTCGTAGAGATGGCCGAGGCGCAGCGCCAAGTCGCGGCGTTCGCCGGGATTTTCGACGAGGGCGAGCTCCTTCGCGGACGCATCTGCGGCGCCGGCATGATCGCCGCGACGCTCGAGGATCGTCGCCAGGGCAGCGAGGGCCGTTCGGCTGGCGGCGTCCATCGACGCGAGGACGTCGTGGTAGCGCGCAATCGCGGCCGCTTCGTCGCCGAGCTTTTCGTCGCGCATCGCCGCTTCGCGGAGGGCGATTGTCGCTTTTGCGGCGCTGTCGGTTGTCGCTGCTTCTTGACGGCGAAGGAGGGCGACGGCGTCGTCCCAGCGCTCGTCGCGGGCGGCCGCTTGCGCAAGAACTTCGAGGGCTTCTGCGTCGTCGCCGTCGCCCAAGAGCGCGCCGAAGAGGCGCTCGGCCCCTTCGTGATCACCGAGCTGGGCCGACAGGCGGGCGGCGCGGCGCCTTGCGGCGACGCGGGCCTCGGGCGCTTCGAGGACGGTCGCGCGCTTTTCGAGGAAGCTGACGATCCGGTCGTCGAGGGTGCGTGCCTCGTAGCGGGCGAGGAGCGCTTCCGCGTAGGAATTTTCCTGTCGGTCGAGGTTGGTCGCCGCCTCGAGCTCAAAGATCGCGCCATCGTCGTCGCCGGCAGCTCCGAAGTGGCCGGCGGCGCGAAAGAGGTGGGCCGCCTTTGCGCGTGCGTCGGTTTCGGCTTCCGCGCGGCGCTTGGCTGCGGTTGCGGCGCGGGCAGGGGCTCCGGCGGCGGCGGCGAGGCGCTCCGCTTCGTCCCAGGCCTTGGTGTCGCCGGTGCGGCCGGCGAGGTCGGCCCAGGTGGCGGCGGCGTTGGTGAAATCGCCGCGCTTTTCCTGGAGACCGGCGAGGCGGCGCCCGAGGGTCTCGCGAGCGCCAGCGTCCTCGAGGGAACCGACGTGTTCCGCAAGGAATTCGGTCGCTTCGTCGAAGGCTTCCGCCTTTTCGTAGAGGTTGGTCGCCGTCTCGACAGGGACGTCGTCTTCCGGTGTGAGGTTCGAAATGCGCGCCCAGGCGTCGGCTGCGCTACGGAAATCGTTGCGCTTTTCTTCGTGGAGGCGCGCGAGCTTCTTCTCGAGGCTGATCTTCGCTTCGATGTCCCCCTCGACCGTCGCTTCCTGTTCAAGGAGCTTGGCGACGTCGTCCCAGCGCTGGAGGCGCTCCAGGAGGCGCATCAGCGTGTTGCGCGCCCCCTCGTCGGTGCGATCGAGGGTGAGGACCTGGCGCCACGCGTAGACGGCCCCTTCCGGGTCGCGGAGGTGGGCTTCGCAAAGTCCTGCGATTTCGCGGAGTCGCCCCTTCTTCGTCTCCAGCGTATCGTTCGTCCCGACGGCGCGGACGCTCGCGAGGAGGACGTCGCGGAGCGCCGCGTAGTCGCGCTTCGAGCGGAGGAAGTCTTCGACCCAACCGAGCGCTTCCGCGTGGCTCGGCTCGCTCTCGAGGACGAGCTTGTACAGGTTGAACGCGTCGTCTTTGTTGCCCGATTGGGCGTTCGCGTGGGCCTCGTCGAGCATCGCCTGAAGGCGATCAAGGGAGACCATCGAACGGCGTGACGCGCCGGGATTCACCGGCGGCGGCTCGCTCAGCTTCCGTTCTGCCTTGACCGGCTTTGCCGGCTCGACGGCGGCCGCGACCGGCTCTTCCTTCGGGGCGACGACCGGGGCGTCGGGCGTCTCTTCTTTGGCTACCGCCCCGACGTCGACTTCGCTGAGGCCGTCGTTGGGGAGGGGGCCGGAAGCGCCGTCGACGATATCGTCCACCTCGGCGAGCACTTCCTCGGCGACCGGTGCCGGCTCTTCCTTCGGTGCCTTCTTGGCGCCGAGGAGCGCTTCGAGGTCGTCGGCGACGGAGGGCTTCTTGGCGGGGGCTGGTGCCGGCGTCGGCCGGGCGACGGGAATGGCGGCGGGGGCCGACGGTTCCGGCGGCGGGGCGGCAGCCGGGACATCGCCAACGACTGCGCGCGCCTCTTCCGCAAAGGCGCCGTTCGGATTGGCGGCGAGGTAGGCGGAAAAACGGCTCGCGAGCGCGTCGCGCTGGCCGGTTTGATCAAGAATTTCGCCGAGCGTCTGCAGGGCGCTGTCGTCCCCGGGCAGAATGTCGAGGGCGGCCCCCGCGTAGGCGACGCCATGTTCGCCGCCGTAGGTGCGGGCGAGCGTCACCAGGATCGCGGCGGCGTCGGACTTTTCTTCCGCGGCGACGTCGTTCCCGGCCTGGCTGCGGTCGAGGATCGACGACGCGTATTCTTGAAGGAGAACCGGATCTTCCGGATCAAGTGTGCGAAGGCGCCCGAGGATTGGCGTCATGCCGTCGAGGTCGCCGAGGCCGCGGCGGACTTCGAGTTCGTCGCGGAGCAGGAGCGCCTGGCGGGCCGGGTCGCCTTCGAGGGCGAGTTCGGCGGCGTAGTAGGGGAGGGCGTCGGCAAATTTACCGAGCGATTTCAGCAGCTCACGGGCGCTAAAGATCGCGTACTGGCTGTTCGGATCGAACTCGAGGGCCCGGCGGTAATGGTCGACGGCGCGGCTCGGTTGGTTCAGCGGCTCCTCGGCCCAGAGGCGCCCCATTTCTTCATGCATTCCCGCGACTTCACCCCGAAGAGCTTCATCGGTTTCTGCAAGACGCCCGAGCGCGGTCGCCCGGCGCTCGAGGAGGCCGATCAGGGCCTTTGCGTCCCCTTTTTCGCGATACATTTCCGACAGTTTGTCGGCAGAACCTCGATGAGTTGGGTCGCGCTCGACGGCCGTCATGAGGAGACGCGCGGCACGGTGGGCGTCGCCGATGGTCTCTGCCCAGACGCTTGCCGCTTCCGTGAGCCAGTGGGCTGCGTAGGCAGGGTCGGTCGTCGCACCGCCAATACGCTCTAAGAAGCCTGCGTACCCTTCGGGATCGCTCTCCCCTTGGGCGTGCGCATGGCGCAACGCCTCCTCATCATGAGGGTTTTCGACAAGTCGTTGGACCAACGATTCGAGGGCGCTCCAGTCCATGGCCATGGGCCGCGCACGCTACATGGAAGCGATGGAAACAACAATCGTCGTTGTGCCGCCAAAACAATCGGTTTTTCGCGCATTGGCCGAAATAGCAAAAGCGGCCAATCCCGGTTTCGGGATGGCCGCCTTTGCGTCGCGCTGGAAGACGCTAGTTAAGCACTTCGTAGCCGCCGGCGGTCGGGACCGGCTTTCCGGTCGGCTTCGTCGTCGCCGGTGCCGCGCCGCCGCCGCTCGACGTCGCCTTGATCGGCTTCGCGCTGGCACTCGTTGCGGGGACGGCGCTGGCGGTCGGGAGCGAGTCGGGCGTGAGGACCTCGACGGGCGGGATGGTCGTGTCGTTTTGCGGAAGTTGCTTTGCCGAAACCGTTGCCGATGGGACGGCGGTCGTCGGCGTGGTGCGGTTGCTCAGTGCGATGGCGACGCCGCCGACGAGGATTGTAAGGAGCGCGAGCGCCCCTACCGCGTAGCCCCAAATCGGGAAGGCGCGGTCGCGGACGTCCGGGAGGGGGCCGGAAAGATCGTCGCGGCGGCTCGGTGCCGGGATGGAGCGGACGCCGCTCGAAACCGGGCCCGAATTCTCGAGGGCGCGCGTGAGCTCCTGGATGAGCGCGTCGGCGCTGGCCGGCCGCTGCTCGATGTCCTTCGACAAGACGCGAAGGACAATCTTTTCCAGCTCGACGGGGATCCGCGCTTCCGGGCAGACCTGGGACGGCGGCTCCGGGGGCGTCTTGATGTGGCGCGCCATGACGAGGATGGCGTCGTCATCGGTGAAGGGCGGGCGCCCGGCGAGCATGTGGTAGAGGATGACCCCGAGCGAATAGAGATCGCTGCGCGCGTCGAGGGTCTTCCCCTGGGCCTGCTCGGGGGACATGTAGCGCGGCGTGCCGAAGACGGTGCCGGCCTGGGTCTCGACGGCGTTCATCTGGCGGTCTTCTTCGCGCAGCATCTTCGCGATGCCGAAGTCGAGGACCTTGACCAACTCTTCGTTTTCGTTGCCGCCTTGGACGCGGGCGAAGAAGAGGTTGTCCGGCTTGAGATCGCGGTGGATGATCCCTTTGGCGTGCGCTTCGGCGAGGGAGCGGAGCGCTTGGCGGGCGAAATCGACCGCTTCCGTGTACGGAAGGCGGCGGACCCGGGCGAGGCGCTGGCCGAGGCTCTCGCCGTCGAGGAGCTCCATCGCCAGGTACAGCTCGCCGTCTTCGCTCTCGCCGAAGTCGAACACGGTCACCGTGTGCGGCGACGTGAGCAGGCTGTTCGTCCGTGCTTCTCGGAGGAAGCGCGCCTTGCTCTGGTCGTCGATCGTGCGGTCGTTCCGCAGGATCTTGATGGCGACTTCTCGCCCGACCGCCGATTGGGTCGCCCGATAGACGGCCCCCATCGAGCCGGAGCCGAGACGGCCACGGATTTGGAAGCGCCCACCAAGGGTGCGGCCGATCATCGGATCTTGGTCGGGGGCTTTGTTCATGCTCACGAGGTCGCCGATCGCATCCTCGCCTTGATGCTGAACGCACGCAAGGTGATTGTGAAAAGAGATCTTATCGTCGGGAAACGCCGCATCAACGGTCCTTGTTCCGGAGGGGGATGACGTTTCGCGGGTCGCAGATGATGCTGATGGCGTCGTCTGCGAGGTAGCCGGCACCGATTTTTCGTACGGAATCGAGGAGATCGTCGTGGTGGGCGCGCATGCGGCGGACCTCGTAGTGGAGGTGGACGAGCTCCGGGGAGCCGGTGTCGCCGACGAAGCCGACGATGCCCCCTTCCGGGATCGGGGTGCCGAGCTTCAGGCCGGGGGCGGGGCCGTCGAGGTGGCCGAAAAAGAGCAGGTACTCTCGGAGCATCCCCGCTTCGCGGACCGTGTGGAGCGTGATCACGGTGGTGCCGAAGTACTTGCCGGTAAAGACGACGATTGCGTCCCCCTCCTGGTGCTCCATCGGCACCATTTTGATCGGCATTCCTTTGACTTGCGGGATGTCGAGGCCGCCGTGACCGACGTGGGAGAGCTTCCTCCCGCGGCGCTGGTGGGCGTCGTCGAGGTGGAGGTCGTAGCCGCTCACGACGTAGTGGCCGTTCGGCATGCCGGCGGGGATCGGGTAGACGTAGGCGTCGTAGTCGGCGGGGCGCTCGGGGAGCCGCGGAATCTGCTCGTAAAGCGACCACTTGCCCGATTTTTCGTGGTGGCCGTTCTGGAAGGCGGGGGCGTCGGTCCCTTCGTCGAGATCGGGCTCCGTCGGCATCGGGAGGCAGGTGCCGTCGTCGTCGAATTCGCCGGCAGCGCAGTGGAGGAGCGTCGGCGTCGGGACCGGCGCCGAGCGCGCGCGTGCCTCCTGCTCGGCCGCCTCTTGCTCGGCCGCCGCCTGGGCCAGGAGCGCTTGCCCGCGCGGGTGGGGCGGCCGCTTGGCGAACAGGAGGGCGGCGGCTAGCAACAGCCCGGTCGTCGTCGGCAGGTGGCGCAGGAGGGGCAGCACAGGGACGAGGACCCCTTAGCCCGGCAGAACCTTCCTTGGAAGGCGCTGGAAGGCGCGGAATCCTGTTGCGTCGCGCGCCGTTTCCGCCGAAGTCATCGCCCATGAACGTGAACGAACGGCTTACCGCTCTCTTTGACGCCGAGCGCCGGACGCGGGATCTTCATCGCGAGCTCCTCGCCGCCAAACCTTCGGAATTGCTGAATACGCTCCGCAATGCGACGAAGGCGGCCTCCAGCCTCGACGGGCCGGAAGCGGCGCTTCGCCTCACGCGGGTTGCCGCCTTGCTTCAAGGGGTCGAAGGGCCGGAAGCGGTCGATTTGTTGATCGATCTGCTCGGTTCCGAGCACGCGGAAGCGCGCCTCGCCTCCGGGGAAGCCCTTGAAGCGGTTGCCTTTGACCGCTTCAAAGAGGTCGCCCTCGGCGTGGAACGGTCTCTCGATCGGCTCCCCGTTGGCCACGCTGCCCTCGCTGAACTCCCGTACATCCTTGGCGAAGTCGGCGAGCCGGGCTGCGTGAAGCTCCTCGGTCGCTTCCTCAAGCACAAGGACGGCGAGGCGGTCGGCGCCGCCATCGAGGCGCTCGTCGAGATGAACGACCCGAGCGCGATCCCGATGCTTGAGCCGCTCCGCGCCGATACGCGCCGCGTCCAGCTCGACGACGAAGACGACGAAATCACCCTCGGTGAGCTCGCGACCGACGCGATCGAGATCCTCGACGAGAGCGGCGAGTAACTCCCCGGAAGTACCAACGAAAAGACCCGCCGGTTTCCCGACGGGTCTTTCTGGTTTCTGGGGTACCGGTAAAGCGGGC
>DYPH01000161.1 GCA_020720045.1 Sorangium cellulosum | reverse complement strand
TTGCTTTGATCACATCCCGTGTAAATTGCAATTCCGAGCAGCTACCTAGCGGCCCTTAGTTCAACTAACGTGAAGCGATCGTCCCCTGACGGGCGACGGTTGAAACGAAGCGCCCGAGGATCTCATGATCTTCGCGCGTTTTTTTTTCGTTAGACCCTCACCGAGGCCGCCCCAGACCGCCGGGATTCCCCTGGCAAGCCCCCGGGGGCGCCATGAGCGACTACCTGGCACCATGAGCGACTACCAGTCGCCAGCAAATCTGCGAAGGTAGCCACTGGCTGACAGGTGCGCGTCCGCCCGGAACCACCAACGGTGGCGAGGAAACGGCGAGCACGGTTGTTGTTGGAAGGGCTGTGAAATGATCCCCGTGACCCATCGCGCCTTCGGGGCGCTGTTCCTCGCGAGCCTCGCACTCGCCGCCTGCGGCTCTTCGCCGCAAGCAAACCCAATCACGGACGGCGGCGTGCCGGCTCTTGACGCAGGTCCTGACGCCGCCGCCCTCCCGGCGCTCGGATGCCTCCCGGTAAAAGCCTGGGCAGCTCCTGCCGCCAAGGCACCGCTCCCGGTGACGCCGAAGTTCCTCTGGCGAAAGAAGCTCCTCCCCTACGACCTCACCGCCATCACGGGTTTGGTCGTCCGAAGCGGGAAGCAGATCGCGTTTAGCTACCACCAGCTCTACGTCTTTGATCTCAGCGGCAATCCCGTATGGGAAACCCGGTATCCAGGCGCCCATTTTAGCAGCGGCGGCGTGGTCGCCGACAGCGACGGGAACTACTACCAGTTCGCCGACCAACTCTATTCCTACTTCCCGGATGGGCGTCTCCGCTGGAGCAAGACCTACCCGAACATGTTTCGCGGGGCCGACACCTTCGCGTACGTACCTATCGTCCGCGGAAATACCGATCTGTTCTTCCGCTCATCCGACGGAAAACTGCGACGTGTCGACGCGAAGACCGGGAAGACCATTTGGGAGCGAGATCTCCCCCGCGAGCCTCTCGCGATAACCGCGTTTGGCGGTCACATTTTCGATTACGTGGGACACGCCTGGAACTCAGAAACCGGCGACGGTTTTTCGGTCGCCATCGACGGATCCCCTTTTGTACCTTTCGCCGCGCTGCCCGACGGCAACGTGTGGGGTGCGGTCGGAAGATTGGGTTCCTACGGAAAGGCCCGACTCACACTCGTCAACTCCTGCTTGGCGCCCCTCCGCGCGAGTTCAAATCGCGTGCTCGCAGTCCCTGGTTCCGTCGTCGTCGCCGATCGCCTTCCGGGGGACCGGCTCTTCGCGGGGCGAGATCGCCCTCGCGCGCACCGAGGCGACGACCGACGGCAGCCTGGGCGTGGGACACTCCACGACTTCGTCGACCATGCCGCCGCGCTCGGCGTTTCCCGTTTGGATTCCGGTGGTTGCGCTTGTTGCGCTCCTCGCCGCCGGCGGCCTTTTTTGGGCGGTTCGAAAGGGGCCGAGCGTCACTTCGGTCGCCACCGCTTCGCCGGCGACTGCCTCTGCCCTCGCGGCCACCGACACCACGATTGCCCCCGTCGCCAGCGCGCTGGCCGATCTTCCGATCCCAAGCATCCCGAGCCCGGCCGTTCTTCCAAGCGCCGCGACCAGCTCGTCCTCGTCCGCGAGTTCGCCCGCGAGCGCGGATCGAGGAACAGGCAAGCATGGTAGCGTCCCCATCCGCCGCCCGGTCGCCACGGCGACGGCGACCTCCAATTCGCCCAATGTTTACTAAATCTTTCGGGCATCTTCCTCACGCGGCTCGTGCGGCTTGTTTAGCTCCGCTGCTCGCCGTGCTTCTCGTTTCGTCGAGCGCGCACGCCCAATCGGCGGCCGACATCGCTTCGGCCCGCGACCTCGTCGCCGAAGGGCGAACGGCCCGCGACAAGCAGGATTTTCTCACCGCCCGCGAGAAGTTCCGGGCAGCCCACGCGCTCCTGCATGCGCCGATCACCGGCCTCGATTTGGCCAAGGCGGAGGTCGCGCTCGGCCACCTCGCCGATGCCCGCGAAGTCTGCTTGGACGTGGAGCGTTCGGAGAAAAATCCCAAAGAAACAAAGGCTTCGGCAGCGGCCCGTGCGGAGGCCTCTGCGCTTGCGGTGAGCCTCGAAAAGCAGCTCTCTGCGGTGCAGATCGTCCTTCCGGCGGGGCTCACCGATGTGCGCGTCACCGTCGACGATCGCGAGATTCCGGCGGCGGCCCTCGGGGCGAAGCGGCGCCTCGATCCCGGCAGCCATCGCATTATGGCGGCGCGCCCGGGCGGTCCCGTCCAAGAACTGACGATCACGCTCGCGCCCGGTGAGAGCCGCGACGTGCCCCTCGATCCGAAGCCGGCGCCGCCGGTTGTTGTCGAGAAGAAAACGGAAGAAAAACCGGTTGTTCTCGTGCCAGTGGTGACCAAGAAAATGTCGCCGCTGGTCCCCGCCGGTGGCGTGCTTCTGGCGGGCGGGTTGGTGACCAGCCTCGGCGCCGGCCTCTTCGCGATGAATGCCCTCAAACCATGTGACGACACCAAGACCTGCCCGACCCACGCGCCGATCGCTTCGGCAAAGAGGTGGGCGACGGTGTCGACGATCGGCCTGGCGGTGGGGGGTGTCGGCGCGGCGCTCTTGGTCGTCGGTTTGGCGACGCCGAAGACCGAGGTCGTCGTCCCGGGGGCGGCGCTTCGCCTGCGTCCCGAGGTTTCCGTCGGCACAAACGGCGGATTTATCGGTGTTTCTGGAGGGTTCCAATGAGCGCCGTCACCGTCCTCCGCGTCGCTCTCTTCGGGGCACTGGCTGCCGGCGCCATCGTCGGCTGCTCGACGCTCCTCGACCTCGACGCCTACCGGACCGGCCCTCTCGTCGACGGCTCGGTCGTTGACGCTTCGGACGCCGCCACCTCCGCCGACGCGATCGCCGCCCAACGGAGCGACTGGGCCCAGTGCCCGCTGCCGGCGACCTACGACACCGCCGTCGATGGCGCGACGTCAGTCGATTCCGTGCCCGACTCCGGCGTCTATACCGTCCCGAATCTTTTTACGTTTTACGTGCCTGCCGGTGGCGCTCGGGTCACCTTCCCGGTGGCCCGCGCGATGTGTCAGGCGCGGGGGGCCGATTGGGAGCTGCCGACGCGCGTTGAGCTCGTCGCCCTTTGGGATCCTCGCGCACTCGCCACCCCCTACGGGCCGGCCTCCATTCCCGTAGGGCCAGTCTGGTCGCAGACGCTCCGCCAGGCGGATGGGAAGCGTTGGGTCGCCAATTTCGCCGACAAGGCCGACCAATTCCTCACCACGAAGCCCGACACCGCCTACGCGATCTGCATTCTGCGGGGGTCGAAATGATCGGTCCCATGCGGCAAAAAATCACGGGAGTACGAGCGCTTGGCGCGGTGCTGGCGCTTCTTTTGGTGGTGACGCCCGCCGTCGCAGATGCGCCGCCCGACCAGTACGCGCCGTTTTCGCGGAACTCGGCGACGATTGAAGACCTTCGGACGGGGCTGATCTGGCAACACCGCGCGACGCGCCTCCCGGCACCAACGGGAGCTGCCGCCGCTTGCACCGCCGCCGGACCGGGCTATCGCGTGCCGACAGTACGTGAACTTCTTACACTTTTTGACGATCACAGCGAGTTCTGGCGGATCACGCTCGTCTCCATCGATCAGGCGGCCTTTGGCGGCGACGCCTTCGATCTCCCCTACGTGGCGTCGGATGTGGTCGTCTCCACGCTCGGTGTGCGCTTCCAGGAGCCGGCGGAGCCCAATGACGGGCCGATCGTTGGCGTCGGCAAGACGGACGAGAGCTACCTGCGCTGCGTAAAATCGCGCTGAGCGCCGTCGCCGGAATTCGCCGGTGGAGAACTGTCGTCGCGCCCCTTGCGCAAGCGGCGTGCCGGTTTACGTTCCGGGCGTCCTCGGAGCGGGACCGGGGAAGGTTCCCTGTTGCGAGGCCGGCCAGCTCCGGCGTCTCTGCCAGCAAAATCGCTGGTTGACGCCGACGGACGGGCCCCGTTCCACGCCTACGGTTTTTCGAAAGTTCGTTCCGTCGAATCCTCGGCGGGCGACCACTTTTTTAGCGCGCGATGTGCGTGCGCGGAGGGTTTCGCCATGCGTTTTGAGAAGTTGACCACGAAGAGCCAAGAAGCGATCCGCGAAGCCTCGGACCGCGCCGCGCGAAAGGGGAATCCCGAGCTTCTGCCGGAGCATTTCTTCCTCGCCGCGCTCGAGCAAGACGAAGGGGTTGCACGCCCGTTGCTCGTGAAAGCCGGTCTCTCGATCGAGCTCTTTGAGAAGGCCCTCGACGCGAAAATCAATGGTCTCCCGAAGATTCATGGGGGCCATGAACCGAGCATGTCGAGCCGGTTTGCCGAGCTCTTTCGCCGCGCGGAAGACGAAGCGAAGACCCTCAAGGACGACTACGTCTCCGTCGAGCACTTCCTGCTCGCAGGCGCTCGTTTTGACAAGGAATTTCAGAGCCAACTCAAGACCTTCGGCAACGTAACCATCGACTCTTTGCTGAAGGCGCTGACGGAAGTCCGTGGCTCCCAGCGGGTGAGCGATCGGGATCCGGAAGGGAAGTTTCAGGCGCTCGAGAAATACTGCCGCGACCTCACGGCGGCGGCCCGAAAAGGGAAGAGCGATCCGGTCATCGGCCGCGACGAAGAGATCCGTCGCGTGCTCCAGGTCCTCTCGCGGCGTACGAAGAACAACCCGGTATTGATCGGGGAGCCGGGCGTCGGCAAAACGGCGATTGTCGAGGGGATCGCCCAGCGCATTGTGCGCGGCGATGTGCCCGAGTCGCTGAAGAATAAGAAGCTCGTCTCCCTCGATATGGGGGCGCTCGTCGCCGGCGCGAAATACCGGGGTGAATTCGAGGAGCGCTTGAAGGCGGTGCTCAAGGAGGTCGAGGCGGCCAACGGGCGCATCATCCTCTTTATCGATGAAATTCATACGATTGTAGGCGCCGGTGCCGCGGAAGGGCAGATGGACGCCGCCAACCTCCTGAAGCCGGCGCTCGCCCGTGGGGAGCTCCGGTGCATCGGCGCGACGACCCTCGACGAGTATCGGAAGCGCATCGAAAAGGACCCGGCCCTCGAACGCCGTTTCCAGCCGGTCTTTGTGAGCCAGCCGACCGTCGAAGACACCATCGCGATCTTGCGTGGCCTCAAGGAGCGCTACGAAGTTCACCACGGGATCCGCATCCAGGACGCCGCCCTCGTCGCCGCGGCGACCCTCTCCGATCGCTACGTGACCGAGCGGTTCCTCCCCGACAAGGCGATCGACCTCGTCGATGAGGCGGCGGCGAAGATCAAGATGGAAGTCGACTCGATGCCGGCGGAAATTGATCAGGTTCTTCGAAGGATTACCCAGCTCCAGATCGAGCAGGAGGCGCTCAAGAAGGAGCGCGATCTTGCGTCGAAGGCGCGCATTGACGTCGTCGTGAAGGAGCTCTCCGAGCTCGACGAGAAGGCGACCGGCATGAAGCTCCAGTGGATGAAGGAAAAGGAAGTCATTTCCGCCATCCGCGACGCGACCCCCGAGCTTGAAGGGCTCCGGGCGGAGGCCGACATCGCCCAGCGGAAGGGGGATTTGGGGCGCGCTGCCGAGCTCCGTTACGGGAAGGTCCCCGAGGCGGAGAAGCACATCGAGAAGCTCCGCGCCGATCTCGCCGCCGTCCAGGCGACCCAGTCCTACCTGCGCGAGGAGGTCACCGCGGAAGATATTGCTGGAATTATCTCCAAGTGGACCGGCGTCCCCGTCACCAAGATGCTCCAGGGGGAGCTCGAGAAGCTCCTCCACATCGAGCAGAACTTGGCGCGGCGGGTCGTCGGCCAGGAGGAGGCGATCGAAGCGGTCGCGAACGCGGTGCGCCGCTCGCGGGCCGGCCTTGGGGATGAGCGCCGCCCCATCGGGAGCTTCCTGTTCCTCGGGCCGACCGGCGTCGGCAAGACGGAGGTCGCGCGCGCCCTCGCCGAGTACCTCTTCGACGACGAGCGGGCGATGATTCGCCTCGATATGTCCGAATACATGGAGAAACACTCGGTTTCGCGCCTCATCGGCGCGCCGCCCGGCTACGTCGGTTACGACGAAGGGGGGCAGCTCACCGAGCCGGTCCGCCGGCGCCCCTACGCGGTCGTCCTCTTTGACGAAGTCGAGAAGGCCCACCCGGACGTCTGGAACATTCTCCTGCAAGTTCTTGATGATGGCCGCCTCACCGATGGTCAGGGGCGCACCGTCGACTTCACCAACACGGTGATCCTGCTCACGTCGAACATCGGCTCCCAGCACCTTGCCGCCTTTGCCGACCGCGAGGATCTCGACCCCGCCGACCGCAAAGAGCTCGCCCGTCGGGCGGTCCTTGAGGATGTGCGCCGCGCCTTCCGGCCGGAGTTCATCAATCGTCTCGACGAGATCGTCGTCTTCGACCGCCTCGGCCGTGACCAGGTCCGCGGGATCGTCGACCTCCAGCTGGCCCGCTTCCAGAAGCGGCTCGCCAAGCGGGAGCTCACCCTCTCGCTCACCGACGGCGCGAAGGATTTCCTCGCCCAGGAGGGGTGGGATCCCGAGTACGGCGCCCGCCCGCTCAAGCGCGCCTTCCGGAAACACCTGGAAGATGCGTTCGCGAAGGAGGTCCTTGCCGGTCGCTTCCTGCCGGGGAGCGGCATCCAGGTCGACGTGAAGCCGGGCGGCGAGGGGCTCAGCTTCCGGACGGTCGCCGGGCTCCTCCCCGCCGACGCCGCGACGCCGCGCATGATGAACTGAGTTTTCCGCAATACACAAACGCCCCACCCGGGGCGTTTCTGTTGGGACTTCTCCCCTCGTTGGCGAGGAAATTTGAGCGCTTACCTTCTTTGGTATGACCCTCCTCTACTTCGTCCTCTTCGGTCTCGTCGTCGGCCTCATCGCGCGCGCCCTCTTCCCCGGGAACCAGAGCCTCGGCTGGCTCGGGACGGCGGGCCTCGGGATGGCCGGCTCCCTCATCGGCGGGTTCCTCGCCGGCCTCATCGCCGGCCCCAACGACGGCTTCGCCTGGGCCGGGTGGGTCGGGAGCATCCTCGGCGCGATGCTGCTCCTCGGCCTCTCCCAGCTCGCCAATCGACGCACCTGAACGAAATCGGCTAGCGTGGGCCGGTGCCGCCGATCCCGTTGTTCGCCATTTTGGGAGTCACCGTTGGGCTGATCGCGCACATTTTTGTGCCGAAACATCAGCGGCTTGGCGCGGTGACGACGACCATCCTGGCGACGGCGGGCGCCTTTGGCGGCGAATACGCGGCGTCCCAGATGGTCGATGCCGATCACGCCCGCAGCGCGGCGGTGTGGGTCGGCTCCTTTTTGGGGGCGGCCGCCCTCGTGCTCGCCGGGATGATGCTCCGGAAGTCTTCTTAAGCGCTTGTTTACGCGCGACGCCCTTTTGCGGTTGCCGCGTAGGCGGCGTCGAGGGCGGTGAGCTTGCTGGCAAAGGCCGCCTCTACGCCGGCGTCGAGGGGCGCCCCGCCGAAGCGGACGGCGAGGTAGGTCTCCGTGAGGGCGAGGGCGTCGTCCCCGCCGAGGACCTTGCTTGCGACCAACGATTCCGCGTGCTTAAGCGGGGGGACCGTCGGCGCGCGGCCGTGGCCGTGGGCGGCGAGCGTCTTCTCGAGGCGCTTGTAGAGGGCGGTGATCCGCTCGGCGGCGACCTCCTCGGCACTCTTCTTCTTCGGCGGCGCCGTCGGCTTCTTCTTCCGGCGCCGGTAGATGGCGGCGGCGATCGCGGCGACGGCGAAGCCCGCGAGGATCACCCAGCGGGGGCGCGTGATCTTGTCGGTGAGGCCCCCCTTCTTGATGCCGGCCTTCTCACGGGCGACGTCGTAGCGGTTTCGGGCGCTCTGAAAGAGCTGCACCTGGGTGTCGAGGTCGTAGCCGACGACGTAGCGGTTCCACTTCTGCCCCATCGCCTCGACGAGGTCGCGGACGAAGACCCAGGGGCCGGTCGTCGACTCGAGGGGCTGGGCGCCCGACGGCGGCGTCGGGTCGAAGGTCTGCCAGTGGCCCCGCTTGATCGGAATGGTGCGCGGCGGGGTGGTCGGCGGTGGGGGTGGCGGCGTCGGATCGTCGATCCAGACCTCGACCCAGGAGTGGGCGTCCCCCTCGCGGACCGCGTAGTAGCGCCCGAAACGATTGAAGGATCCGCCGACGAAGCCGGTGACGTTCCGCGTCGGGATCCCCTCCGCGCGCAGGAGGAGCGCCATCGCCGTCGAGAAGAACTCGCAGTGGCCCCGCCGGGAGGTGAACAGGAAGTGGTCGATCGGCTCGTCGGTCCCGCCGGAGGGGGAGCCGGTGTCGTAGGTGTAGTCCTCGCGGAGGTGGGTCTCGATGGCGAGCGCCTTCTCGGCGGGGGTCGCCTTGCCGGCGGTCCAGGTGTGGGCAAGCTCCGGGATTCGCTTCGCAAACACCGGCGGGATCTGCAGGTAGCGGGCGCGGTCCTCGGGGAGGACGACGTCGTCGGCGATGCGGGAGGTCGCCACGTCGCGGACGTCGCTCGCGCCGCCGACGCCGGTGCCGGGCGTCTCCACGTAGGCTTCGTAGGAGATCCCGTGCCCTTCGGCCCCCGTGTAGCGGAACTCGGCCTCGGGGCCGCGCTCGATGCGGATCGGCTCGTTGAGGATCCCCTTCGGCGGCAGGCGCAGGTGGAGGCCGACGACGTTCGGCGGGAGGAAGACGACCGTCGGATCGATCGGCTCGACCTCGAAGCCGATCTTGGTCTTCTTGCTGAAATCGTAGCTCTTGGTGAGGTTGTACCAGTCGGGGCCGAAGAGCATCGCGTCGGCCGGCTTCCGCTCGTCCTTGGTGCGGATCCAGGCCTTGCCGTCGTAGCGGTCGAAGGCGGTGCCGCGGAGGCGGAGGATCATCTTCTCCGGCGGATCGGCGGGGAGGTTCTGGGGCTCGAAGCGGACGGCGATGCTCGGATCGCTCCGGAGCATGCCGACCTGCCCGAGATCGACGTGGTCCGAGAAGCCGACCATGCGGCCGCTCCGGTTGTGGTTCATCAAGAACAGCGAGAGGCCGACCCGCGGGAACAGGACGAAGAGGGCCGCCGTGAACAGGAAGACGGGGACGGCGAGGAGGCTCGTCATCGCCAGGAAGCTGCGGCCGACGACCCGGCGGGAGCGGAGGATGCGGGGGACGTCGACGGGGAGGCCGGTCCGGTCGCGGGCCCCCTGGCGGTAGTTCCCTTCGACCTCCCGGCGGAGGTGGCTCAGCACCAGGGCGCCCGGCGCGACGATCAAAAAGCCGAAGAAACAGAGGCCGAAGGAGAGGCTGCCGCCGAGGACGGTGCCGGCCACGAAGTGGAGGAGGGCGATGACGACGATCTGCTGGTCGTGGGCGGCGCCGCGGCGGGTCGCCAGGCGGACGACCTGGAGGAGCGTGGCGAATTCGACGGCGATCTCGAGGGCGGTGAGCCCCAAGGCGAGGCGGGCGAGCTCGACGACGAAGAGCGCCAGCGGGGCGAAGGTCGCCGCTTGGCGCATCGCCGGTTTGTGCTGCCAGCTCTCCGGGATCAGGATCGCGCCGAGGAGGCCGACGAGGGCAAGGAGCGCGACCGGTTGGGTCAGCGTGCCGGTCGTGAGGACGGCGAAGATGCCGAGCGCCGCGAGGGCGTCGGTCATGATCCGGTGGACGAGGCCGAAACGAATCATCCTGCCTCGGAGGTGGCGGTCACCGGCGAGCCGAGGGCGGGGCCGCTGGTGGGGGCGGGGACGGTCGTTCCTGGGGGGGCGCTGCGGTCGGGGCCCGACTTCACGGCGACGGTGAGCTCTTCGCCGGCCGGCTGCAAGAGGGCCAAAAAGCGGAGGATCGGGTCGATGCCGACCGAGGGATCGCTGCGGACACTCTCGCCGGCGCTTGTGCGGAGGACGACAACATCGCCGCGCTTCACGTGGGCGAGCGCCTTGGAGGCGACGTCGCGGATGCGGCGCTCGAAGCCGGCGTCCCAGGCTTCGCGGGTGAGCGAGGGGCTCCGGTTGCCGGCGAGGGCGGCGTCGAGGGCTCCTGTCGCATGGTTCGGCAGGTCTTCGCTGACCGGGCGATGGACGTCGAGGGCGAGGCGGACCTCGGGCTTCTGGTCTTCGGCGCGCTCGCGGAGGACGAGCTGGCCGACGGTCGCCGATTTGCGCCAGTGGACGTCGCGGAGGTCTTCGCCGCTCCGGTGGGGCTTTAGGGCAAGGAATTCATCGCCGTAGCCGCGGCGGACCGCGACCCGTTCCCCTTCGCGGTCACCGCGGGGCGGGGCGTTCGGGGGGACGTCTTCCGTCTGCGGGTAGATGATCAGGGAGCCGTCGAGGAGGATCTCGCGGCTCTTCTCGAAGAGGCCGAAGGGGAAGCGGGTCGCCAGGCGGAAGCCGATGTGTTCGTCGCGCCCGCGCTTCTGGGGGGTGCGTCGGTAGGCGGCGACCTGGGCCGATCCCGGCGAGATCTTGAGGAAGAAGCAGCGTTTGTCGGCCGGTTGGCCGGCGCGGAGGTCTTCCACTTCGATGGCGTAGGAGGGGATCCGCGGCTTGTGGTTGAAGACCTCGACCTCGACGACATGGGGGCGCCCGACCTGGGCCCGGTGGGGGAGCTTCCGGACGACGGTGAGCTGCTGGAGGGAGATTTCGCTCAGGATCCCGCTGACGACGATGAGGGCGAGGAGCATCCCGAGGAGCAAATAGAGGAGGTTATTCCCGGTGTTGATCGCCGCGAAGCCGACGCCGAGGGTGATGCCGATGAAGAACTTCCCCTCGCGGGTGAACTTGAGGCGCCGCGGCATTTGCGTCCGCCGGCGGAACAGGGCGAGCCACGCGCTCGGGATCCACGGCCGATCGCCCGCCGGGGGGCGGGGCGGTGGAGGCAGGACGGTGACGTCGGTCACCCGGGGCGGGAGCGGCGAGGAACTCACAGAGGCCCGTTAGACTAGCCGGGAACCGCCGCCCCCCCGGCGGAAATTCCTGGGCTCAGGTGCGAGTTTGCGTTGGACCCTGTGCCAAGGGATGGGCGTCAGCCAGCGTGCGAGAGCCCCTCGCTGGGGACCTCTTCCACGTCGTCGTTCGGGGCGACGGTGGCCACGTAGGAAATGGCCGAAGTGTCAGCGACCTTTGCGAGCAGGTAGGTCCAAACGACCTCTTGGCGCTCCGCTTCGTTTTTCCCCTCAAAATCGGGGCTCGTCACCGACGCGAGGAACCGGCCCGGGCGCTCCTCCTCGACGTAGATGTCGAGGTGATCGAGGGGAAGCGCCTCAAGGAGCGTTTGGAGGGCGGCTTTGGTCAGCATGGGTGGAGTCTAGGTCCTGCGATGCTCGCGCGTGGAAACGAAAACGCCCGAAGATCGCGAGACCTCCGGGCGCTTCGTCTCAACCGTCGACCGTCACGGGACGATCGCTTCACGGTAGTTGACCTAGGTAGCTGCTCGGAATCTCCTTTTCGGAGTGCGACACGTCCTCGCGAAA
>DYPH01000286.1 GCA_020720045.1 Sorangium cellulosum | reverse complement strand
GTCGTCGCTGAGCGCCGCTCCGGAGGCCATCGTCAGGCCGGCGGCTCCGTACAGGATCCAAACTGGATATCGTTCTGAAGATTGTTTCATGTCCATGTTTCTAAGCGGTTTGTGTCGATTGGGCAACCGAGATATGGGCAACGAAGGCTTGGATCAGTTGATCCTCGGCTGTACTCGAATATCCCGCTTCTCCGGCCTGTAGAAGCGGAACCAAGGGTTCGCACCTTGCCGCAGCAAGGTGAAATTTCCCACGGACGCAGCATGACCTCGGGCATGGTGGTCCTAATCATCTCACTTGGGCGGCGTGTAAGGGTCGGGCGTGCCGACCTTGATCGGCGGATATTTCTTCAGGCTGGCCTCGAAATCAGCGACGATCTTCACCGTCGGGTCCAAGACCCAGGTGTTCTTTGCGGCCGTGTCGCGCTCCTCCTTCATGTCGGTTAAAAGGTTGATCACCTTCGGCAATGGAAGGGTCTGCGGCGTGTCGTACATGCCCTCTTGCCAGATGAAGTGCGTCTTCCAGTTCCGCCACTTGACGGCAGCGAGCCGGTCGGCTACGTAGGCGGGGAATCCTTCGCGGTTGGAGCTCTCCTGTTTGCCGAGGAAGAAATCCAACTGGTCCACCCCGTCGATCGGGCGGTCCTGCGGAACTTCCGCACCGCCCACGCGCGCGAGGGTCGTGAAGGTATCCACGAGGTGGACAATCTCATTGTTGACCCGACCGGCCGGCACCTGGCCCGGCCAGCGGATCATGAACGGCGTGCGCAACGAGCCTTCCATCGCGGTGAAATAGGAACCGCGCCACGGCCCATTCGCGCCCTGCCAGGGGTCGGTCGCCTCAGGGCCGTTGTCGCTGGTGAAGATGACCAGCGTGTTGTCTTCGATGCCGGCCTCCTTGATGGCGTCGAGAATCTGGCCGGTGCGGTGATCCATCTCGGCGAGCGCATCGGCCCAATCGCCGTTGCCGGTCTTGCCGGCGAACTCCGGGTTGGGCAGCGTCGGCATGTGAACCAACGAGAACGAAACATAGGCGTAGAAAGGTCTTCCCGCGCTCGCGTTGCGCTTGATGAACTCCACCGCACGGGTCGTGATCTCCGCTTCCGTCGTCCGCCGACGCTCGACGTTCAGCTCTGCGATCTGCCGCGCCTTTTCGCCCTTGCGTGCCTCATAGATATGCTGCGGGTGGACGACCTTCGCGTTCCAGCCCTGCTTGTCGCCGATCGAGGGCCACACGCTATTCGTTTCGTTGAACGACGGCCACATGGCCTCATCGTAGGTGCGCGGTATGCCGTACCACTCGTCGAATCCCTGATGGGTCGGGAACCGGCTCTCGGCGCTGCCGAGATGCCACTTGCCCCACATGCCGGTGGCGTAACCCTTGGCCGACAACAGCTCCGCGATGGTGACCTCCCACTGCGTCAGCCCGTCCGGGACGCCGCCGAGCGGGACTTCGTACGTGCCTGACCGGATGGCAAAACGGCCCGTCATCAGCGCCGACCGCGACGGCGTGCACTGCGCCTCGACGTTGAAGTTGAGCAGCCGCATGCCTTGGCTTGCCAGCTCGTCGATGCGCGGGGTGGGCGCGCCACGCAAGACACCGCCGCCGTAGACGCCCAGTTCGCCATAGCCAAGGTTGTCCACGAGCATGACGACGATGTTCGGCCTGCCCTGTTGCGCAAGGGCCGGGGGGGCCGACAGAGCGACGACCAGCAGCCCCAGAATCGGCAACAAACATTTCCTCATGATCTTCCCCTTTTCTCTGCCCGTGATATCGATTAGTCGGCGCTGCCCAGCGGAAGGCTCAGCGTCGCGAACAGTGCGTAGCCCTCGAGGCGGTTCTGCGCCCAGAGCTCCTTGTAGCCGCGCAGGTTGAAGTACGCCGCCTGGCCGTTGAACTTGAATGCGTAGCCGAGCTCGGGGCCGACCGCCGCGACGCGCGATTTGAACGCGCCGACCTTGTTGCCGCTGCCGCTGTCGTCCGTCAACTGGT
>DYPH01000160.1 GCA_020720045.1 Sorangium cellulosum | reverse complement strand
TTCCTCCGGCTCGATTCAGGATAGCGCGCTATCCACGTATGGGACGAGCCTCACCGCCTGCGGCGGTTCCTGGCGGACAAGCAGCCGAACCGGTCGCGTCGACGGACGATCCCCGGTAGCGTTCTCGGCTCGATGGTCTTCCGAGACAACCTCCACGCCGCCCATACGCGCCTGAACGAGGCCGAAGAAGAGGCTGAATTTCTTCGAGAAGAAGTGAGCCGTTTGCGCGACGAGAACGCGAAGATCCGCGTCGCCCTCGACGACGAAGCGGGTGCTGCCGCCCTCGCCCGCAAAAACGCGCGCGAGGTCCGCGTCCCCGACGAACGCGTTGCCCCGGAGAGCGCGGCAAAATCATCCCCCGCGCTCCGCGGAAAGATCCTCGCCGGGATCGCGCTCGCGGTGGTGGCTTACGGGGCGCTTCTTGCGACAACGTCGTCACGCCCCGCCGGTCGCCCCCGAACCGGCCCTCGCGCCGCCTTCGATCCCCAAGAGGCTGCGGCCGCGATTTCACGTCTAGATACAGAAACTTGCGGACATGCGACCGGGGCCGGGCATGTGACCATCCGCTTCGCGAGCGACGGTCATGCAGAAGCGGCAACGGTCACCGGTGCCGCCCCCACAAGCGTCAGCTGCCTCGTCGATCGCTACAAATCGCTTCGCGTCTCCCCGTTTGCGGAGACTTCCCAGACGGTCGGCGCCACCGTGGACGTGCCCAAGTAGAAACCGACGCGAAACAGGGATGAAACTTTGTGGCTCCTGCGGCTAGAGTGCGCCGCGATGAAATTCTCCGGCTTCCTCGAAGGGCTCGTGAACGCGCGTGGCAACGTGATTCGGGAAGCCTGGGATCGGCTGGCCCCCCTGCCAGGCGGTAAGTCGATCTTCTCCGAGTTCGTTTCGCGGGCGGTCCCCTACACGGGGACGATCGACACGAAGGTCGAAGAGCTCCGCGCCGGCCACGCGGAAATCTCGATGAAGGACAAGCGGGCCGTCCGCAACCACCTCGGGAGCGTCCACGCGATCGCGCTGGCGAACTTGGCCGAGTACGCGGGGAACCTCGCCGTTCAGTACTCGATGCCCGACGATGCCCGATTCATCGTCGCCGGGATGTCGATGCAGTACCTGAAGAAGGCCCGCGGGACGATCCGCGGCGTCTGCGATTGTCCGATCCCGACCACTGCCGAAAAGAAGGAATACACGGTGCGTGTGAGCCTCGTCGACAAGGGGGGCGAAGAGGTCGCCACCGCGACGCTCAAGACGCTCGTCGGCCCGAAGACGGACAAAGAGAAGAAGAGCAAAAACTAGCTCTTACGGCCGATCCATCCGCGCTTTGGGGCGTCGTCCTTCCGGTCGGCGCCTTTCTTGTGTCCGCCACAGTGCGGCACCAGGCGGGACGGACAAACGGGCGACAAACGCAGAAAAACCTCGCCAGAAACTGGAGAGGTTTTTCGCTTCCGAAGAAAGTCAGCGGGTCACTTCTTCCCCGCGACCTTCCCCTTCTTGTCGCCCGAGTGACCGTGGAAGGTCCGGGTCGGTGCGAACTCGCCGAGCTTGTGGCCGACCATGTTCTCCGTCACGAAGACGGGGACGAATTTGCGGCCGTTGTGCACGGCGAAGGTGAGGCCGATGGCCTCGGGGATGATCGTGCTACGGCGCGACCAGGTCTTGATGACCTTCTTCGACTGCGCCGCGGAAGCCGCAGCGACCTTTTCCATGAGGTGACCGTCGACGAACGGCCCTTTTTTTAGGGAGCGAGGCATCGGATCAGCCCTTCTGGTTGCGGCGACGGACGATCATCGCGTCGGTGCGCTTGTTGTTGCGAGTCTTCTTGCCCTTGGCGAGCTGGCCCCACGGGGAGCAGGGATGACGACCACCAGAGGTGCGGCCTTCACCACCACCCATCGGGTGATCGACGGGGTTCATCGAAACGCCGCGCTGGTGCGGGCGGAAACCCATCCAGCGCTTGCGCCCGGCTTTGCCGAGCTTGATGTTCTGGTGCTCCACGTTCGAGACCTGGCCGATGACGGCGCGGCACTCGAGGTGGATGAGGCGGATTTCGCCCGAGGGGAGGCGAACTTGGGCGTAGTCGCCGTCCTTCGCCATAAGGACACCGGCGGAACCGGCGGAGCGGATGAGCTGGCCGCCCTTGCCCTTCTTGAGCTCGACGTTGTGAATCGTCGTGCCAAGGGGGATGTAGCGGAGCGGCATCGCGTTGCCGGGCTTGATGTCGGCGTGGCGGCTCGAGATGACCTTGTCGCCTTCCTTGACGCCGTCGGGCGCAAGGATGTAGCGCTTCTCGCCGTCTGCGTAGGTCAGCAGGGCGATGCGCGCGGTGCGGTTGGGGTCGTACTCGATGGTGGTGATCGTCGCCGGAACGCCGATCTTGTCACGGCGCCAGTCGAGGACGCGGTAACGCTGCTTGTGGCCACCGCCACGGAAACGGGACGTGATGCGCCCCGTCTGGTTACGACCGCCCGAGTGGGTCTGGTGCTCGAGGAACTTCCGGAAGGGCTTGACGCCCGGGGTGAGTTCCTTGAAGTCCGAACCCGTGTAATAACGACGGGCCGGCGACGTCGGCTTGTAGGTCTTGATAGCCATGGCTCAGGACTCCGCTTCGTTCTCGGCGAAGAAGTCGATGTTCCCTGCCTTGAGGGTGACGACAGCCTTCTTCCAGTTCTGGAGCTTGGCGTGCCCACGACCCATGCGGCGTTCTTTGCCGCGGAAGATCAGGGTGTTCACCGAAGCGACCTTGACGCCCGTGAAGAGCGCCTCGACGGCCTGCTTGATCTGGGCCTTGTTCGCGTCGCGATTGACTTCGAACACAACCTGGTTGAGCAGCTTAAGATTCGCGGCCTTTTCGGTCAGCGCGATCGGGCGACGGAGGACTTGCTCGTGGGTAAGCATCACTCACCGGCCTTTCCGAGGCAGCGGGCTTCCAGCGCCTTCGCCGCGTCCTTTGAGAGGACGAGCGTGTCGTGGCGGAGGAGGTCGTAGACGTTAACGCCTTCCGGCGGGAGGAAGCGGTGAGCCGCGCAGTTGCGGATCGAGAGCTTCAGGTTCTCGTTCGAAGCCGCGTCGACGACGAGCGTCTTCTTTTCAGCCTTGAGCGTCCCAAGGGTCGCGAGGAAGGTCTTGGTCTTGATCGCGGCAAGTTCGAACTTGTCGACGATCAGGAGACGGCCTTCCTTGGCGAACTTGGAGAGCGCCGACTTGAGGGCCGCAACGCGGACCTTCTGCGGGGGGCGGTAGGACCAGTCGCGCGGACGCGGACCGTGAGCCTGACCACCACCGACGTAGACGGGGGCGCGCTTGGAGCCGTGACGTGCGCCGCCAGAGCCCTTCTGCTTGATCATCTTCTTGGTGCTGCCGGAGACGGCGGAGCGGTTCTTCGCCGCGGCCGTACCCTGGCGACGTGAGGCGAGCTGCGCCTTCACGACTTCCCAGAAGAGGTGTTCTTTCACTTCGGTCGCGAAGACCGAATCGGAGAGGTCGACCGTGCCGACCTTCTCGCGCTTCAAATTGAAGACGTCGATCGTTGCCATCGGGTGCTCCTCAGGTGGTCTTGATCTCGACGTCGACACCAGCCGACAAATCGAGCTTCATGAGCGCGTCGAGCGTCTGCTGCGTCGGCTCCTGGATGTCGAGGATCCGCTTGTGGGTGCGGATTTCGAACTGCTCACGGGACTTCTTGTCGACGTGAGGTCCACGGAGAACCGTGAAGCGGTTGATCGAGGTGGGGAGCGGGATGGGACCCGCAACGCGGGCGCCGGTGCGCTTCGCGGTTTCGACGATATCGGAGGCCGACTTGTCGAGGAGCTGGTGATCGAACGCCTTGAGGCGGATTCGAATCTTGGTTTCGGCTGCCATTTCGTATTCCTTGACTGTGGGGTTCACAGGTGGCGATTCGCGGGGATTACTGCACGTCCCGCTCCGCGCCCGTTTGTGAGTATTGTTCAGCGGTTGCCGAACTTCGTAGCCGCCTTGCCGGAGGCGACTGCTCACAAAAGGCAGGGGCGCGCTGCATACCGCGGCACGCCCCCCTACGCAACTGGAATTCGACCTCCTCCCGTTAGAGTTCGCCGGGTCGCGTCGGGTCGGTCGGTGCCGGATCCGGGTGGAGGCTCGGGTCCTCGGCGGCGGCGAGCACCGCCGTCAACCAATCGGCGGTCGGAAATTCGCCATCGGTGGCGTCGAGGGCGACGAATTCGTCGGCGCTCGGGAGCCGCGTCGAGAGACTTTCGGCGAAGGGCCGTGTTCGCAGGCCCACGATCCGATCGCCAAGAAACAGCGGAGCGCCATCATCTTCCGGGCAAAGCGCGAGCCCCCCTTGGAAAACGGCACGCCCAGCATCGATACGAATTCCGCCGGTCGTCTGAAAGCGCGAGGCGCCCCACGGGTCTTCATTCACGACGCCGCGCGCCGTCACCGGAAGCGACGCCTGCATTTTCCGACCACGAGCAAGCTCAGCAATCGTCTCCCCGGCCGTCGACCCACATCCCCAGCCGACGACGTCGAGACGATCTCCGACGCTTGGAGCGGCCGCCGCAATCGTTGCGCGGGGGGCCGCCGGGAGCGACTCCGCGACTTCGATGACCGCGAGGTCGATCAACGGGCGGAGCCGAGCCTCGTCACCGGCGGCCGCGCGAAAGAGGCCCGCCGCACGGCCACAGGTATCTCCAACGCGCCCGTCGGCGCCAAGAACGGCATCGGGGACGCAGTTCAGGTAGTTGGGATGCAAATAGATGTAGGTGATCTCCATCGTCGGCCAAGCGGTCCACACCTGTTCGGTGCTGTCGGCGGCGTTTAGAAACATCTTTTCCCGCGCGCGGACGCCATTCCGATAGGAGGCGCGGTTGTTCCGCCGCGAGAGCGGATCGGGCTGAAGCTTCTGGACGAGGCAGTGGGCGGCCGTCAAAAAGGAGCGCGGTCCAATGCGCGTCGCCAGGCAAATGCGCGACGGGTGGTCGGCAGGGACGGCGAGCGTCGAGGTGTCGGTCGCGTCACGGACAACGTAGCGGAACACGCGCGGATCGACGGCGTTCGTCGTCGTCGGTTTTGTGATTTCCTGAGCGTTTGAGGGGTCTTCCAAGGCTTCGTAGTTGGCGCAACCAGCAGCGAGGAGGCCGACGAGGAGGGGGCGAACGAAGTTGCGGAGCGCGGAGGGGGCGAACATGACGCCCCCGGTCGGCCAGCAGGCGCCGGTTGTTGCGTGAAAAATGAACGCATGCGGCGGTCCCGTTCCATAGTTCGCCGATGCAAACCCCCTCCGCGGCGCTGCTTGCGCTTGTGACTCTTGCAAGCGGATGCAGCAGCTCCTACACGGCTGACAGCGGGACGGACGGAGGTATCCCCAATGATTCTGGTACGTTAACAACCACCGATGCGGCCGCGGCCGATGCTGGGACCGTCGTCGTGGACGCCGGACCGCCACCGCCGGAACCGATCTGCGAGCCCTGGAAGGCGCCGACGAGCCGCAACGACCAGAGCGTCGTCCCCGTCGAAGTCGCCCCGCGACGGCCGGGGAACAAGAAGGTCATTCTGATCGCCGGCGCCCCGAGCGGGAGCCATCCGAGCGGCCAGCATGAGTTCTTCGCCGGCCTCGCCGTGCTCGCGAAGATGCTCTGCCAGACGCCTGGCGTCACTCCGGTGCTCGTGAAAAACGGCTGGCCAAGCGACCCTACCCTCTTGGAAGGGGCTGCTTCCATTGTGGTTTACGCCGACGGTGGCCCCGGGCATCCACTCCTTGTGGGCGATCGCCTCGCCACCGTGGGCCGCTTGATGGCCGCCGGAACCGGCTTTGCAAACCTCCACTACGCCCTCGAGTACGTCCCCGGTGCGCAGGGGCAGGTGCTTCCGTGGATCGGCGGCGTGTACGAAGCGGGGACCTCGGTCAATCCGATGTGGACCGGCACCTTCGCGCCGGCCCCCCACGAGACGACACGCGGGCTCCCGGCTTCGCTCGTCCTCGATGACGAGTGGTATTACAACCTCCGCTGGAAGAGCCCCCAAGACGGAATTACCCCGCTTATGCAAGCGGTTCCGCCGGATGGCACACGCACCACCGCCGACGCCGCCGCCCACCCGGGGCGGAGCGAAACGACCTCCTGGGTCTACGCGCGCCCCGACGGCGGGCGCAGCTTCGGCTTCACCGGCGGCCACTGGTACGGAAGCTGGCTCGACGGCGGAAATCCGAACGGCCGCGCCTTCCGCCGCCTGCTGACGAATGGCGTACTCTGGACGGCGAAGGTGCCGGTGCCCGAGGGAGGCGCCCCCGTCGAACTCGCCCCCGCCGACGAAGGAAATTGGCAGGATACGAAGGGTTAGGCGTTGCCTGCAGCGACCGCCTCGAGGGTCGCCGGGTACCGTTGAAGCAGTTCGGCAAGCGCCCCTTTGGAGGCCTCCGGTGGGCGAGCGTCGGTCTCCGGCTCGGAAGACTCGGTCGGTGACGCAACAGCGGGGCAACCAAGAAGGGCGGCGACCGCCTCCGAAACCGCGCCATTTGCCGCGAGAAATGCACGAAGTCGCTGCGTTTCCTCGGAGACTTCGGCAATGGCGATCTTGGTTGCGACCGGTGGCGGCGGGGCCACGGGCGCGGCATCCCACGGCGGTGACCACCCGTCGAGCGCCGCCAAAGAGGCCGGAAACACGACAGAAACTTCCTTAAGGAGCGTCGGTACGAGATCGCCGGCAAGCGGGCGAAGCGCCATGATCAGCGAAGGGAGCCACGGCAGAAGAACGTCGTCCGGGAGTCGGGCGAACGCTTTGCTGAGCAATTCCACAACGACGCGGGCGACGAGCGGCGTGAATCCCAGCGCGAGGAGGAACCCGGCCACGTAGTCGGGAAACGCCGGCAGCATCATCGGGCTATCGAGGACTGCGTCGAGAAACGCCCGAATATCTTCTATTTTCCGAAGGCCCAGGAGCCACTCCGCCGACCACAAAAGCGCGAGCTTCGTTGGCGCAAGGTCTTCCGCGCCGCCCGCCTGCTTCACGGCGATGAGCAGCTGGCTCCGCTGGGCGCCAAAGGCGAGCGCCAAACTCTCAAGGGTGAACAAAAACGAGAGCATCGCGGCGACATCGGTCGCGGCCGTCATCTCGTCTTGAATGCTCGCCGGCAGCAACGTCGCGTAGTGCGAATACCCGGTCGTAACAAAACGTTTGATCCACGCCGGCAGGCCAGTCGGCTGCGCGCGGTAATAGTGAACAAGACGTCGAATTCGTTCGAATACTTGGGGCGCCTCCGCCGCTGAAGTGCTCGCCTCAAGCAGCACAATCGCGTGCTCGCCAAGCTCGGCGACGAGGCGCGGGCTCCGCAAATAAAGGATCGCGTCCTCGACGGCGGAGAGGGCTGCCACCGTTGTCGCTGACGAAGCAAAAGCGGCAGCTTTCAGACGCTTTTCGATGACGTGTTCGAGGCTAATCCCCTCGTACCCGAGCTGAATAATCGGGGCTTGGGTACGCGTGAAGTACACCTCCCACGACTCCTGCACCGGCGTCGATCCCAGCGTCCGTTCCCCCATGATCGGCACGCAGGTCGACCGATTCAAATAATGGAGCATCCACAACACCTGCGAACAGGCGTGGAGTTCCGGTGCCGCTTTGAAATCCAAGAGGGCGCGCTGGGTGCGCTTATTTTCGAGAGTAAACCCCCGCCCTTCCAATAGTTTCAGCCGATCATAGACGTCTTGCGCGAGCGGCGGCAGCGAAGCATAGCCAACCTGGCCGATGCGATCCCCTCCGAGCATGATCTGGCAAAGACGGCGAATATCCCGTTTCTTTGGGGTGCGATCCTTCTCGAGGCAGGTGATCGCCGCATCGGTAAAATCGTAGGGGGACGGGAACGCGCGATTGCGCACCCCCGCCAGGAGCTTCGAGGTTTGAAAAATCGCGATCGCGTCGGCGGTCGACGTCAAATAGCCATTGTTTCGGGCAAGTGTGGTGATCTCGATGCACCACCGCACGAGCTCGTCGTCGTCGGTCCCGAGCGGCATCGGCGCCGTCGCGAGGTAGTCGAAAATCGCCGGTTCTGCGGTGTCGGCGGAAGCGCTCTTCGCCGCTCCGCCGGCGGCAGCACGTACGACGCGCTTCTTCTCGTCGCTCTTTGGGCGTTTCTCGATGATAAACGGCTTCAGGTTGTGGGCGGCGAGCGCCTTCTTCCAGAGCTTTTCTGCGAGCCGAAGGGAGCCGGGCGGATGCCGAAACTGATGCTCGATCGCAAGATGACTCGAGGGGATCACGCCGTAGAGCCACGTCGTCTCCGTCCGCGGTGGCACCTCCCAGAGCACCGGTGAAGCGACGCCAAACTCCTCCACATCACTCGCGGTATGTGCCGCACCACAGACGTGGATCGCGTCCTCGGGATCGATGCCGTGCTCCGCGAGGAAGCTCTTCATTTTCGTCCACATGTAGCGCTCGCGCTGACGATCCTGGGCGATGTCTTCCTCGCGGCGGCCAAAGCGTCGCAGCATGCTCCCGATCAGAAACATCACCTGGCGATAGGTCGCGTAGTCGGCGGTCAATGTCGCCGCTTCTACGTACTGGTCCCACCACTCGGAGAAGTGTTTGACCCGCGCGTTTTTCAGAAGGAATTCATGGAACTCATCAAACGTCGGAAGAAGGTCGCCGACCTGAAGACCAAGGGCCGTTCCATGGGAGACGGTCGGCGCCTCGGTCGCGTCCGGTGTCGTCGGATCGCCATCGTCGATCGGATCATCAGACAAGCGCTCTTTGAGGGCGTCGTCCTCCTTCGGCATCCACTGATAGATGTAGTCAACGGCACGGTCGACGAAGACCAGCTTCGTCTCCGGGTGGGCCATCGCGTACGCAATCGCTTGGTATTCCGCTGAAAATTCGGTGAGCGGATAGACGACGTTGAGCGGGGTCCACGCACTCGGGAACGCGGAACTTCCGACGGAAAATGCCTGGAGAGCGATCGGGAACTGGCATTCTCGAAGGTTTTCGCCGAACTCACCGCCGGTATTGAGGCTCGCTTCCAGCCCCTCGGCCGCCTCCAAGAAAATTACCTTAAAGGGGCGTTCCCCGAGGCGCTTCCGAAGATGAAGACCGGACGACGGCGAGTGATGGCACACCGGAAAGAGCTCGAGCGGCTCGGCGGCAGCGCGCGCGACGTCGTCGGCCATCGCTTGAAAAGTTGCAGCGATCGCCGAACTGCGCGAGGCCTCACTCGCGTCCCGAGGACCAGTGCCCCCCGCAAAGGCTTCAACGGCGGCCTGAAGCTGTTCCCGAAAGGGGCCAAAACGGTCGGACATGGAAGCCTTTTTGGTCATTTGAAGGTTTCGAGGGTCTTCTTTCCCCCCTTTACGAAATCTTCCCAGGGCCCTTTGTCTTTTGCCTGTTCACCACGCTTCTGAATCACCGAGTGCCAAACCTTGTTCATCACTGCCACATCTTCGGGCACGCGACGAACCAGCGTTCCGATCAAGGAACTTGCGAGTTGCTCCGATTGAAGCGCCGCATTCCCGAAGAACTGACTGTGCAAGACGGCATCTTCAAGCACGCCGATCTGCTCCGCCGTCGAGAGGGAGCTTTCCAGGCGGGCATCGTCGGAGATCGCCGCCCCTTGCGCGTCGCGAAGATCGGAGAACGTCTGCAGGAGGATGTCGAGGAGCGCCGGCGGGAGGTCGACCTGGAAGGCGTTCCGTGCGAGGAGCTCTTGGGTACGGAAGAGAACGATCTCTTTCTCGGTTTTCTTGTTCGTTACCGTCGGAATGGTTACGAAATTGAAGCGCCGTTTGAGCGCGGTAGAGAGATCATTCACGCCGCGATCCCGCGAGTTCGCCGTAGCGATAATGTTGAATCCCGGGCGCGCGAAGACGACGCCGTCGCTCTTAAGCTCAGGAATATTTACGTATTTTTCGCTAAGGATGGAGATTAGCGCGTCCTGCACATCCGAGGTACAGCGCGTGAGCTCTTCGATTCGCCCGATTTCCCCGCGCGTCATCGCGGTCATGATCGGCGAAGGAATCAGTGATTCCTTCGATTGACCGGCCGAGATCACCATCGCGACGTTCCAACTGTACTTCAGTTGATCCTCGGTCGTTCCGGCGGTCCCTTGAACGACGTGCGTGCTGTTGCTGCAAATCGCGGCGGCGAGGAGCTCGGCGAGCCAGCTCTTCCCCGTGCCCGGATCTCCGATGAGGAGGAGCCCACGGTCGGAAGCGAGCGTGACGAGCGCTCGCTCGACAAGAGCTGGATCTCCATAGAATTTCTGGGAGATCGTTCGCTCGAGTTTGTCGGACGGCGAGCTGCCGAGGACGAAAATCCGCGCCATCCGGGGCGAAAGGCGCCAGCGGAACGGACGCGGGCTCGTATCGACGGAGGCGAGCCAGTGAAGCTCGTCCGCGTACTTCGTCTCCGCCGGCAGTCGCAGCGCCTCGCCCGCCTCTGTCGTCGCGTCTGCCTCTTTGATTTCCGTTTTCTTCGCAGCCATCGGTGACCTTCCGTTTCGTCCGTAGTGTTGCGTCAATGCGAACCAAATCGCGCTTTGTCCTGAATCCGACGAAGTCGAGGCAGGACATTCTAACGCAAGAGATAGCGAAGCTCTTTGATCAGTTTGTCAATTTTCCCAGCAAGAATCGGCGTCCCGATCTCTTTGAGGCGCGTCGCAAACCATGGATTGATGCTCACGTGGCCGCCGCTCATCAATGCACCGACAGGGACAAAGTGAACGCCCGAGTCCCGGATCGCCTTGATGCGGTCGAAGAGCGGCTGATCGGGCCCCCCTTCGTAGAAATCGGAGATCAAGACGACGACCGTGTTCTTCGGCTCGACGATCTTCTTCTCCGCCTCCATCAACGCCATGTTGATCAACGTCCCGCCACCGAGGTTTGTCCGTAGCAAAACCTCCAGGGGATCGTTCACCCAGGGGGTGAGGTCGACGATCTGGGTATCAAAGGCAAAAAGATGCACATCGACGCGCGGAAGCCCCGCAAAAATACTCGCGAGGATCGTACTCTGGACCATCGCATCGACCATCGATCCCGACTGGTCGACGACGACGATCATTCGCGTCGGTAGGTCTTTTTGCGAGGCTCTTCGGTAGAAGAGCCGGTCGACCATGAGGCGCCGTTCCTTCGGATCCCAGTTCGTAAGGTTCTTCCAGACGGTCTTCTTCAGATCCAGATTCCGGAAGACGCGCTTCGGCGGAAGGCTGCGTTCAACCTTGCCGCTGGAGGCCTTGACGACCTTGATCCGCATGACTTCGGCGACCTGGTCGACGTAGGAACGAACCAGGCGGCGCGCGTTGGCGAGCGCTTCGCCGGAGAGGTTCGATTTGTCGATCAGGATCTGCTCAACGAGCGCCATCGACGGCGTGAGCTTCGCAGCAAGTGCTGAATCTTTAAGCACTTCACGGAGCTGCATGCGACGAACGAGGTCCCCCTCCAGGGCAGCGACGCCGCGGCGAAGTTCGTCTTCAGAGACCGGCTTTCCGCGTCCAGTCCCTAGGTAGCTGCTCGGAATTGCAATTTACACGGGATGTGATCAAAGCAATGT
>DYPH01000285.1 GCA_020720045.1 Sorangium cellulosum | reverse complement strand
GGCCGAGGAAGGGGTTGGCCTCGTTGACGCTGGGGAAGTAGGACAGCATTTTGTCGCCGCCGACATCGAGCGTGCGGATGACGACGGGCTGGCCGGACAGTTCCTGGATGAGCTTGCGATAGACGCGGTACTGCTCCTCCTCGGAGGGGAAGTCGTTGCGGACGATGAAGGGGAACTCGCTGCGGTAGAGGCCGACGCCTTCGGCCTTGAGCTCGCGAGCGATGACGAGTTCGCTGAGCATGTTGATATTGGCCAGCAGGTGGATGCGGAGTCCGTCGCGGGTGGCGGTGAGGTCCTGGACCTGGACGACGGCCTCCTGTGCGGCGCGGCGGGCTTCGATGAGCTCGCGGAAGCTGCGCAGGACCTCGGGGCCGGGGTTGACGTAGACGTTGCCCTGGTCGCCGTCGAGCGCGAGCTGGTCGCGTTCGCCCAGGGTGAAGAGCTGGCGGTTGTCGACGATGGCCATCGGCAGCTGGAGGGAGCGGGCGAGGATGGCGACGTGGGAGGTGACGCCGCCGCTCACGAGGACAAGCCCTTCGGCCTTTTGCGCGGAGAGCTTGAGGATGTCGGACGGCATCAGTTCGCCGGCGACGACGATGCGGCCGTGGTAGTCGGCGTCGCCCTCTGCGCCGGGGCGGAGGTTCTTGAGCAGGCGGCGGCCGAGGTCCTTGACGTCCTGTACTTTTTCGCGCAGGCGCGGGTTGGCGCTGCTGCCGAAGAGGTGGATGTACTCGTTGACGACTTTTTCGATGGCCAGATCGGCTGTGAAGCCGCCGCGGATAAGGGAGGCCATGGCTCCGGAGAACTTGGCGTCCTTCACGATCAGCAGGTGAGCGCTGAAGATCATGGAGGCGACGTCGGCGAGACGTTCCTCCATCATCTCCTGCAAGGCTTCGAGCTGGCGCTCGGTGGCGAGCAGGGCGCGCTCAAAGTCGGCCATCGTGCCGGCGGGGGCATGGCCGTTGTGCAAGCCCTCTTCGAAGGCACCGAAGACGGCCGCCTGGCCGATGGCGATGCCGCTGGAGCCGGCCACCCCGCGCAGGAACTTGAGCGCTGCTTTTTCGGCAGGCGTGGCCGGGGCCACGGTGTCCGCGGTCGGCAGCTGGCTTTCCTGCAACTGGTGGAGCGTGAGCAGGAGCTTGGCGTTTTCGATGGTGGCGGCGAGCTGCGCGGCGATGGCCTGCAGGGCCTTGGTGTCGTTCTCGTCGAAATAGTCCTGAACGGGGTCCTGCAACACGAGCACGCCGACGCGGTCGAGCCCGCGCTGGATGGGCACGGCGAGGAAGGCTTGGTAGCGCTCCTCGTAGATGCCGGGGATGAATTTGAACTGGGGGCTGTGGAGGCCGCTGCCCTCGCGGATGGGGCGCAGCTCCTTGAGGGACTGGCCGGTGAGCCCCTCGCCCAGCTTGAGCTTCACGCGGCCGATGGAGTCGGGGCTGAGGCCCTGCGTGGCGGTGAGTACGAGTTCCTCGGTGGACTCGTTGTAGAGGTAGACCGAGCAGACCGCCGAGCGCATGTGGTAGGCGACTATGCTGACGACGGTCTGCAGGAAATCTTCGAGGCTGGAGCTCTTTTTGAAGAGACCCGCCAACTCGCCGATGTTGCAGATGAGATCTACGTTGTCCTTGCGCATGGATCGCCCTACCCAAGCCTCCCGATTCCAAGGGCGGCAGAGCGTAGGCGATCCACCCTCCAGAGAAAAGCAGGAATGGACAGGCGATCAGGGCTCGCGGGCGATGTCTGCGCCGAGCGCGCGGAGGCGCTCTTCGACCCGCTCGTAGCCGCGGTCGATGACTTGGGCGCTTTCGATGACGCTGGTCCCTTTCGCGCAGAGCGCGGCGATCAGCATGGCCATACCGGCGCGGATATCGGGCGAGCTCATGTGAATCCCGTGCAGGCGGGCGGGGCCCTCAACCACGACGCGGTGCGGATCGCACTGAACCACACGCGCGCCCATCTCGATGAGCCGGTCGACAAAATACATGCGGCTCTC
>DYPH01000159.1 GCA_020720045.1 Sorangium cellulosum | reverse complement strand
ACGACGCGCCGTCTCCCGCTTCGCGGACGGACGCGTGAGTTACCTACGACGCGCCATCTCCCGCTTCGCGGACGGACGCGTCGGCACGTACGTCCCGAAGACAAGATCCCAGAGCGGGGAGGTGATCCCATAGCGCGTCCCCGGGAGGTCGTGGTGGTGGAGCATGTGGTAGCGCTTCAGCCACCTGCCGAGCGGCGTCCGCGGGGCGAAGTGGTGGGTCGCGTAGTGGACCCAGTCGTAGGCGACGTAGCCGGTCGCCGATCCGGCGAGGACCGGCCAGAAAAAGCGCCCGAACGCAACGTACCAGAGCGGGATCAGGATCGCCGCCACCGGCCAAATCGCCAGCGGCGGGAGCACAAGACGCCGCGGATCGTCGGGGAAGGCGTGGTGGTAGCCATGGGCCAGAAATAGGCGCAAACGTTCCGCTTTTGTGTTCGCCGCGAAGTGGAAGCCCCAGCGGTGGAGCGCGTATTCGACCAACGAAACAAGAAGCACGCCGCCGGCAAACAGCGCCGCCGTCTTCCCGGCCCCGAAGGTGCTCCCGCCGCGCCAGAGGCCGACGCCGATCACCGGGCCGAACCAGATCCCCGGCGTGATCGGGTGGGCCTGGGCGAGGTAGCGCTCGACGAACTCGTTCTGAAAGACCCGAAGGCTCCGCGCGCGCTTCGCCGGCAAGTTGCCCTCGGCGGCGTCGAGGCATTCTTTTGTGAGTTCGAAAGGATACATAGGTCTTGTCGCGAAAAAAGGTGCAGCCTTTTTCGGTAGGACTCGGCCGATGAATCGTCAATGGCTTGTCAATCTGTTGCTTGAGCATCTGGCGCCAATTCCAAGCCTGAGCCCGCCCGATTTCGCTTGCGTTCGGCCCCTTCCCGTCGGTCTTCTGCCGCCATGTCTACGGATCCCCTCGCGCCGCTCCGCCCCTTCCTTGAACTGCATGCCGCCGCCTCGACGCGCCTCGATGGGGCGCTGGTTGCCCATCCGCGCGGAGCCGCGCAAGCGGCTATTTTTCTTGTGGAACAGGCTCGCGTCCCCGCCCGTGCGGAGGCGTTGGCGTCGCTGCCGGCGAGCCTCTTTGATGCGGCGGTCGTCGATCGGCTCGCCGCGGTCGCCGCGGCCCTCCAGGCCCAAGAGGCGCCGGTCGTGATCGCGGTGACCGTCCGCCCGGAGACGCTCGCCCAGGCGGAGGCGATCAAAGCGCGCCTCCAGAAGATCCTCGAGTACCACCTGGCCGATGACCCGCAAGCTTCCGCAGAACTTGCAGAAATTCGTAGCGGCTCCGGCCCGCTCGACCTCGCGTCGGACCTCTCCCGCTACGCCTCCCTCTGCGACGCCCACGAAGCGCTCCTCGGCGGCGACCGAAATTTCCGCCCCGGCGACGTCACCGAAGCACGCATCGCCGCTGGCGAAATCGTCGCCGATTTGCAGGCGATCGCGGCGGCCAACGGGGAAGGGGACCGCCGGCTCCTCCTCGCGCTCCTCGCCGCCGACTACGCGGAAGTCCTCGCAGCGCTTGTGTTTGTCGGCCGTCGCGAGCCGAAAGAGGTCCAGGCGAAGTGGGTGCCCCTCCGCGCCGCCCTCCAGAAGAACGACCGGCTCCCCTTCGGGCTCGGCGCCGTCCACGGCCTCGGCGCAACGCCACTTCTGGTCGACGTCACGCCGACGACCTGAAGCGTGCGACGCGCCCGATCGGCCCATCGACGCGCCAAAAGGGGCCGATCGACGCGCGTCGATGACCCAAATCACGCGTCGATGACCTTCCGACACGCGTCGATGACCTTCCAACACGCGTCGATGACCGAAAACGCGCGTCGATGACCGAAAACAGGCGTCGATCACCTTCCCGCGGCGCGTCGAAGACCTCCAGAGGCGCGTCGATGACCTCCGAAGGCGCGCTTCTCCATGGATCGCGCCGCCAAAGAGCGACTAGACAACCGCCCCTGCCATGCCGGACGAATTTCGTGTGAACGCCGCCGACGGCTACGACCTCGGCGCCACCCTCTACTGCCCGCCCGCTGGCACAAAGCCCTCGGGGGCACGCGCGATCGTTGCTGCGGCCACGGGAACCCCCCAGCGTTACTACCGGAAATTCGCCGACGTTCTCGCGAGTCAGGGGCACGAGGTCGTCACCTTCGACTACCGCGGCATCGGCGCTTCTCGGCCGGCGGGGGCGCTGCGGAGCTTCGAGACGAGCTTCCTTCAGTGGGGCGAAGTCGATTTCGAAGCGATCCTTCAATGGAGCAAAGCGGCCGGCGGGGAGACGGCGGTCGTCGGCCATAGCTTCGGCGGGCACGCCTTTGGAATGGCTCCGTCGGCGCAAGAAACCCTCGGCGCCTACCTCTTTGGGACCGGCACCGGCCACCACGCGGCGATGCCGCTCTCCGAGCAGCCAAAGGTGCTCGCCCTGTGGAACGTCGTCGGCCCGCTGCTCCTCGCCCGCTTCGGCTACCTGCCGGGGCGTTACGTCGGTCTCGGGGAAGATCTTCCGGCTGGGGTCTTCCATCAATGGAAGCGGTGGACCTCCCACAAACGCTATTTCTTCGACGATCCGACGGCGACGTTCACCGAGCGCGTGGCGCGACTCGACCGCCCGATCGTCGCCGTCAATGCGAGCGACGATCGCTGGGCCACCCCGATTTCTGCGGCGACGCTCCTCCAGGGGTACGCAAGCGCGCAGGTCGATTTGCGCATCGCGGAGGCGGCCATCGGCGCCTGCGGGCACATGGGGTATTTCCGTCCGGGCCCCGGCGCGACCCTCTGGCCCGATGTCAACCGGTGGATTCATGCGCTCCTCGCAGCAAAGAAGGCAAGCCCCCAATGAGCGATCCGATGCACGGCGTCACGCTGGAGATGATCGTCACCCAGCTCGTCGAAAAATACGGCTTTGAAGCGCTCGCGACCGAGATCCCGGTCCGCTGTTTCCAGTTTGAACCGAGCATCAAATCGAGTTTGACGTTCCTCCGGCGGACGCCGTGGGCCCGCGCCAAAGTCGAAGCGCTCTACCTCAAAACGCTTCTCTAGAGCCCGTCGGCGAGGGCGCGCTTCCGGGACGGCGATAGGTTGGGGTGCGCCAACAGCGCGTCGCGGACCGTCGGTTGCGTGCGCGCGAGCGGGAGGCCGGCGAGGAAGGTCACGAGGCTCGGCGGCGAACCGGCGAAGCCGGCGAGGGCACGCACGAGCGGCGGCGAGAGCGCGTTGTCGGCGACCAGGCGCTGGGTCGTCGCGACGTCAAAGGGGATGCCGGTCAGCAGGGGGAGGGCGCTCCCGTCGGTGGCGACCAAGAACCGATGGCGCTCTTCCGGCGGCGCCGCCTGGTAGTAGTTGCGCACCGCGGAAGACAATGCCGCTTTCGTCGCCTCCGGGAGCGGTCGCCGGGCGCGGATGCAGGCCTGCTCGGGCGTATACGTCGCAATAAGACGGGCAAGAATGCGCTCGGGAATTCCGCGGTGCTCGAGGAGCGTATCGCGCACTTGGAGCGCCGGATCAAACGTGAGCGCATCGAGAAAGTCGAGGTCGGCTTCCCGGGCGGCGCGCACGCGCGCGTCGACGGAAAGATGTGCGAACTCCACCTGATAGAGCACGGAGGCCTGGCCGGCCACGGCGGCGTCGAAGTGACGAATCGCCTTTGTCGACGGGAGCGCCGTCCCCGGCATCGCCGTCTCGGGGAGCTCGCTCATGACGACGGCGGTCTCCGGCGGGAGCGTGATCGGCATCGCCGTCATCGGCGCGGAATCGGGGAGCACCGTCTCGGGGAGGGCCGAGACTGGCGCCACGTCGAGCTCGTCGACCGGCCCCTCGATGCGCAGCATTCCCGCGTCCCCCAGGACCTTGAGCGCCGCGACAATCTCGCGATTCCCGAGCAGGGTGCGCGCACTGATCGCCGCGAGGGTGACGCCATTGCGCGCATCGACGACGCGGGCCTCCTCCTCGACCGCCATAAAGACGGCGACGGCATCCTCGGAGAGCGACGAACGCGGCGGCGGGAGCACCGCTCGGAGGAAGCAACGAATCATGGGCGGGCGGGAAGTTACTTAAACAAGCTCTGCGTTGCTACCCGAACCGCCCCACGCCCCTCGAATGATCGCGGCCCGCGACCAGTCATCGAATGCCGGTTCGCGTGCGAAGATCGGGGAGTGCGTCGGCGATGGTCGCCCGCGTGCGATCGGCGAGCGCCTGGGCGTCGGGGGTGGTGAGGCCGGTCGTTTCGATCGGCGCGAGCACCTTCACAATCGCGCGCGCCTTGCCAAACCACTTCGAGCCCTTCGGGCGACAATCGCGCGTCCCCGAAATGGCCAATGGCAGAATCGGCACGCCGGCCTCGATGGCCAAGGAGAAGGCCCCCGCTTTAAAGGGGAGGAGATCTCCATCTTTCGAGCGCGTCCCTTCTGGGAACATCATGATGCTGAGGCCGTGATCGAGGGTCCGCCGGCACTCGGCGAGCATCTCGACGACGCTCCCTTTTTCGCCGCGACGGAGCGGGATATCCCCCCCGTACTTCATCATTTTCCCAAGGACGGGGAGCTTAAAGAGCTCCTCTTTTGCGACCCAGCGCATGTCCCAGGGGAGGTAGGTGAGCAGAAAGGGATCGGCGGTCGACTCGTGGTTTGCGACGACGACATACGCCTTTGTTGCGATGTCTTTCGGCGCCTCCCCTTCGACGGAAAAGCGCCAGATCGGCGACAGCTTGGAGGCGGTCCGCCCGAAGCGGCGCATCCATTGTCCGGGGACGCGCTGCGTCGGATCGTCGCGATGGGCGTAGTAGGCGCGCCGCATGAGCGGCAGGAACACGCCAACAAGGGTCGCGAATTCCGCGTAAGAATAGAGGCCGAGGGCCGCGGTGGCCGGATCGAATGGGCGCTTCGACATGGGGGGCGTTCCTAGCGAAAACCGACGTCAGGGTGTGTCAGCCGTCCGTCACGCCCGCCACAAATCCGGAAATCGCGGTAAGGACGGCGCATGGCCGCCCAGCTCCCCGCCCCTGGCTCCGACGACGTCCTCTACATCGTCGACCTCTCCGGCTACGTCTTCCGCGCCTACCACGCCATCGCGCCGCTCACGAACAGCAAGGGGGAGGCGACCCACGCGGTGATGGGGACGGCAAACATGCTTCAGCGCATCGTCGCCGCCCGGAAACCGGCGCGGATCGCGGTCGCCATGGACTCGCGGACGGGGAGCTTTCGGAAGACGATCGACGAGCGCTACAAAGCGAATCGACCGCCGGCCCCCGTCGATCTCAAAGAGCAAATGGTCCGCTGCGAGCAGCTCGTCCGCGCCTGGGGGATGCCGGTCTTTCAGGCGGATGGCTTCGAAGCCGACGACCTGGTCGCCGGCCTCACCCGCGACGCAATTGCCGCGGGAATGCGTGTGGTTGTCGCGAGCGCCGACAAAGATTTGATGCAGCTCGTCCGCGACGACGACGCCCGGGTCCTCCTGTGGGACACGATGCGCGACAAAGTGTACGGCGCCGAAGAAGTGACGGAGAAGTTTGGTGTGAAGCCGAGCGCCTTGGGCGATCTGCTCGCATTGACGGGAGACAGCTCGGACAACGTCCCCGGGGTCCCGAGCGTCGGGCCGAAGACGGCCGCCGACCTCCTCACCGCCTACGGAACCCTCGACGGCGTCTACGCGAACCTCGCCGCCATCAAGCGGGCGAAGCTCAAAGAGGCGCTCCAGAACCACGAAGGCGACGCCCGCCTTTCGCGGACGCTCGTGACGCTCACGCCGCCGGAAATGCCGGCATTTACGCCGGAATCGGTCGCCTTCAAGGCGCTGCCGACCCGCGCGGAAGGGGACGACGACCCGCGCATCGACGCCCTCCGCACCCTCTTCGAAGAGCTCGAATTCTCGCGGCTCGCCGAGAGCTTCGGCGGGCGTGGGGCGGCGCCGAAGGGGAAGGGCGCATCGGCGACGGTGCCGGCCGCCGGGGCGCGCGCGTCTGCTTCTGAGCAAGAGATTGAAAAAGCGCACGTTCCCGCGCTCGTCACCACCCGCGAGGCGCTTGATTCCTTCGTCGCTGGGGCGACCGCCCAGGAAGTCGTCGGGCTGTCGGCGGTCGTTTCGTCGCCGGCGACGTCGGGCGGCGTCACCGAAGCGGCGATCGTCGGCCTCGGCCTCGCCACCCGAAGTGGCGCGATTTACGTACCGATCGCCCATCGCTACCTCGGCGTGCCGACCCAACTGTCGCTTGCCGTCGTCGGCGAGGCGCTCCGTCCGTGGATCGGTCCTGGGCGGATGATCTCGGCATTTTCCGCGAAAGACGTGCTCTCCGTCCTCGCGCCGGCCGGTGTGCTCCCCGCCGACGTTCGGCTCTTCGACCCCGAGCTCGCCGGCTACCTCCTCGATCCGGAGACGGCCCACGACGCGATCACCCTCGCGCGGCGCGAACTCGGCCGCGAGATCCCGTCGAGCGGCGACGGCGATGACGGGGCGAAAAAGAAGGGGAAATCGGCGTTTGTGCCGCGCGACCAGCGGGACGTGGAAGGGACCGCCGCCTATGCGGGCGCCCTCGCCGATGCCGCGCGCGTGCTCCACACCCGCTTCGCCGCCCGGATGGCCGATGAGGGGCTGGCCGACGTCCACGATCGCGTGGAAGCGCCGCTCCTCGGCGTCCTCTCGCGCCTCGAACGGACCGGCGTGCTCGTCGATGTGCCGAAATTGGGGGAGGTTTCGAAGCGCCTCGACGCACGCCTGCGCGCCCTCGAGACCGACGCTGGCGAGCGCTTTGGCAATGCGGCGGCGCTCCGCTCCCGAGATCAGCTTGAAACGTTCCTTTTTGACACGCTCAAGCTGCCGGTCTTGAAGAAGACCCCCAAGGGGGGGCGCAGCACCGACGCGGAGGTCTTGGAAGAGCTGGCGGACGCCCACGCGTCCGTCCGCGAAGCGGGAGACGGCGCGGGGTTTTCTACAAACGCGTCGGTCCGCGAAGCGGGAGACGGCGCGGAGTTCTCAACAAGCGCGTTCCCGAAGCTCGTTCTTGAATACCGGGAACTCGACAAACTCAAAGGGACCTACCTCGACGCACTCCCCCGCTACGTCAGCACCAGGGATGGCCGGATCCATGGGCGCTTCTTGCAGACGGTCGCCGCGACCGGGCGGCTTTCGTCGACCGATCCAAACCTGCAAAATATCCCGATCCGCACCGACGTCGGCAAGGAGATCCGCGAGGCCTTCATTGCGCGACCGGGCTTGGTCGTCCTCAGCGCCGACTACTCGCAGATCGAGCTTCGCGTGCTCGCCCATCTCTCCCAAGACCCGGAATTGCTTCGCGCCTACCGGGAGCGGGACGACATCCACGCCGTCACGGCGAGCGCGGTCTTTGAGGTCGCCCGCGACGCCGTGACCGGCGACATGCGCCGGCAGGCGAAGACGATCAACTTCGGCGTCATCTACGGCATGGGGGAGGCGGCCCTCGCGCGAAACCTCGGCATTGAGAAGAAACGGGCTGGCCAGTTTATCGCCGCCTACTTCGAGCGCTACGCCGGCGTCCGCACCTTCATGAACGCGACCTTGGAAGCGGCGCGGAAAGGGGAGGCGGTCCGCACGATCCTCGGGCGTCGTCGCTTCTTGCCGAACCTGCACGCCGGAAACCGTGGTCTGCGCTTTGAAGCGGAGCGGATCGCAAAGAATACGCCGATTCAGGGGACGGCCGCCGACATCCTCAAGCTCGCCATGGTCGCCGTCGACGCCGACGCCGAAGTGCGTCAGCTCGGCGCGCAGATGGTGCTCACCGTCCACGACGAATTGGTCTTTGAAGTGCCCGAGGCAAACGCCACCGCCGCCGCCGCCCGTATCCAGACGCTCATGCAAGAGGCGCTGCCGCTTTCCGTCCCCCTCGACGTGAACGTCGGCAGCGGACCGAACTGGGCGCTCGCCCACTGAACCGGTGTCTGCCAAGCCCTCCCCGGTGAGCGCGCCGTCCCCCTGGTACGCGCTGCTCCCCCTCGACAATCGCTACCCGGCCCTCCATGGGCTGCGCGTCCTCGCGATTTTCAGCGTCATCCAGTTCCATGTGACCTGGATCTTTGCCCTCGAAGAAGGGATCCCGCTCGACCTCCATTTTGCCGTCGGATCGATGACGATCTTCTTCGGCATGGATCTCTTCTTTTTACTCAGCGGCTTCTTGATCGGTTCGATCCTTCTTCATTCCCTGAAGACGACCGGGAACCTCGATCTCCGACGCTTCTATCTGCGACGCATTTTTCGAACGTTTCCTGCCTATTGGGTCGTTCTTGCCTACCTCGTCTTCGTGACGGGGATGACGGTCACCCAGCGGGAAAATCTCCCCTACGAAATCCTCTACGCGACGAACTTCCTCCCCCTCGATCGCGGCGGGGTGATCATGTTTTGGGGCTGGTCGCTCGCCCTGGAAGAGCAGTTTTATCTCACAGTTCCGGCGCTCTTCTACCTGCTCCAGCGGATGAAGAGCGAGCGTCTCCGCTTTCTACTCCTGGGCCTCCTGTGGCTCGCGCCGCTCGTCACGCGGATCTGGAAGTACACGCACGGCCGCCCCTGGACCGACATCGGGCTCTACGCAGCCCTCTATTTCCGAACCGCGACGCGCTTCGACGCCATCGTCGCCGGGATCATCCTCGCCTTTCTGGAGCAGCGGTACGGCAAACAGATCGGGCAATGGCTCCAGATCCCCCGACACCGGACGATGCTCGCCCTCCCGGCGGCCGCCTGTCTATGGATCCTGCTCCAGCCCGGCCTCTTCGGCGCCGAGTACCTTCAATGGGTGCATGTCTTCGCGTGGGGGACGCTCACAAGCCTCATGTACGTGCCCGCATTGCTCCTGCTCCTGCACCCCAAGACCGGGGAAGATCCGATCCAGCGCTTCCTCGGCGCGCGCGGCTTCCACACGATCGCGACGCTCGGCTATGGGATTTATCTCGTCCACATTCCGCTGCTTTATCGCGTCTGCGTCCCGCTGATCAAAGCGCTCAAGGCGCGCGGCTATTCGATGTGGGTCGGTTGGCCGCTCGCCTTTGTGGTCGACGTAGCCGGCTCCCTCGCCATCGGCTACGTGCTCCATATTCTCGTGGAAAAGCCGTCGCTTTGGCTTCGTCAGAAGGTCGCCGGTTGAGTTGGTGGAGTCGGTTGAGTTAGTGGAGTCAGTGGAGGGGGAGCCCGAAGCCGATCGCCGGCAAGGGCACCGCTGCGAATTCGGTCGCGGTTTCGTTCGCCCAGAAGCGCGCTTGATCGAGGGGGGCGTCGAAGTCGAAGCGCACGCGGCCCGGATCTTCGGCAAGAACGGTGATGTGGATGCCGGGGGCGGCAAAGGTATCGCCGGCGTGCAGCGGGTTTGATCCGTCGCGGAAGAGGTTCATCGAGCCGACGATGGGGCGCCCCCGCGGGTAGACCAACTCCAAGGATTGAGCGCCCCGCCGAAGCACGAGCACGTGGTTCGATTGGGCGAGCATCTGAAAGCGTGCGTGGGGCGTCTGCGAGAGGGCGAAGGGGGCGAAGAAGGCGCCGTCCCGGCCGCGGAGGATCATCACTTCGTCGCCGCGACCGACGGGGGCCTCCAAGGAGGGGGTCGCCGCCAAGAATTGCGTCGTCCGTGCCCGAAGTCGCAGGCCATCGAGGGCGCTTGTGACCGGTGCATGGACGAACGCAACGAACATGAGGAGCGTCGTCGCCAGGGCGGAGCCGCCGTTTCCGCCCTCCGCGGAGCCTCGCCAGTAGTGGGCGGCCACGAGGGCGGTCACGAGGGAAATCCCGAGCTGGGCGGCGCCGAGGAGGCGCGGGGAGGGGATCACCGCAAGTACCGGAATCATCGCAAGAAATGCCCCCGCGATGAGCGCAGAGGCCGACCGCCGTTCCTCGCCGGGGAGCGCGCGGACGGCCCGGTAGGCGGCCGGCGCGACGACGAGCGCCGTCGCAAACAAAAGGAAAAAAAGTACGGGAAGATAGCCAGTAGCCGGGAGCGTCTCCCCGTCGAGGCCGAGCCAGCCTTCCAGGCTCAACAGGAGGGCGCGGCGTGGCGCGTGGCTCGCAAAGAGGGCAGGGGCGTCGAGGGGGTCTGTGTAGAAGCCGGAGCCGTGGGCGCCGAAGCCGTACAGGCGCCGTACGACGAGCGTTGCGACGGTCGGCAGCGCGAATAGGCCGAGAATACTTAGTTTTCGTCGCCCCTTGGCCAGGAGCAAAGGCGCCGCCGCGTAGCCGAGCAGGCCGAGCGCATACTCGCCGGCAAGGAGCGCCGCGCAGAAGGCGACCGCCGCGGTCGCGAGTCGCCGGACGTGGCCCGTTTTTGCATAGTGCACGCTCTCCGCGAGCGCGATGAAACCGAGCGTGAGTGCAACCAGCGCCTCTCGGTTGGCCAGCCACGCGAGCGGGAGGACGTGGCACGGGGCGACGGCGAAGGCGATCGTCGCGACGCCAACGACGAGCCGGTCACGGAACAGCGCCCCGACGAGCCGGTAGACGGCGGCGACGGCGGCGAGCCACCAGAGGAACGAATGCAGGTGGAGGGGGAGCGGCCGTTCTCCGAGGAGGTGATGATCGGCCCAGAGGAGCAGGCTCGAGAGCGGCCGGAAGAACCGAATTCGGAGCTCGGGATCGGACCACCAGGGGAGCATGCCGCGGTCGGTCAGCACCGCGCGGTCGGCGTCGCTGATGAAATCGTAGAGATTCCAAGCAGATCGTGGCACCGGGTAGCGCCCTGCGATCATGGCGACCTGGAGGTGGTCATCCAGAAACAGGGGGCAGGCGAGCGCCGGCCCAAAGAGGAACGCGCCAACCAGTGCGACAACAGCGACCACGGAAGCGGGCCCGCCCGTTCGCGCCAGGGGCCACCGTACAAAAAGGTGGGGCGCTGTCGCTTTTTTGCCGTTGTTCGGTTGAACGTCGCCTGACACCGAGCTAGGACCTGGCACAAAATCGTGCGCAGCAAAAGCATCACCCTCGCCGTCTCGTCTCTTGGATCTCTTTTCCTCGCGCTCGCCGTTGGGTGCGCAGGGACGACGGAGGAGCCGAATACGTCGGCCTCAGACGCAGGGGCGGTCGATGCCGGCCCGAAAGCGGATGGCGGCAATAAGGACTCCGGCAGCGACGGGGCGACGAAGGTCTGTGCGCAGACCTGCCAAGCCGACGACGACTGCGCCAACAGCTGCCCGGCGTTGTCGACGGGGGCCAGCTGCTGCGACCTCGCGACGAACACCTGCTACACCGCCCAGGCGGTCTGCCCGGTGCCCGATCCGACCGATGCCGGTGGGCCGACGAACCCGTACTGACTCGGGGAGCACGTCCCGAAAAGAGCCGCCCCTCTCCGGAAGGGCGGCTTTTTCGCGTCTAAGCCCTTCGAGGGCGTCGTTAGGCGTCGCTCGGCGACGGCGTCTGGACGGCTGGCGGGCGGCACTTTTCGTCAAGTGCTTGAAATGACTCACCCGGTCATTGTGACCGGGTGGCAAAATGAAGTGACCGGGTGGCAAAATGGAGTGACCGGCCCCCGATTTGGAGTGCCCGGCCCCCGATTTGGAGGGCCCGGTCCCGGTCCCTCGCATGCCCATGCCGCGCCCCCGGCATTTCGGTCGCTATGGACCGTCGAA
>DYPH01000158.1 GCA_020720045.1 Sorangium cellulosum | reverse complement strand
CGTGTATCGATTCAAGGTCGTCTCCGAGGGTGTCAAGGAGACCGGGGAACTTCAGCGAGATGGCGAGCTCAGCGCCTACGATCACACGACCGCCCTCGGCGGCGGTGCGAGCGACGGCATGCTGCGCGAAGAGGTCGTCCTCCCGGCCCACGCGTGGGTCAAGGTGCCTCGCGGCTGGAGCTTTGAGGAGGCGGCGGCGCTCCCCTGCGCCGGCCTCACCGCCTGGCAGGCGCTCTTCGAGGTGACGACGACCGGCCCCGGGCAGACGGTCCTCCTGCTTGGCACCGGAGGCGTCTCCATCTTTGCCCTCCAACTCGCCCTCCGCGCCGGCGCTCATGTGGTGATTACCACGCAATCCCCCAGCAAAGTTGAACGCTTGCAGGCGTTTGGATCGGGCGTCACCGTGATCGAAACGGCAAGTACCGCCGGGAAATTCGCCGAGGCGGTCCGCGCGGCGACCGGTGGGCGCGGCGTCGATACCGTCGTCGACGTCGCCGGCGGCGCGACCCTCAACGAAACCCTCGGCGCCCTCCGTTTCGGCGGCACCGCCGCGCTCGTCGGCGTGCTGAGCGGCTTCCAGGGGGAGATCGCCCTCGGCCAGATTCTGCAAAAGAGACTCGCCATTCGTGGGGTCTATGTCGGCTCCGTTGCCATGTTTGAGCGCTACGTGCGCGCCTTGGAAGCGGGCGACGATCGTCCCATGATCGATCGCGTATTTACTGCTTCAGCGAGCGGTTCCTCCACGGAGGACGTCGCCGAGGCCTACGCTCACCTCGCCTCCGGGCAGCATTTTGGAAAGGTAGTACTTCGGCTTACTTAATCGCGTTTGTTCCCGCCATCGCATGCAGGAGCGGATCGGCATCAGCCGCCCCTTGAAAGTGCTGCTGGGCGATCGTCCACATCATCGTCCCGCCGAGCTTCTCCGTGCGCGCGAAGGCGGCCTTTTCGGCGACCGAGGTGGCATCTTCGTAGCTGACGAAGCGGCAGCCGAAGGGGCCCTGGGGGGCTGCGAAGGAGAGCCACGGGGTGCGCGCCTCTTCGTCCCGGTGGAGCTCGCCGGCGACCTGGTAATCGCGGACGATGTTCCGGAAGGAGAGGTCGCCGTCGTTGGCGGCGACGCGCGCCGACCAGGGAATTTGCTGGGGCCCCGTCGCCCCCGTCCAGCAGGTCCCGTAGGCGCCGACGCCGAGGCCGACTTTGGCTCGGGGCACGCCGCGCGAAAGAAGGAGGGCGAGGGCGCGTTCGACGGAGCTCCGCGTGAAGGGGCCGTCGCCTCGAAGCGCGGAAGAATGCCAGGTCTTCCAGAGGGGCCAGCGCCCCGCCATTCCGTAGGTCATCGTATTGACCTGGGAAAGAAGGGGACCCACACGTGCAAAGAAAGCGGCCGTCGGTGGTCGTCCCCATTCGACGGGAATCGTCAATAGAAGCTCGGGGCGCTGGCGGTGGAGGTCTTGAAGGAGCGCGATCGCGTCCCCCTCGTCCTCGGGGGGGAGCGGCTCCCAATCGAGATCGAGGCCGTCGCTTTTTGTGCGGTCGGCGAGGGCAATTAGTTGCTGCACCAACGATTCCCGGTGTGCGTGAGCAGCCCCGCGGAAGCCGGCATAGGTGCCGGCGCCACCGATCATCAATAGCGTTTTCTTGTTGACGCGATGAGCACGAACCGCGAGCTCTTTTGCGTAAGTTTCGTTGTCGGGGTCGTCTTCATCCATACGAAGCGTGCCATCTTCGTGAGGCACCGCACGCCCAACAAACAGGTGTGTGATCGGAGAAAAGTCGACCTGTTCCACGGAACAAAGGTCCTTCTCGTAGGCGACCCAGTAGGCGCCAACCCACCGGGCCTCCGGCGGAGGCGTAGGCGCCGTGGCGAGCGGTTGCCCACCACGTGCATGGTGCACGGCGGTTCCGTAGAGGCTGCCGCCGACGAGGAGCGCCGTCGCGCCAAGGGCCTGGGCGAGCCGAAAAAGGGCGGGGCGCTTCACGTGGGGCGCGAAAAAAGCTGGGTGGTGTCGTCGTTGTCGAAGATGCCGTCGAGGTGGTTGATCCGCGTCTTTGCGTAGGTGCGCGCCGCCGGTTTCCAGGTCGGGTCGCTGCCCGGTCGCGAAGCCTCCGCGATCAGCAGCGCGAGCCCGTAGGCGCGGACGAGCGTCGTGGCGAAGGCGCGCGCGCCGGTTTCGAGCGCCGGAAGCCCCTGTTCGTGCGCGAGCGTCGCTTCGAGCCAGGCGGAAGCTTCATCGAAGGCGCGCGTCGCAACAATCACTGCATCCTGCACTGATATATCGGCATGCTGCAGGCATGTGTGTGCATGCTGCAAGAGCGCGTGGAAGGAAGACGGGTTCTTCATCGCCCGGAGCGTGTCGAGGGAGAGCACGTTCGTCGTCCCCTCCCAGATCGGAAAGACCTGCGCGTCCCGCAGGAGGCGCGGGAGACCGGTGTCTTCGATGTAGCCGGCCCCGCCGAAGCACTCGAGCGCTTCGCTCACGTTGACGACCGCCTGCTTGCCCGTACCGAGCTTGGCGAGTGGTGTGAGAATACGAAGGAGATCGCGCTCTTCTGGGGTGGCGACGTCATGCTCCTCGCGACCAAGCAGCTCAGCAGCCCGCAAGGCGACAACGAGCGCCGCGCGCGTCTCCGCCTCAAGCATGGCGAGCGTCTGCCGGTGGAGCGGCTTGTCGATCAGCGGCCCTCCAAAGGCGATTCGCTTCTGGGCGTAATCGACGGCGAGCGCCGTGGCGCGCCGGAGATCGCCGGCTGCACAAACCGCATTCCAGGTGCGCGTCACGGTGAGCATCGGCGTGATGTTCTTGATGCCGTCGCCGGTCCCCTTCACCGGAATTGCCCGTGTTCCTGAAAGGTTAAGTTCGGCGGTGGGCACGTGTCTCGTGCCGAGCTTGTCTTTGAGGCGGTTGATAGAGAGCGCATTGAGCTTCCCCGCATCGTCCCGAGTTTCGACGTAGAAGAGCGCAAGGCCAGGGCCACCGGCGCGGCTGTTCCCCGTTTCATCGACGGTCCGGCCGAGGGTGAGCGCCATTTGACTCGTCGTCGCCGAGGTGAACCATTTCGTTCCGAAGAGGCCGAAGGTCCCATCCCCGTTCGGGCGCGCCTCCGTCTCCGAGATGGCGACGTCGCTCCCGCCGGTCCGCTCGGTCATCCACTGGCCAGACGTCCACATTACCTTGGGATCTCTCGACAAAAGCCGCGTCACCGCCCGCTCTTGGAGCTCCTTCGAGCCGTGGGTCAGCAGCGTCTTCGCCGCCCCGTCGGTCATCGCGAGCGGGCACGTGTAGACGTTCGACGACGGCTGGAAGAGGTACACCTTTGCAAACTGCACCAATCGGGCGTGGGAGCCGAGGCTCTTGTCGTAGCCGGTCGCCACGAGCCCCTCCGTCGCCGCGACTTCGGCCGCCCGCTTCCAATGGGTCGAAAGCTCAATGACATCAATACGATTGCCCCACGGGTCCCACTGGGTCAGCGTCGGTTCGTCATGGGTCGTTTGAAGGAGCTGGAGCAGCTCGCCCCCCGCGAGGTCGGCGACCGCCCGCAACTCCCCTTCCACGCGCCCCCGAAGCGCCTCGGGGACCCGCGAAAGGACGTAATCGCGAAGGGCGGGGTCGCTCGTCCAGGGGTGCGGAACCGCCGGAGGACTTTGAAAAAAGGCCATGGCGCCGGACGGTACCGCGCCCCTCTCAGAACGGAAGCGAATCTCTACTCGCCCCCGTCGATGCGAAGTAGACCGAAGGCTTCGGGCACGTGAAAATTGGGGGTCTTCGTGTTTGTAGGGCTCCAGGCGAGGTACTTCCGCCCCCCGGAATCCCCTTTGACCCCTTCCATCCGAAAGAGGTTCATCGGTAGGCGGGCGCCGGGCACCAGCGCCGCACGGATCTCGCGGGCACCGACGAGGACTTCCACAATCGCGAGGTGTTTTGAAGGGTCTCGGGTCGTCGCGATTTGGGCGTCGGCGCTCCAGGCGACGTCGCTCTTCTTCACTTCTCGATCGACCCACAGGTCCAAGAAATGCCCGTAGGGGCCGATCTCAAGCTCCGCGTAGGCGGTCTTCTTTGCCGCATTCGGCGCAAGAAAGAGCTCCACACAATCCTCCTCGTAGAGCTTCGCGCGCTCCTCGGTGATGGGGCGCGCGGTGTCGGTGTGGAGCCCCGCCTGCGAAAGGTCGAAGCGCGCGTAGAGCCCCTTCGCGCTCCAGAGGAAGCGGGCTGTCGTTCCGATCCCGGTCGCCTCTCCGCGCCAGTTGTTTGCAAACTGCACCGGTTTGGCCACCGCCCAGGCGGGGTCGTCGCGCCCATCGACGACCGGCTCAGCGCCGACGACCTTGCTCGCAATCGCCTCGGGGGGCGATGCGTTACCGGTGGCGGCGGCTCCTGGCGCACTGTCGAGGGTGAAGCCGGCCATGCCGACGAAATGAAGGGGGCGTTTTGCGGCAATGAGGTCTTTCCCATCGCCGACGACGGCGATCCCGTCGAGGCTCACGCCAAAGCGCTTTGCGGCCGCTTCGAGGAGCGGCGACGTGCGGTGCCCCCCAAGCTCCTTGGCGAGGGCGGCGTTGTCCCAAACACCGAGATATTCATGGGCAATTCGATCGACGGCGATGACGTTCGTACCGCCGATGGCGACGCTCGGCGCAACCGGTACCAGGTCCCGAAAGCCATCCCCCATCATCGCCCGGGCCCCTTCGGCGAGCACCGCGTGGGGCGCTTCCAATTCGAGGACCGTCGCGATGCGCTCCGCGAAGGTCTCCAGCGCTTTGACGTAGCTCTTTCGCGCTTCCGGATCGCTCTTTGCCTGTTTCGCAAGCTCCACAGTGAGCTCTTTGTGCATGCGCCATTTGTTGTTGTAGGCGGGCGACTTGTCCGAAAGCATCACCGTCCCCTGCATCCCCTTGATGCCAACGCTCGCAACCCCGAAGCGGTGATGTTTGATCTTCGGGAGGCTCAAGTAGAGGCCATGATCGAGGTGCTCGGCGAGGATCTTTGGCATCAACAGCGTCGGGACGTTCGTCTTCTCGATGCCGGCGATCGCGAGCGGAAGACCCGGTTTCCCTTCCATTTTATCGAAGGTACCGTCGTCATCCATTGCCACGAGGGCGACCTTCTCCTCGGCGGCCATCGCCCCGTAGCCGGAGACCTGAACGAGCTTCTCCCAGTCGGCGTGCTTCGCCCCCCACCCCTCGGCGATGGTGATCTTGGTGTGGCCGCGCGCCTTCAGGCACTGGATCACGCCACGGACGAATTCAGGGTCTGTCGTGCGCCCAGTGACGCCATTGTCGGCCCCCGCTTTAAACCATTCAAAGCCGCCCATATTCGGTTTGAGGAGCACCGGCGTACTCGCTGGCCGCTTCGGAACGACCGCCTCACAGAGGCGCCGGCCGAGCTCGCGCGGCGTCCCCCCGGTGAGGACCGTCACCGGCGATTTGTCTGCAAGAATGCGAGCATGGGTCTGTTTTCGGAGGGCATCACCATCGACCGCCTCCCCGGCGAGGACCTTCGGTCCGTCGGCGCTCCACACCTCGGACGCATGACTCACCACGTCGGCACTCGCCGCGCTTGCCGGAGAGACCGCTGTAGGTTGCAGAGAAGTTGTGCTTGCCGAGGCGGTCGCGGCGCCGATTTGCGGCGTTTCCTGGGGCATCGGCTTGCAGGCGAGCACCGGAAGTGCCAGGGGGAGCAGCGCCGAGGCGAGCGTGGCGGCGATCGGGGGGCGTCGAAGCATGGCGAGGCTGAACGTCGGCGGGAATGCCGTCCATTCCAAGCGCGGAATTTCCGGGCAGGCGCTATCGTCGCCCGGTGCGTTCCCCGTCGCTCTTCCGCTCCTTGTTTCTTCCGCTCGCCCTTGGGTTGACGACTGCGCTCGTCGCTCCGGCGGGGATGGCGCAGGATTTCAATCCGCACGGCCGCCACAAGCCGACGGGCGGGAAGCCGACCGGCGGGAAACCGACCGGTGGCAAACCGACGGGTGGGAAGCCAACCGGCGGAAAACCGACGGGAAATGGCGGAAAGCCGACGGCGACCGGCACCACGGAACCGACCAACGCCACCGCCGAAGCGGAACGGACGACCAAGCTCATCGAGCGGTACACAAAGGTCGTTCTTGGCGACCCGGGGAACACCGGCCCTCTCCAGAAGCTCGCGCAGCTCTACCGGGATCGCGACGGGAAGATCGACGCGCTCGTCAAAGACTTTGAAGCAAAAGCGGCCGCTGGTGGCACCGATGGCTATGGCGCTATCGTCGGTCTTGCGGGGGTCTATCGCATCGATGGGCGTACCGATCTGGCGGTGAGTACCTTCGACAAGGCGATCGCCGACAAACCGAACAACCCGGCCGCTCATGCCGCGAAGGCGAGGCTCCTCCAGGACCGAGGCGACGCGACCGGATCGCGGACGGCCTGGGAAAAAGCGCTTTCGGTGCAGACGAATACTGCCGAAAAAGGGCAAATCCTTCGGACGCTCATGACGCTTTGTCTCGATCAAAAAGATTGGGATGCCGCGAAGAAATTTCACACCGATCTCGTAAAGAGTTCCGGTCGCGATGGGACTTTATACGTGAAAGGGGAGCTCGCGCGAGCGCTCTTTCAAGTCGGAGAATACGACCGCGCCGAGGCCGAGTTCCAGGTGCTTGCCCGCGAGTCGGCCGGCGACAACCGCACCCTCGCGCCGGTCCTGAAGGAGCTCGGCGAGGCCCAGCTCCGTGCGAAGAAATACCCGGAGGCGCTCGCCACGCTCAACCGCGCTCTCGGGGCGGCAGGTCGCGAAGCCTCCGTGCGCAACCCGATCTTGCGTTTGATTGCTGATGTCTACCGGGCTGAGCAGAAGCTCCCCGAGTTCGTCGCGAAGCTTGAGGCCGACCACGCCTCCGACTTCGATCACCTCGCGCTACTTGGTGGAATTTACGAAGAAACAGGCGACGTCGAGAAGGCGATGGCGACCTACAAGAAGGCGCTCGGCCAGAACCCGCGCGACATCGATCTTCGCCTGAAGATGGTTCGTCTTCTCCAAAGTCAGGGGGAGCTCGACAAAGCGATCACCGAGTACGAAGTGCTCGTCCGTGCCGCCCCGAACAATCCGACGTTTGTTTTCGAAGAATGCGAAGCGCTCCTCGCCCGTGGCGACCGCGCGCGTGCGCTCAAGTTGCTGACCGAGCTCGAAGCCCGCGGCGGAAGTGACGAAGATACCCTCGGCCGCCTCGCCGATTTCTATGGTCGTATCGGTGAAAACGCGCGCGGCACAAAAGTGCTCGAGCGGCTCGCCTCCTCGAACGGGAATGACCCGTCCCACCTCGCCGATCTCGGCGATCGCTATTTCGCCGCCGGCAACGAAGCACTCGCGTTGGCGACCTGGCGCCGCATTCTCACTGCGGTGACGCCGCGCGCCCGCGCCCTCTCGGCCCTTGCTGACGTCTACCTGGAACACGATAAGGCCCCCGATGCGCTCGTCGCCGTGAAGGAGGCGGTGAGCCTCGATCCGAACAGCGCCGCGTACAAAAAGCAGCTCGCCGCGGTGCACGAGCGCATGCACAATTTCTCGGATGCGCGGAATGTCTGGTTGGAACTCGACAAGAAGGCGAAAGAGAGCGGCGACAAGCTCCTCGCCCGCGAAGCGCGCACGCGTATCGTTTCCTTGTGGGGTCAGGAGAAGATCCTCGACGCCCAAGTACCGCGATTGAATACCGCGTTTCATGGCAAGCCGGCCGACGTGGACGCCGGTCGCCTGCTCGCGGAAGTCCAAATTCGTTTGCAAAAACCGGCGGATGCCGAGGCCACTCTTCGCGAGGTGACGACTCTCGCCCCCGGCGACACGGAAGCGTACCTCGCGCTGGAGCGCGTCCTCGTTCAGCAGAACAAGCTCGAAGGGGCGATCGCCGCCCTCGAAAAGCTCGCCGCCGTCGACCCGAAGCAGGCGCGCCAGGTCTACCAGCGCATGGCCGGCTACGCCCTCCAGACCTACAAAGACGCCGACGCGATCCGTTACGCAGCCAAGGCGGTGGAACTGAACCCGGACGACGCGGAAGGTCACAGAAAGCTTGGCGATTTGTACCGCCAACGCCAAGACACCGACCACGCCATCGCCGCCTACAAGAAGGCGCTTGAGAAGAACGACCGGCTCTTTTTGGTCTACTTCCAGCTCGCCGATCTGCTCCTCACCAAGGGGGAGACCGACGAAGCCGATCGCCTTCTCCGGAAGGTGCTCCGAGGCGCGCCCGACGATGAACTCGTCGCGGGTGCGTCGCGCCTATCTGCTCAAATTAACTTGGGTCGTGGGAGCATCGAGACCCTCGAACAGGAGCTCGTCCCGCTTGCCCTCGCCAATCCGGGGCGCCCTCTTTACCGGAAGCTCCTCGTCGAAATTTACGGGCAAATGAGCTTCGGTCTCGTCCAGAAGGCGCGGCTCGCGAGCGGGGATGAATCGAAGAAGGCGCGCGAAACGCTGGAGAAAATCGGTTCGCGCGCGATCAAGCCGCTCCTCGACGCCCTCGCCGATCCCGATGCCTCCCAGCAGCGGACGGCGATCGCGGTGCTCGGCTACGTCCGCAACAAGAACGCGGCACCGGCGCTCTTTTCCTACGCGGAAGGGGCTCAAGATCCCGACCTCCGTGTGCGCGCGATGCTTGCCTGTGGCGCCCTCGGGGAGTCGTCGCTCGTGCCGCGCTACGACGCACTGATTTTCCCGAAAATCCCCGGCGAAGACGCCGTCGCCAGCGCCGACCGCCTCGCCGTCGCGGCTGCATGGGCAGCGACCAGCCTTGATGACAAGCGTGCCCGGCCCCTCCAAGAGCGCCTCCTCGACCGCGGAACGCCGGAAATGAAAGCGTTTGCCGCGATCGCGTTTGCGCGCCAGGGGGACAAAGGGGCACTGCCGCGGCTGACAAAGACGCTCCAAGCCAGCGACAGTGGGAGCGCCGCACGGGCCGCCGCCGCGTGGGCGATCGGATCGCTTTCCGAGGGGAAGGAGCTCACACTCGTCGAAGATGCCGCCCGTGGCGCCGACCCGCTCGTCGCCGAGTTGGCCCTCGCCTCGCTGGCGACGAAGGGGCATGGAAAGGCAGAACTCTTCGCAGATACTCTCTTTTTTGCGACGTCGGGCGGTCCGCGGAGCCAGGCACGTGCCGCTCGCCTCCGCGATGCTTCCGCGCTTGGCCTTGCTCGGCTCGCGGGGAAGAATGTGCAAAGTGCACCGTATTCGGTCCCCTGGGGGCTCCCCGGCGATGGGGTCCTCGATGCCGATGCCTTTCTCGATGCCCTCGCCGCAACTCCGCTTACCAACTCCGCATTTCGACCGGCGCTCGTGACCCACGGCGCCGTCATCGAGGCCTCCGCGAAGCATGCGCTTGCCACCGGCGGCGTCCGTGCGCGGGCCGTCCTTGAGGCTTTCGGCCCCAGCGCAGGGACGTTCCTCCCCGCGCTTCATGGCACCTCGGAAGACCGCGTCGTCGTCGAGCCGCTCCTCGCCCGGCTCCTCCCCGAGCTCCGCCCCTACACGTCCCACGACGATCCGGCAGTTCGCGCACAAGCTCTTGCACTTGTTGCACGAATCCCCGGTCGTGACGCGTCCGCAACGCTCGCAGCTGCCCTCGCCGGGACCGACGGGCGTGAGCTCACCGGCGACGAAGCCGATACCCGCAAGATCGCGCTTGGTGTTCTCGCGTCGGCCCCTCGTGAAGGGGCTGAACTGCTCGCGCCAGCGATGCTCGCAGCCACGAAGAGCGCCGATTGGACGACCCGCCTCGCGGCCGCCAAAGCACTCGGGACGCAGCGAATTTCCTCGCCGGACGCCGTAGCTAGGCTCTCTGCCCTTGCCGCCGACGACCCGTTCGCCCTCGTCCGCGAGGGGGCGCTCCTCGCGCTTGCCGCTGTCGATCCCGGCGCCGGAAAGAAGCTCGCGACGACGCGCAAGACCGCCGACCCCGAGGCGCGAGTGCGCGCAACAGCGGCCAGCATCGCCGGAAAATGACGTGAAAAAGCAGCTTCTTGGCGCACTGCCGCTGGCGCTTCTCGGCACCTTCGGCTGCGAATCCCTCGACCGCTTCTCCACGGGGACCGGCAGCTACGAAGGGGTCGTCGTCGATGCCTCCTTCGTGCGCGCCGGCGTCGGCGAGGGGGTGCGCCTCTGCTTAACCTTCGACGCCGACCGCATCCAAGACCGCCCGGGGACCATTTCGACGAGCGACGGCCTCTTCGCAAAGACCCCCTTGCAGGTGATCCCGCAAATCTGGCACGACCCGCTCGCGACGCTCTCCTTCGGCGAGGGGCGCACCAAAAATATGGTGTATACTGCAGTTGATTCCCAGGGGCGCGACACGACGCTCTTCGTTTCGTTGCTCGATCGTGGAACCGTCGAAGTCCGCCTGTTGCGCGGCTCCCCGGCCAGCGCCGGCGGCGGTCTCTTCGCCCTGTTCCCCTTGGAAAAAAGCAGCTCGCCGTGCGCGTACTAGCCCTCGAAACCTCCTGCGACGAAACCGCTGCCGCCGTCGTCGACGACCAGGGGAACGTCCTCTCCGACGTCGTCCACAGTCAAATCGCGATCCACGCCCCCTACGGCGGCATCATCCCCGAGCTCGCCTCCCGCGACCACCTTCGGAACGCCGAATACGTCGTGCGCGAGGCGCTCTCCCGGGCCGGCATCGTCGACGTCGGCAGCGTCGACGGCATCGCGGTCACCTGCCGTCCGGGCCTCGTCGGCGCCCTCCTGGTCGGCGTCCAAGTTGCAAAAGCGCTCGCATTTGCAACCGATCTCCCATTTGTCGGCGTCGACCATCTCGTCGGCCACCTGCTCGCCGTCCGCACGATCCGGCCCGGCACCGCGACCGCCGTCCCCGCCTATCCGTACCTCGCACTCCTCGTCTCTGGCGGCCACACGGCCCTCTACCGGGTCGACGGCCCGCTCCTCACCGACATCCGAGAGATCGGTGCAACCCGCGACGACGCTGCCGGTGAAGCGTACGATAAAACTGCGAAATTGCTCGGTCTCGGTTACCCGGGCGGTCCGACCATCGACCGCCTGGCCCACGAGCATGAGGCGCTCGCGACCGGGGAACGCCGCGACGAAGAACCCTTCACGCTGCCGATGCTTCGCGGTTTCGAGTTCAGCTTCTCGGGGCTAAAGACCCAAGTCGCCCAACGGGTCGCCAAGCAGCCGGAAATCTTGGGCAATCCCGCCCGCATCGCCGCGGTGTGTGCCGCCTTTCAAGAGGCGATGACGCGGGTCCTTGTGCAGAAACTCTTCCTCGCCGCGGAAGCGGAGGGCGTGCCCCGCGTCGTGATCGGCGGTGGCGTCGCGGCGAATCGCGGCCTCCGCGCGCGTATCCTTCGCGTCGCAAAAAAACGCAATGTCGAGGCGTATTTGCCTGATCTTGCCTCCTGCACCGACAATGCCGCCATGATCGGCTACGCGGGGGCGATGCGGCTCGTGCGCGGCGAGCGGGACACGCTCGCCCTCTGCGCGGAGAGCCGCACGTCGCTCCCTCGTACGACGCGAAAAGGGCGCGGCGAGCGCGTCTAGGTAGCTGCTCGGAATCTCCTTTTCGGAGTGCGACACGTCCTCGCGAAA
>DYPH01000157.1:5855-11572 GCA_020720045.1 Sorangium cellulosum | reverse complement strand
CACCGCCGAGCATCGAAAGTTCCTTGGACTGAAAAAGTCAGACGCCGAGCTCGCCGACAAAGAGCTCAACAACTTCCATGTAAGAAATCTCTACATGGAGGCGATGCCGAACGACCCGGCGGACTTCTACGCGCCGCTTGCGAGCGGCGTGATCGCTCGATTTGTTGCTGCATGGCAAGAGAACAATGCTCCCCAAGAGGCGCTTCCAGTCGCGTTGATCGCGCAGATGAAGGAGGCGTTTCGGGGCGATCTTCGCTACGACGTTTACGCCCGAAACCTGCTTGCGCCGGACAAGAACCCTTCCTTTTCTACCGACGGTCCTTGGGAAATTCAAAGCTATCTCAGCTTTGATTACATGACTCCCAAGGGATTTCCGGTACCGGCGACCGACGATGAAGGCGAATACCGTGACATGTTCGGTTTTGGCCGCATCAGCGAATACGCCCGGTTCCTCGCGTGGGCAGCGATCGACCTGCCTTATGGCGCCCCGGCGCGCGTCGGCGCGGCCCTCCTTGGAGAAACGTTTCGAGCACGCCTTGCCCATCCAGGATTGCTTGCTCTTGTCGGATGGGTAGCGTGCGCGAAGAAGGATTTTGAAGCGCTTCGAGCCCCTTTCAAAGCCCCTGCTTATGAGGGGATCGCGGGGCGTGAGCATGCGCCCGGCTACGACCGCGGCGACTATATCGTGACGTGGCCCGGGGAGCATTCCAACAAAAACGGGATATTCTTCGCATTCCGTCCTCAGGTTGTCGCGACGGATGAAGCGTTTGCTCGCTTCGCAGAGGCAATCACCCTCGATCGAGCAGCACTCGCTGGTCGCGTCGGCCGTGGCTATGAGCTCACACTCAAGGATGCGACGACTGGCTCCTGGTTTCAGGCCTATCTTGCCTTTCGTGCGTCGGGCTTTCAACAATTGATGGACTCGCTCGCGACGCCAGCGGATGGAGACAAGAAGGCGTTCTCCGATCCGGCTCGCCGGGCGGAGACAAACTCCTTGGATGGGCGCTATCCGGCCGACCCGCGCGTGAGCGTTCCTGCGCTCGTAAGTGAGGTTGCGACAGCGCTCAAACTTTCGGAAGCGTCGGCGACCCTCTACCTGCAGTTGCTCACGCTCCCGGATCCTACCGCGGTTGCCATCCACCGGTACAATGGCTGGGATCACACAGCCTACGACAACGCCGTGAAGCCGCTTCTCGCGAAAAAATACGTCGTAGTCGCCAAGCACGCGGGAACGGCACGCACCCACTTTCTGCCGGGACCGGTGCTGCCGCTCAGCGCTCCCGCGCGAGTGCTCGAAGTGAGTAAGGCGCCTCTCTATGGCCTCGAGAGTTCGATTACATCGCGCCAAAAACCGATCTTCGAAATCGTACTTCCGCTTGCGCCGCTCGCGGAGCTTTTTTCCGAAGCATGGCGCGCAAGTCGCCCCTAGGGATGCGCGCGCTCTTTTCGTTTGAATCTTTGCTAATCTGGAACCTCCTCAATCGGCGCCAAAGCGAGCGCCTCGAGAGTTCCTCCAACCGCGGGAATCCTGATGACGACGACGATTGAACAGCACCTCGATCATGCGCGACGCGCCTTTGGTAGCGGCGACTTTCTAAGTACTCTTCAGCACTTGGGGGATGCTCTCGCGATCGATCCCGTCGACACTCCTGCGCTTCAGGCTGCCTACTACGTGCTTCCACTCATTCCGAACGCCGTCGGGATGACGCAGATTCAGAGCAATACTCCGCCGAAGATGGTCGCGATCCATGCGATGGCGCTCGGAGTTTCCCACGACTGGAACCGAGCGATGGAACTTCTGTTTCGCCTCGGCGCGCAAAATCCGACCGTTCCTTATTTGCGCTGGGCGGAGACCTGGGTCCACGGCCACGTCTCCTCAATTCTGCTCGACTTCTCGATCGTTGGCGGAGCGATCGTTGACTTTGGAGATGCCTTCGAAGAGGACATCGACAGCTCCGATTCCACCTGGGAAACCTTGCGCGCGGGGACGGCGGTTCTTGCGAAGCTCGCCGAAACCTTCGTCGACAACAATTCGCTCCGCGCGATTCATGTGAAGCTCCTTCGCCGTGGAAAGCGCTACGACGAAGCGCTCAGCGTTGCTGGGGCCCTTCGCGCGCGTAATCCGCGACTCTCGGCGCTCCTCAGTGCATGGACCTACCGAGATCTTCGGCGAGTACCAGAAGCTATCGCAGCGTTTCGGCACGCAAATTCGATCGAAGCCGACGACGACATCTTAATCGATATCGCGAAACTTCAATTCGATGATGCGCAGTTTGAGGCTTCGGCAGCGACCTACCAGGAGATCCCGCAAGAGAACCAGGAGGCGATGGCGTGGGCCTACCCTTCAAACATTGCAGCGCGTTACATGGTGACGAAGGATCCTCATCTAGATCAAGAGCTTGCGTCGCTTGCCGCGCAAGGAAATTCTCGGGCGAAGTACCTGCATGCCCTGATTCATGCTTACGCCGAGCAGCTACCTTTGCCGCGCGATCTTACGGCGGGTGTCGTTCGTGATCTCCAAACGGCGTTCGCGAAGAAGCCCGGTCAAGGGACCGCTGCCGAACCTTTGAAATTGGGTCTTACCATTACTTCATTGGAGTCGCCGTCGGTGCATCTTGCGGCGATGATGGCGGCGCGGCTCGGCGAGAGCTTTGTAAAGGTGAATGTGACCTGCGAGAAGGAGCCGAAGCCCCATCCGCGCCTTCCGTTGCTCGTTGCGCTAGGGGCGCCGAACGACCTCATTTACGATCAATGGGCGGTTTGGCGCTACGACGGCAACGATCCGATACCGACCGTTCCTGCCCCGCCGGCAAACGTGCTTCACGCAATTGGAAGTCTCGCAGCTACGCCCTACGATTGGGCGGCCTGGTTGGCGGCGACTGCGCGTTTGGCGCCGTCGTTCTCCGGCCAACTCCCGTCGCTCCTCGGGGCAATGGTTCACCCTCCGTCACCGTCGGATCGCGATCGTGACGTGATTGAGTGGATTTACCATTGCCAATTGGTGACGGCGCTTCTTATCGCGCGCTTGGATGGCGGCTGGGAACGTAGCCAACGTCGTACGGGGCTGCTCGCGGTCGTCCACAACCCCATCGATTGGATCGCGAGCGCAGCGCTCCCTGCCATCGGTGTCGTTTTTGCCGAGTGTCCGGAAGCACGAACGGAGATTCTGCAGCTTTTTGGCGCACTTCGCCGTCGTGTTCCCGACATTGGCTATTGCGTCTACACGACCGCCCTCGAAGCCGTTTGGTCGCGGCTCCCGGGCATCGATGAGGCGTCGCGGCGTGAGGCGTTCCGCCGGTTCGTCTACGCCACCAACAAGCCGTTTCTTTGACGAGCGGCCGTCACGGCACCTTCTGCCAGCCTTCCACGTAGGTCCCGAAGTGGAGCTCCAGATTGCCATTTCCGGCGACACCGAACGTCCCGACTTCCGACTTGCCGACGTTCCCCGGGTCGCAGACCTCGATGCGCTCGATGCGGTTCGTCGAGCTCGGGCGTAGCCAGGTGGTCCCCGACCGCTGGACGCCGGGATCGGTGGGGTTCACGCGATCTTCGATGCGGAGCCAGCGCATGAAGAGGTTCTGCCCTTCCTGGTAGATGGTCGCCGCGCCGTACATGTAGACTTTGCAGATGGGGCCGAAGGAATTGTTCAAAATGTAGTTGCCAACGGCGATCGATCCCCCACCGGGCTGCCCGAAGGGATTCGCGGCGCAGCGGATGTTCGCGCCGTTGAGCGGTTGGGCGGTGCAGACGGTCGTCGGCAGCGGCGGCCCGGCGTCGATCGGGGCGGCGTCGAGAGCGATCGCGTCGGGGGTGGCATCGACGGTCGACGAATCGGGCGTCGCGTCGACAGCGGCGCCGGCATCAACGGCCGTTGCGTCGACGGCGGCGTCGGCAGCGTCGGTCGGCGAGGCGTCGTCACCGACACAGGCGACGACGGCGAAGGAGGTGGCGAGGCGGCGGCCGCGAGGCGCGCGTAGATCGAAACGGACATCCCGCGAACCTACCGCGGCGACCGGTGAAGGCGCTACCCTCCTCCGCGATGGACCGGCCCCCGTTGGCGCTTCCACTACCGCTACCGCGACCGGGTGAGGCGGTCGTCACTACCGCTCTCGCAGGGGCGCTCGGCGTCGCGACCTGGGCAAGCGCACCGGTGGTTGCGTTTGCCGAGTTTGCCCCGCTCAGCATCGTGGTTGCCATCGTCGTCGGCGCGGTGGCGTTTCACTGGCTCTGGCGGGGCCTGCCGACGGCGGCCAATTCCCCGGAGCGCCGCTTGCCGCTCAAGCCGACGCTCACACGGATCGGCGCCCACGGCCTCTTGCATGCTGCCCTCGCCGCCGCGACGATCGGCGCGATCCTCGCGCTCGGCGCCCATTGGGGGGACGGCATCCTCGTACGCGCCGCGGTCGGGTTCGCGGTCGGCGCCTTACTTGGCGCGTTGGCCTGGGGGCCGCTCGGCTCCCTGGTCATTCTCGGGTACGGAATGCCGCTTCGGGCTGCCACGGCCGCCATGGACGCCCCCTACCCGGACGTCGTCGACGGCGCCCTCGTACGCACCCACCGCAGGCTGGCGATCGCCGCCGCGATCCCGGCGATCCTCGGCGTCGCCGGATTTCTTCGTGCGCCGGCGTTTGACGGCTTGCCGTCGCTCGCCCTCGCCATGTTCTTGTTCGTCGGCCTCGCGGCGATCGCCGTCCCGGTGCGCGCCGCGCGACGTGCCTGTCGTCGGCTTGCCGCCCGCAAGGCGCGAATCGGCAACGATCTCCAGCTCCTCCCGATCCTCCCCGAGGAGGCCGAACGGCTCACCCAGCTACATGCGCACCTCCCGATCCTCGGCGAGGTGGCCCGACCGACCCACCTCCTCGTCCCCGTCACCGTCGTGGAGAACTACCGCGTCGCTGCGACGCCAGAAGAACCGCTCGCCCTCGTCGCAGTCGCCGAGGACGCTCGCGCGACGGACAGCTCCGCGAAAGGTCGCTAGAAGCGCCGGCGATGGACCGTCCCCCGTCGGCACTTCCGCTGCCGCGACCGAAGCCGGGTGAGGCCATCATCGCGACCGCTCTCGCAGGGGCGCTCGGGCTTGCGACCTGGGCGTGCGTGCCGTTTGTCGCGTTCGTCCCCGCCTTTGTGCCGGTGGTTGCGCTTATGGTGGTTCCGCTCGCCTTCCACTGGCTTCGCTTCGGGTTGGTCACCGCGAAGAACTCGCCGGAGCGCGGTTTTACCCTCCCGAGCTCGTCGACGGCGGTGCGCATCGGCGGCGGCGCCTTTGCCTATGCGCCCCTGGCGGCAGGGACGATCTGCGCCGTCGTCGGTGCGATTCTTCACGGGGGCGGCGACCTCGCTTATGAAGCGCTGGTGCTCTTTTCATCGGCGCGACCGCCGGCGTCCTCCTCTGGGGGCCGGCAACCCTTGTCGCGATCGTCGCCTACGGCCTGCCGCTTCGACGGGACACCGCGGAGATGGATGCCGCCTACCCCGACGTCGTCGATCGGTCCCTTATCGGCACCCACCGCCGGCTGGCGATCGGCGCCGCACTCGCTCTGGTGGTTGGCGGCGTCGGGTTCCTGCGCGCCCCCATCCGCGATGACCTTGCGTCGGGCTCGCCTGCGACGTTCCTGCTCGTCGCCGCCGCGGCGATCGTTGTCCCGGTAGGCGTCGCGCTTCGTGCCCAGCGCCGCCTCGCCGCGCGAAAAGCGTGGACCGGTACCGACCTCGAGCTC
>DYPH01000157.1:0-5755 GCA_020720045.1 Sorangium cellulosum | reverse complement strand
GACGCACACGCGACCGACATCTCCGCGAAAGAACGCTAGAATCGTCAGCGATGGACCGTCCCCCGTTGCCGTTGCCATTGCCGCGACCGGGCGAGGCGATCGTCACGACGGCGATCGCCGGGGCGCTCGGACTTGCGATGTGGGCGAGCCTCCCCCTTGCCGCCTTCGCCGATCTCGCGGGCGCGTTCGCACCGGTGATCGCGCTCGTGGTGGCGCCGTTCGCCTTTCACTGGCTTCGCTTCGGGTTGGTCACCGCGAAGAACTCGCCGGAGCGCGGTTTCGTCGTCCCGAGCTCCTCGACGGCGGTCCGCATCGGCGTCCGCGCCTTTGCCTACGGGCCGCTGGTGATGGGCACGCTGTGGGCCCTCTTTCCGCTGTTTCTCGGGGGGGGGCGGCGACGTCCTTTCCGGCATGCTCGGCGCCTTCCTCGGCGGCGCAACCATCGGCATCGTCCTTTGGGGCCCGGCGACGCTCATCGCGATGGTCGCCTACGGGTTGCCGCTTCGTGGGGCGACCCGGGTCATGGACGCCGCCTACCCGGACGTCGTCGATCGCGCCCTCGTCCGCACCCACCGCAGAATCGCGATCGCCGCGGCGTTCCCCGTGATCGTCGGCGCCGTCGGCTACATCCGTGCCGGGGCGCCAACGCCGACGGAACGGCTCCACGGTGGGCCGCTCGCCTTTGCCGCCTTTCTGTTCCTCGGTCTTTTGGCGGTTGCCGTCCCGGTGCGCGTCGCCCTCCGCGCCCAGCGCCGCCTCGCCGCGCGAAAAGCGTGGACCGGTACCGACCTCGAGCTCATTCCGATCGCGGAGCAAGAAGCCGAACGGCTCGGCGACCTCCCAATCCTTGGGGACGCAACAGCGCCCACCCACGCGCTTGTGCGTGCGCGTGTCGCGGGCGCTGAGAACTATCGAATCGCCGCGACCCCCGAAGAGCCGCTCGCGCTGGTCGCAGTCGCGGAGGACGCACACGCGACCGACATCTCCGCGAAAGAACGCTAGAATCGTCAGCGATGGATCGTCCCCCGTTGCCGTTGCCATTGCCGCGACCGGGCGAGGCGATCGTAGCGACGGCGCTCGCTGGAGCGCTGGGGCTTGCGACCTGGGGGTGCGTGCCGTTTCTTGCGTTCCCCGGCTACGTCGATCCGTTCGTTGCCGCCCAAATGGCGGTGCCGCTTGTGCCGCTCGCCTTTCACTGGCTTCGCGACGGGCTGGTCACCGCAAACAACTGGCCCGAACGCGGAACTGCCCCGACCCCATCGACGGCGGTTCGTATCGGCGGTCGCGCCTTCCTCTACGCGCCGGCGGTGACGGGCCTCGCCCTGGCGCTCTCTGCGCTTTTTGACACGAGCGACCGGTCACTCGTCGCTCGCCTACTGGTCAGCCTTTTCGCCGGCGCGACCGTTGGGGTCCGCGTTTGGTTCCCCGCAGCGGTCCTTGCCGTCGTGCTCTACGGACTGCCCCTCCGCGCGGCGACCGGCGCCATGGATGCCGCCTACCCGGACGTCGTCGACCGCTGGCTCGTCCGCACCCACGGCGCGCTCGCGTGCGGCGCTGCGGTCGCTCTGCTCGTCGGCATCGCCTACCTGCGTGCCCCCCTCTTCGGAGGGGATGCGCCGGTCTCCTTCGCGACATTCCTGCTCTTCGGTCCCGGTGCGCGTCGCGCTTCGTGCCCAGCGCCGGCTTGCGGCACGAAAAGCCTGGACCGCGCGCGATCTTCAACTCGTTCCGATCGCGGAGGAAGAAGCCGACCGCGTTGCGAACCTCCCGATCCTCGGCAGCGGCGCGCCCCCGACCCACGCGCTCGTGCGCGTCGCCGCCGTCGGGGCCTACCGCGTCGCGGCGACCCACGACGAACCGCTCGCCCTCGTCGCGGTCCCGACGGACACACCGGCGAAAGCTCGGTAGGCTCGCTCGCGATGGCCCGTCCCCCGTTGTCGTTGCCGCTGCCACGACCGGGCGAGGCGATCGTCACGACGGCGATCGCCGGGGCGCTCGGACTTGCGACGTGGGTGGGCCTCCCGTTCGCGATGTTCGCTGCCGTCTTGATGCCGGTAATGGCCGTTTTGGTGGTGCCCTTCGCTTTCCATTGGCTCCGCTACGGGCTGGTCACGAGCCTGAACTCGCCGGAGCGCGGTTTTGCCCTCCCGACCTCGTCCACGGGAGTTCGCATCGGTGCTCGCGCCTTCGTCTACGCGCCGATCGTCGCGGGACTCTGCGCGGTGGTCATCGCGCGCGTTGAGGGGTCAAGCGTCGCGAACCTCATGGTCAGTTACATCGACGGCGTAACGGTCGGCGTCTGGTTGTGGGGCCCGGCCACGCTGGTCGCTCTGGTCGCCTATGGTCGTCCGCTCCGTGCAGCGACCGGCGCGATGGATGCTGCCTACCCAGACGTCGTCGATCGCGCCCTCGTCCGCACCCACGCCCGGCTCGCGATCGGCGCTGCGCTGGCTGTGGGGGTTGGCGGCGTCGTGTACCTGCGTGCCCCCATCTTAACAGGGGTTCCGCCGGTCTCCGTGGCGACGTTCCTGCTCTTCGGTCTCTTGGCGGTCGCCGTCCCGGTAGGCGTCGCGCTTCGCGCCCAGCGCCGGCTTGCCGCGCGAAAAGCCTGGACCGGCACCGACCTCGAGCTCGTTCCGATTGCGAAGCAACAGGCCGACCGCGTCGCGAACCTCCCGATCCTCGGCAGCGGCGCGCCCCCGACCCACGCGCTCGTGCGCGTCGCCGCCGTCGGGGCCTACCGCGTCGCGGCGACCCACGACGAACCGCTCGCCCTCGTCGCGGTTGCGACGGACACACCGGCGAAAGCTCGGTAGCTTGCATCGCGATGGACCGCCCTCCGTTGCCACTTCCGCGACCGGGCGAGGCGATCATCGCGACGGCGCTCGCAGGGGCCCTGGGGCTGACGACCTGGGCGTGCGTGACGTTCTTCGCGTTCCCCGAGTACACCGATTCGTTCGTCCCCGCCCACCTGGCAGTGCCGCTCGCCCCTCTCGCCTTTCATTGGCTCCGTTACGCGCTGGTCACCGCAAACAACTCGCCCGAACGCGGAATTGCACCGACGACATCGACGGCGGTCCGCGTCTGCGGTCGCGCCTTCGTCTATGCGCCGGTCGTCGCTGGCCTGTGCTTCGCGGGCCGTGCGCTCGCTGCCAGGTTGGGCGTCTACGTCTCCGTGGTCCTTTACCCGGTCGGCATCGCGTTGGGCATCCCCTATTGGGTCCCGGCGGCGGTCTTCGCCATTCTGACCTACGGCCTACCCCTCCGCGCGGCGACCGGCGCGATGGATGCCGCCTACCCGGACGTCGTCGACCGAGGGCTGGTCCGCACCCACGCCCGGCTCGCGATCGGCGCTGCGCTCGCACTGATCGTTGGCGGCGTCGTCGGCGGCGTCGGGTTCGCTCGCGCCGACGTCTCTCCCCTCGTTGCGCAGATTTCCTTCGCGACGTTCCTCCTCCTCGGCCTCTTGGCCGTGGCCGTCCCCGTCGGCGTCGCCCTTCGTGCCCAGCGCCGGCTTGCCGCCCGAAAAGCCTGGCCCACCGGCGATCTCGAGCTCGTTCCGATCGCCGAGCAAGAGGCCGAACGGCTCGCGAGGGTTCCGATCCTTGGGGACGGAACAGCGCCGACCCACGCCCTTGTCCGTGCGCGTGTCGCGGGCGCTGAGAACTACCGAATCGCCGCGACCGCGGAAGAGCCGCTCGCCTTGGTCGCGGTCGAGGACGAGGACGCCGACCGAGCGAGCCTTCGATCGCGCTGATCGATCGCTCCGAAACACCTGTTGGCGGCCACTTTCGAGCGATCGATCGCTCCGAAACACCTGTTGCCGGCCACTTTCGAGCGATCGATCGCTCCAAAACACCTGTTGGCGGCCGATTTGCCGATCTCAAGATGGCAAAAACACCTGTTCGCGGCCGATTTGCCGATCCCAAGATGGCCAAAACACCTGTTCGCGGCCGATTTACCGATCTCAAGATGGCCAAAACAGCTGTTCGCGGCCGATTTGCCGATCTCAAGATGGCCGAAACACCTGTTGGCGGCCGATTTGCCGATCTCAAGATGGCCAAAACGCCTGTTGGCGGCCGATTTGCCGATCTCAAGATGGCCAGAACAGCTGTTCGCGGCCGATTTGCCGATCTCGGGATGTCTTCCGGCTACGTCGGACCGCCCGACGGGGCTTCTGGGTCGATGAAGTCCACCCCGACGACGTCGGGCGCAAGGTGGCTAAAGTCGCGGTCGGTGGTCAGCAACGTTGCGCCGGCCGCCTTGGCGCATGCGGCGATCCAGAGGTCGTTCTTCCCCATGTTCCGCGCGCCGTCAGGATGGCGTTGCGAGTAAAGATCAATCTCTACGTAGGCATCGAGCACTTCGGCGACGTGGATGTCGACGGTAACCAGCCCCTCAAGGGCGCCCCGTAGTGCGTCGAGTTTCGCGTCCCCCCAGCCGTTGCGGCCGGCAAGCACGCGGACCTCGCCGTGGGTCACCACGCTGACCAACGGGCGTCGCTTGCTGGCGGTTAACCCGAATTGGCGGTTGATTCGGGTCCCGAGCTCCCGACCTCGCACCAGCGCGAGGACGACGTTGGTGTCGAGGAGGTAAACGCGCGGGCTCACGCGGTCGCTCGGAGGGCAGCCAGCAACTCCGCATCCGTCTCGTCGCCCGGCCACGTGCCGAAGAACGTGCTCGCCGTCTCTTCCGAACGTGCGGCGCTCGCAGGCGCGAGCCCCGGGTCGACCACGCGCTGCCGTCGCGGGGCAGGTGCCCGCCGGAACATCGCGTCCTCGGCGCGGGCGACGGCGAGCTCCTCCACGTCCAGGAGGAGGAGACGCCCCGATGGGCGATAATGCGCCATTCCAGACACAACGACCTCGGTGCCGAGCATTCTCCGCAGCGCTTCGATGTCGTGGGCGTCCAACCGGCCCGGAACGCGCGTGCCGTCGTTGAGGAGGAGCACGACGTCCGACCGAGAGGCGGAAACCGTGTCGAGGACGCCTGTGACGCGCGCCGCTTGCGGCCGTGGTGTCTCGTCGCGGAGACGTTCGATATGCGGAACGTCCTGCGCGGTCAGCTTCAAGGGGGTCGAGCGGCCACGAATTCCCTCCAGGACGATGCCCGAAAAGCCGCCGCCGGAAACCCGTGCGAAGCGCGCGCAACTTTCGAGGAGCGCGCGATCGGCGACGACGTCCTCCCGGGAACCCCCCACCACCGCGTGGAGGACGTTGCCGAAGACATCGATCGCCGATTGCTCGCCAAAGTGCTCGTCCGCGGCCCCGAACAACGACCACGACGCCCCCTGCCCGAAGCGCGCCTCATCGACCTCTCGCAGCGGGCGCGCGTCGACGGCGATCACGGCAGACCCCGCGGTCAAGCCGGTCACCTCCACCTCGCACGCGGCGTCGAGCCATGTGGGCCGCGGCCCCTTTCGGACGCTCTCCCCCTCGACCACAAATCGCGTCGCCAGGCGCGCACCGTCGATCAGCGCGCCAATGGCCTCAAGGAGGACCGAGGCCGGGACCCGCAATTCGCCGCTACCACCGCCCATCAACGTCAGCTTGTGCGTGTTCACGGTGGCCTCCTCGCTGGCTTCGACGAAGGTCGCGTACCACGGACGAGAGGCGGTGGCGAACCGGTTCAGGCCGGGTCGACCGGCGCGCTCGGCGTCCCCGCGGCCGGCTTCGTCTTCGCGTGCTGAAGGACCACCGAGCGCAGCGGCTTCCGCTTCTCCTTCTCGGCCTGAAGCTCGTGGCGACCGACGAAA
>DYPH01000034.1 GCA_020720045.1 Sorangium cellulosum | reverse complement strand
TTTCGCGAGGACGTGTCGCACTCCGAAAAGGAGATTCCGAGCAGCTACCTAGAACGGGGTGGCGCTCGTTCGTTTGAGGGGCGATGGCGTGTGGGCACGACGTGCCTGATTTTCCTCGGTCTCAGGCCCCCTTCAATCGCACCAATGACGCAGTATGTCGTAGCAATCGCGGCTGACAACATGCGCAGTTTCGGCCATGCTGCCCAGGCGCCCCGCCCCACCGGGCTTGGTCGCCCCGCGAAGGCCTTCGCAGGGCGAACCGGAGGGGACGGACCCTCGCTTCGGAGAACTTCTATGCAGACGCGCCCGTTTACCCGCATTGTATTCGCCACCCTCGCCGTCGTTGCTGCATCGGCATGCAGCAGTAGCGGAGGAACTGGCGGCTGTGGCGCGCCGACGCTCCCAGGAGGTTTTCCTCGCGAGCAGGCGGTTGAAAATGCCGGCGGCGTTCGCCTCACGCGCCCCGGTCTCGACTTCATGGAAGCGCATGCAAATGCGCTGGTTACCAAGGCTCTTGCGCTCCCCACGGGCGTTCTCGAGTTCAATATTCCGCCGACGACTTCGCCTAGCTTTGACATTTGTCCCGACGGGCCCGTCGGCGACCAATGCAAGGCCGAGATCAACTTGGGGAAGAGCCAGTTTCGCATTTCGGCAGTCACGCCGAACGCGATCAAGATCGATGCGGTGATGCCGCTTGTCCTCAAAGACACTCCAGTTTTGGCGAAGAACGTCTTCTTGGGGGCCGACCTCCGCGGCCACATCGGTTACGGCTCTAACGGCAGTTGCAACCGGTCGACGGTCAGCGTTGACCCCTTCCCGCTCCCGGTTTCCATCACCCTCCCGCTGGTCGCGGAGACGACGGCCCCCCGGGATGGCTACACGAAGATCGACGTCGACAATGCAACAGTCAATCTCGACGGAATCCGCGAAAGTGAAGTCCGCATCTGCGTAGACTGCAGCTTTGCGAGCTCCGTGTGCAATGGGGTCGTCAATTCGGGATTCGTCAAAGGCTATATCGTCGATCAGCTCAAGGGCGGGCTCGGCGACCAAGTCAAAAACGCACTTCGCGGGTTTACGTGCACAAAGCCAGCCGTCGGTGTCACCCCGACATGCCCCACCGGCTCCAAAGAGAACGCCGACAAGACCTACTGCGTCTACAACAGCACGCCGACGAAGTGCGTGCCGACGCTGCTCGGGACGGCGGGGCACGCGGAGCTCGGCGCCCTGTTGGCGTCGTTCTCGCCGGGCTCTCAGGGGGGCCTCGATTACGGGTTTGCCGCCGGAAAAGACATGGAAGCGCTCCCCAAGAGCGCCGACCCTCGGAAGAATGGCGCGACGCTACACATGTTCGGCGGGGTGATCCCGCAGCCGATCTCGAATTGTGTGCCGACGGCAAAGCTTACGATACCGACCGATATTCCGACGCCGACGGAATTGACCACCGACAAGATTACTCCGTGGTCGGAGCCCGAAGGTCCCCACGTCGGTATCGGGTTCTCGGGGCGGTTCTTGAATTATACGTTTGGGAACATCTATAATTCGGGCGTCCTCTGCCTCGGGGTGAATACCGATTCGGTGCCGCTCCTAAATACTGGACTTGTTTCGACACTCGTCAATTCGGTCGCGTCGCTTACCAAGGGCGGAAAGCCGGCGCCGCTCGCGATTACGACGCGTCCCCAGCAGCCCCCGACGGTGAAACTCGGCGGCGGGACCGATATCGACAAAGATCCGCTGATGCTGGTCACGATCCCGAAGTTTTCCGTCGATCTCTACGTGTGGAGCTACGATCGGTTCATTCGGGCATTCACCTACACCGGTGATATCTCGCTCCCAATCAATCTTACGACGAAGAAGGACGCCAAGAACCCGAACGGCGGCCTTCTGCCGACGCTCGGCAAGATTTCCATCGCAAACGCAACAGTGACGAACGCCGACCTCCTCGCCGATGAACCGAAGGCGATTGCGAGTGGGCTCACGTCGATCATCTCGGGCTTCGCGAGCCAGCTCCTCGGCGGTTTCTCGCCAATCGACCTTTCGACGGCCCTCCAGAGCTTTGGACTCAATCTCACAATCCCTGATGGTGGGATCCGAAAGCTGACGAAGGACAGCGACGATTTTATCGGTATTTTCGCGAACTTGTCGGTCTCGTCGAACGCAGTCCCCGAGGGGGATACCACCGCCAAGCTCGTGGCGCGGACCGTCGACAAAGCCCACATGAACGTCCTCACGATCGACCCCGCCAAGGCACCGGAGGTCACGCTCCTTGCGACGTCGACGTTCACGAGCGGCGCCGAGTACAGCTACATCCTGGACGACGGTACCCCCTCGGAATGGCAGACCGATCCGACGATTCGAATCGTCGGGGACGCCCTCTGGATGCAGGGGAAACACCGCGTTCGAATTGCTTCGCGAAAGCACGGCGCGCCGGCCAGTGAAGACTCGACCCCCGCGGAAGTCCGCTTCTTGATCGACGCGCTCGCGCCGAATGTGACCGTGGAACGGGGGGGCGACGGCAAAATCCGTGTATCTGCCACCGACTTTGTCTCGGAAGCGAAGGCGGTGAAGGTCCGCACGAAGCTCGCGACGGCAGCCGAGTTCGGCGCTTGGCAGACCGCAGACCTCCTTGAGCCGATGGACGCTGGTGGCGCCGAGGCGATCGACGTCGAAGCGGTGGACGAGGACGGGAACCTCGCGGAAATCCACGAACAACTGCTTCGCGGACGCCCCGATGCGACGCTCGCGACCGCCTCCGGAAGCGGCTGTGGCTGCACGACGATGGGCGACCTCCCGAGCTCGACCGGCGCACTCCCGATCGTGCTCGGTGGCATTGCCCTTGCGCTCCGTCGCCGGCGCCGCGCGGCCGGTGGTGGAGCTTCCTCGGAATCGGTCGCTCGTCCGCCCGTGGCACGCTTAAGCCGGCGCCTCTCCCAGCGCGGCGCAACACGCCCCTTCTTCAGCTCACTCCTCGCCGCGACAAGCCTTGTTATTCTCGCGACTTCTGGCCAAGCCTGTAGCTGCGGCTCCGACGAAACGAAGACCGAGTGTGGGACCGACTGCAACAGCGAGTGCGTCGGAGACCTCGCCCCCGGAATCGTCGGCGCCTACACGTCGGTCGCGAAGGCGAAGGACGGCACCGTCTGGCTTGCCGGCTACAACGATGGCGACCTCGCCACGTCGATCAGCGGCACGAGCTTCCTTTACGGGGACCTCGTCGTTGGCAAGTACGATCTCGGCCGCGGCCGCACGACCTGGGAGACCGTCGACGGCGTCGGCGCGCGCACCGCCGGCTGCTCGGACTACGCAAAAACCGGCTGGCGCAAGGGGGAGACCGAGAGCGGCGACGACGTCGGCCAGTGGACGTCGATGCAGCTCGCCGACGACGGCGTCCCGATGGTCGCCTATTTCGACGCGACGCACGGCTCCCTGAAATTCGCCACGCGGGACGGCGTAGCCGCGACCGGAAAGTGGACGTCCTTCGTCGTTCAGCAGCTCCCGAAGGCAGAAGTCGGCCGCTACGCGAAAATGGTCCTCGACGGCGGGAAACCGGCGATCGCCTACCAGGTCATCGAAGCGACGGCGACAGGGACCAAATCGCGGGTCGTCCTCGCGCGCGCGAAGAGCAACAAGCCGACAAGCGCCAGCGATTTCTCCTTTGAAGACGTAGCCTTCGACGACAAGGGCCCCTGCCAGATCGTCGCCGGCTCGGTTAGCTGCAGCGGCAGCGACGTCTGCGTAAAAAGCTCTGGCGCGTGCGCCAAGACGGTCACCGGCTGCCAGCCGGCCTGCGCTTCAGGCAAGGCGTGCGTGACGACCGCCGGCGCGGCCACCTGCGTCGACGTGGCAACCAACGACGGCATCGTGGCCTACCCGAACGCCTCCGGAACCTACGTCGCCTCGGCGGTCGGCCCGAAGGGGATCGGCCTCGTTGCCTACGACCGCGTTCACGGCAATCTCGTGGCGTTCGCCAAAGACACCAGCAAGTGGACGGCGACGATCCTCGACGGCGAAACCGGCTCGCGCTCCGGCGGCACCGCGAAAGACACCGGGGATACCGGCGTCGGCGCCTCCCTTTTCATCGACGGGACCGGCGCCTACCACGTCACCTACGTCGACGGCATTTCCGAGCAACTTCGATACGTTACCTTTGCCAACGGCAAGGCAGAAGCCTTCGACGTCGTCGATGACGGAAATGGTCTAGACGGCAAAGGCTTCGCCGACGGGAAACACGTTGTAGGCGACGACTCGACGGTCCTCGTCGACGGCACGACGATCCGTGTATTCTACCAGGATGCGACCGCCGGAACGCTCCGCATGGCGACCGGAGTCGCTGGGAGCGGCGGGAAACGGACGTGGACGCGGACGGTCCTCGATCAGACGGCCAAGCGTTTCAGCGGTTACTTCCCACAAGTCGTCCCGGGGGGCGGCCAGATCGCCCACTTCTGGCGCCAGTTTGACCCGTCGACGGTCTCGATGGTCGGCGACGTAACGCTCACCAAGTACTGAATTTCAGACAGGTAACGCTCTTCAGAGAGATCGGCGCAGGCCGGTCCCTCTTTCGTTTCGAGGCCTCCCCGGCGACGCCCCGTCTTGGCAAAAAATTTGGCCCAATTTCGCAGCTTCCGTAAGGGGTCGCCATGGCCGACACGACCCGCCTCTTCGACGAACTCGCGACCCTCTTCCGCGGAGTCCTCGACGCTCAAAATCGCGGCGCCAGCACCCGCCAGCTCGGGCGGGCCCACGGCTACGTCGACGGGTACATGAAGGCGCTCATCGATAGCGGCATCGCGACGCCCCGCGAACTCCTCGCCGTCCTCGGCAAGGTCCGCGCGGAAGCCCACGGTCCGGCGAGCGCCGAGTGCGCAGAAGACCAGACCCACGCCGCCTGAGTTCTCGCGTCGACGCGCCGCCTGTTGTAAGGCGGGCCGCGATGGTTGACCACGACAACGACATTGGAGCGGGAGATGCGGCGGCGGCCACGGAAGTCGAGCCGACGCTCCCCCTCGAAGGCGACCTTCGCGCCGTTCCGCGCAGCAAGCTTGCAACGACGCTCCTCGCAGTGACCGGCCTCTTGGTCGTCGTCGCGGCGGCGGCGGCCATCGGTCGCTTCGCGCTCAAGTTTCGTCGCCCGGCGGAGCTCGTGTTCGACGGCGATCGTGTCCATGTAAAATACAGCGTTCAGATCTTGGGGCGAACCTTCCGCGAAGGTGAAGTCGCGATCCCGCGAAAAAACCTCATGACGGCCCGCCGCGAAACGCGCTGGCAGGGACTTGCATTCTACACCGGTCTCGCCGCCCTTGCCCTCGGCACCTTCGTCGGTGCGTCGATCCTCTTCGACGGAATTCGGGCTGCCTCCGGCACGCTCCTCGGCCTCGGGGCGGTCACGATGCTCGTCGGCGTCCTCGCCGACTACGCGATCGCAACCCTCGTCCCGCGCGGCGTTGGCCGCTGCGACGTCGAACTTCTTCCGCGGAACGGCAGCGTCCTCCGCATCGCCGGAGTCGACGCCGACCGTGCGCGCCGCATGATCGCAAAGATTACCGCCTAACGGCCGTTTTTCCAGGGATTATCGAGGGACTTCCGCCCACGCGATCTCCACCGGTCCATCGGCGCGGAGGGAGAACACGACCGCTGTCGGGACCGCCGTACAGACCCGGAGCGCGGCGCTCCGTGCGCCACTGTTTCGGTCGCCGACCGCCGCACCGCGAAGGGCCGCTTCAAGGGCGATCCCGGCGCGCGTGTCGTCGAGGCGGGTAGCTGCAAACTGCACACAACGATCGGCGCCGAGCGGAATTTCCCGATCGATAGCCCCTTTTGGCGTCCCATCCACCCGCGCGAACGTCCACGTGGTCGCCGGTCCCGCATCCCGTGCTTCGACGCGCGCGAGCAGCCGCGCCGCGACGGGAGCCGCGAGGCTGGCGAACGCCGTCGGCCGTGATACCTCGACGAGTTGGACCGCTTCGTGGGCCAGCGGCGCATCGACGACGATGCGTCCAGCGCCACAAAAGGCAATTGAAACAATGCCTTCCCCGGACGCTTCGTGGATCGGTTCCGATGCTCCCCCGTCGCCAGGGGCCGTGCGCGCGGCGATCCGTAGGAACCCGCCATCGGCGGCCACCGCGCCGACCGACCGACACCCCTGCCCGTAGCCATCGCGAATCCAGCGCTCCCCGGCGGCCAACGCCCGCGGGCCGACCGTCGTTTCCCCGGGATTTTTGGCGGCGAGGCCGACGCCGTAGTCAAAGGCGCCCGACGCCGGAAGCCCCTCAAAGGCCGCCCGCGGCGCAGCGCTCACGAGGAGCGGTACCGAGCCTTGCCCAAGGTGCGGGCGGAGGGTGACCGTCAGATTTCGCGGCCTGTCGCCGGCGCAAACCACCGCTGTTCTTCGCTTTTCGCGTTCGTCGAAGCGCGTGAGTAGGCGGTCGTCGGCCCCGCGAACTTCGCCATCGATGGCACCGAAGTCGTCCCCGAGCAACGCCAAATCAATGCATTGTGCAGCTTCTACGGCGACGCCGATCGCGGTAGCCGCCGTCGGATCAAGCGGCACATCGACCCGTCGGAGCTCACGGAGGTGGACGCCGAGCTCCTGCTCACGCCGGACGAGGAGGCCGTCGATCCGCGAATCAATGCGAGACTTTCGGACCGCGCGCGCCGGCTTTTCGAGGCGCCCACGGAGCTTCTGCGCATCTCCGCGACGCACGCGCGCGAGCCCAAGTCCGGCCAGCGCCGGCGGATTGGTGCCGACCGCTTGCCGACTCACCGCCCGATTGGCCGACGCAGTAAGTGCAATATACACGCGTTCCGACGCACGCGCGCAGTAGAGTGTCGCCGGCTTGGCGTCGGGCTCTTCGTCGAAGGCCAGGACGGCACCATCATCGTTAAAAATAGCGATATCAAGATCTTCTGCGCCACCGCGCCCGACGGCAAGCAAGCACTCGTCGGCTTCGAGGTGGGCAAACGTACCAACACGCTCCCCCTCGTGGAGCTGGGCGACGACCGGAACTTCGCCATCGAGAATGCCCAGCTCGGCAAACGCGCGACGCACCACCGCACGCTCCGGCGGCTCCGCCGCGGGGGGCCGAGGGGGCGGCGAACCGCAACCGACGACCGCAAGAAGCGGCAAAAAAAATATTGATTTCGAGGTCATCACCGAGCCATGCCCCCAGCACCAACGTCGATCAGCGCGAACGTCCATTCGACGCTTCGTCCAAAAGCTGCAATTTGCACATTTCGGTCCTCGTGGCTATCCGTGCAGAACGCAACCATTGCTGCGACGTCCTCGCCGCCCGGGCGCCCCCCGTCGGCGGTTTTTCCGCGTCCACCGCGGTCGTCGGCTCCAAAGCCCTCGCCGCTTACCGCAAGGGAAAGGCGGTCGACGGAGCCTTCGGTCGCGGCCACCGCGGCGACGTAGCAGTGCCCAGGGACGACAGGCATCACGAACCCCGTTCTCCCACCAATTCCCTGGCGAAGGCCCCGAAGGTCGCCATGCAGGTCGGCCACGCCACGAGCTCGAAGCGCCGTCGCCACGGCGGCCGTGAGCGCAGCTGCGCGTCCGCCCGGAACCGCCAAAGGCGGTGAGGAAACGGCGCGCAGAACTGCAGCTGCTCGTCCGCCCGGAACCGCCAAAGGCGGTGAGGAAACGGCGCGCAGAACTGCAGCTGCGCGTCCGCCCGGAACCGCCAAAGGCGGTGAGGAAACGGCGCGCACGGATGCAGCTGCGGAGCCGCCGCTAGGAAAATCGCTCGTCCGGAGGGCCGCGTCGAAGGGGCGCGCCGCCGGCACGATATGGAGCGTCCCCCCGACGCTGCGGAAGCCCTGCACGCGGATCGTGATCGCGGTCGGTGTCGCGACGCAAAGGCCGAGGGTGGCATCGGCGCCGTCCCCCTTGTCGCTCGCCAAAATACGTGCACCCTGCACGGGACTGCCAGAGACCGACGGTTCGAGGCGCTCGATCACGTCGGCGTCGATGTCGTAGCGGGGGGCGGCGCGAGGCTCAAACAGGACCGCAAGCCGATGGCAGCCGGGCAGCAAATCCATCGGAATTACTGCAATTTCCGTCGTCCCAGGCTCGGTGCCCTGGACGGCGACCGGCACCGTCTTGGACGCGGAAACCGTGTACCCTGCATCTTCCGAGGCCCGCGCCGCCTTCCGGAGCCGCGGACCAAGCGGCTGCGCAAGCGGAGGGGCGAGGCTCGTGACGTCGGGGCCAGGACTCGGCGCGCGGGCGGGGAGCAGCGCCTCAAGGATCGCTTGCAGGGGGTCCTTGACGGCGTCGATACGCGCCGATACCGCAAAAACGTCGACGGCCCCGACAGCGGCCTCGCGGGCGATTTCACGGTCACCGGCACCACCAAGTGCTTCAATTTCCAGAGGAAACACTGCACCTACCGGATGCTCGGCGTTGGCGCATTGGCGCACGACCAGAAGGCCGCGTCGGCTCGCCTCGCCGCCGGCCCGGAAGCGGGCATTCGCCCCCGCGAGAAGGACGACATCTGTGCATTCCGCAACCATCTTCGGAAAAGCGGTTGCATGGTCGGAAGCCTGCAAAAAAACCGGCGACGCGACGGTCGCCTGGCGCTCGGCCAAGGCGTCGGCGATCCGAGCCCGCTCGGAGCCGGACTGTTCGTGGGCGGCAGCCACGGCAAGAGCCAACACCCACGCCTTCAAGGGCGCTCCAGTTTGGTGGTCTCCGGCGTCTCCGCCAGCAAATTCGCGGGCCGACGCCGACCGACGACAACGTCGGCGAGGAAGCGAAGGGCAAACGCGCAGCCGGCGGACACGGGGCCCATGGAAGCATCTGTATCGGAAATTGGCGCCGTCGCGAGGGATGCATCTATATGAAACATCAGACGTTTATCGATCGCGCGACCAAGCGCTTCGAGGCGTTCACTGGCGACGACCAACGTCCCCACGCCGGCACCGGCGAGGTATCGCAGCGCGACTTCGCTCGCGAGGTCGTCGCCGGGGATCGTCGCCTTCGCCTCGGCGATCGCGCGCTGCCCCTCGTGGCCGACCTCGGGGACGCGCATCTGGCGCAAGTGTCTGGAACTCATGCTTCCCCGCCGCACGTCGGCCCGAGGTAGTCCTCGGAGGCAAGGCGAGGGGCCACCGAAGCTTCGCCGCAAAGCACGCAGTCGCGCCGCGCCCGAACGTGTCGTTTTCGTTGAATGATTTCCGCCCGCCCGTCGACGGTCACGAGCGTTCCGAAGGCGTCACGATCGCCCTCGAGCAGGCGCAGCGCGAGGGCCGCCTGCGCGGCGCCGACGAGACCGACCGCCGGCCCGATGACGCCCGCGTCGGCGCACGTGGGTGCTTCTTCGAGGGGTGGCGCCTCAAAAAGACAGCGATAACAAGCGCCTCGACCGCGTTCGCCGGCGACTGCAAGTGCGGTCCCGTACCAGCGGAGGGCGGCACCGTGGACGATCGGAATCCCGGAAAGAAAACAGGCGTCGGCGGCAAGAAATTTGGTCGGAAAATTATCGGAACCTTCGAGAACGAGCGAGACCCCGTCCAGGAGCTTTCTGGCCGATTCGGGAACAAAACGTCCTTCGTGAACCTCGACGTCCGCGGAAAAACGTTCGCGGAGAAAAGCGGCAGCCGTCTCGGCTTTCGAACGCCCAACATCCTGCTCAGTAAAGAGAATCTGGCGATGCAAGTTCGTCCGCTCCACACGATCGTCATCGGCAATCACGATCGTCATCGGCGCGCCGGAGGCTGCAAGCGCGAGGGCCGCGGGAGCCCCAAGTCCCCCGGCACCAATGAGCAATATGCGCCGTTTCAAATGACAAAATCTCCGTCCGCGGGCGCGCTCGCCTCTTCGATTCGTCGGGCGGCACGGACCAGATCTTCAATGGAGACTCCATCGAGTTGGCGACGGAGCGAACGCTCCAGGAGCCCAAAGGTCTCCGCGACCGCCGCCGACGCCGAAGTACCGGGGAGGCCCTCGGGAGCAGGCGGGACGATCAAGACCGGCTCCTTCGGCCCGACGAGCGCCAGGCAGAGCTCCCCGAGGCGGACCTCCCGAGCGTCGCGCGCGAGGACCACGCCACCGCCGGGCCCGCGCTTTGCCTGCAAATATCCGAGCTTGCGGAGTTCACCGGCGATTCGTTCCAAGAACGGGAGCGGGATCGACTGACGAGCCGCGACCTCGCGAAGCAGGACGGCGCGACCTTCGCCGTGGAGCGCGACGTCCACCAAGGCGACGATTCCGTAGCGTTCTTTTTCCGTCAGCCGCAACACCGCCGGCGAAGCTACCACGCCCCCTCCGTTTTCCATGCTTGCCGTCGCACCCAAGGCCGGGCATTCCCGATAGATGCCGAAGCCGCCCCCCGTCGACGATCATGCCCGCGCCGTCCACGCCGCCCACCCGGCGATCGACCTCCACGCCGATACGCTGATGTGGTCCCGCTGGGTCGACTACGACCTCACCGTTCGTCACGAAGCCCCGTTGCCGAGGAGCGCGTTTGCCGGCCACGTCGACGTCCCCCGCCTCCAGGAAGGCGGCGTTGGTGCCCAGTTTTTTGGCCTGGTTTCGCTTCCAGTTCTTGGGCGAACGCGCGGATTGTTTAGCGCCATTCAGGGGCAGATCGACGAGCTCGATCGCGCCATTGCTAAGCGCCCGTCGGCACTCACGAAAGTTCGCTATGCGGCGGAGGTCGAGGAGGCAAACCGGGCGGGCAAGGTTGCCGCTCTCCTCGGCGTCGAAGGGGCCCACGCGCTGGAGGGGGACGCATCGCGCCTCGATGTCCTGGCAGCACGCGGCGTGAGATACCTAGGATTGCTTCATTTTTCGGCAAACGAGTGCGGCTTCCCCGCCTACGGGAAAGGCCGGCGCGACGACGACGGGCTCACGCGCTTCGGCCACGAACTCGTGCGCCGCGCCGAAGGGCTCGACGTACTCGTCGACCTTGCACACATCAATCAACGAGGTTTTCTGGACGCTTGCGAAGCCGCTACAAAGCCAGTAATCGTGAGCCACACTGGCGTGCTCGGCGCCTTTGAACATTGGCGAAATGTTGACGACAGCCAGCTTCGAGCCGTCGCGAAAACTGGCGGTGTCGTCGGCGTCATCTTCGCGCCGCGCTACCTCGGTGGCGACGGCCTTGAGCCGGTCGTAAAACACCTCAAACACATTCTCGACGTCTGCGGCGAAGACACCCCTGCCCTCGGGAGCGACTGGGACGGCATGATCGTCCCCTCAAAAGGGCTCGGCGATCCGACGGGCCTGCCCCGACTGACGGAGGCGATGCTCGCTGCCGGCATTTCGGAGACGGCCGTCGGAAAAATTCTTCGCGGCAACACACTTCGCGTTCTTCGTCCGTAGAAGTCGGCATCCGCCATGAAGCTCCTCCTCGCCATTGGCCTCGGCGCGCTGCTTCCGTTTCTCCTTGCCGTGGTTGCATTTTCCGTGCGATTTCGACGATGGATCCGCGGAACTGGAAGCCTCAAACAAACCGCTTCGAATGCAGGAGTGGGCCTCCTTTTTCTCGCCTCTCAGGCGCTTCTACGGGGGACACTCATTGCCACCTACGTGGGCGTTGCTGCATTCGTCCCTTGGAAATTGCCCGATCATCGACCAGGAACTTACGCGCTGGCGTTCCTACTTATCGATTTGATCTACTACGTCCAACACCGACTCGAGCACCAGGTCCCTTTGCTCTGGGCGATCCACTCGGTGCACCATCAATCGGGCGACTACAACACGAGTGTCTCGTTCCGCGTCGGACTTTTCGCGTCGCTCTCAACGCTCCTCTTCCATTCCGCGCTCGCGGTGGCTGGCGTTTCTGCGACGACGTATGCCGCAGTCGGGACCGTCCACGCGCTGCTGCTTTTTTTGCTCCACGCGCGGACCACTTTCACGTTTGGACCCGGCCGTTTCGTGAACGCTCCGGTGTTCCATCGCGTGCATCATGCAGCGAATGCCTTTGCCATCGATCGGAACTTCGGCGGCGTATTTCTTCTGTGGGATCGATTCTTTGGCACCTTCGCCCCCTTTCGCGAGGGGCTCGTCTACGGCGTCGACGGCGAGCCGAATCCCCACAACCCGATCACGGCAAACCTCGCGCCGTGGGTTCATTTGCTCGGTGTCGTCGCGCGGAAGAAGTCGCTCGGCGGGAAGCTTCGGGCGCTCTTCGTGCGCGACCCGAGCGATTCTTCCGACGAGCACCCTTGACGCACCACGCTGAACCGGTACGGTGGGACAACCTGCGACCTCGCGCAGGTGCGTCGGCGCCTTGCGCCGGCTGATGGGGGACGGCGACACCGGCGAAAAACGCCCCACTGTGGCGCCGCGCCCGGCTGTTGCAGGAGTGTTCGTGGCCCCGCCAAGTCCCGTCTCGTTCGGATTCGTTCTTTTCACCGCCTGGATGGCCGCCTTCGCGTTTGCCGCGGAAATTGCGGTCGCAGCCCTCGGGGATGGACGCCTTCAAAAGCTCGCCCACGGAGACGGTGGCGACACGCGCGCCTCGTCGGTGCGCCCCCCCGCCAGCGATGGCCAGCGCGGCCGCGCATCGGTCCGGGAGCCGGCGGTCGCCGACGGCGATGGTGACCCCCGTTTTGTGCGCCTCTCCCACGAGCGCGAGCGCATTCTCGCCCGTTGGCTTGTGGTCCGCGTCGTCTGCATCGCGTTCAGCACGGCAAGCTTGGTTGCTGCCGCGCGCGGCCTCACTGGGCTTTACGGCGACGTCCTCGTGCCGGTCGCAGCCTCGGTGTTGACCTACGGTCTCTTCGCGGAAATGCTGGGAACCATTGCTCGAAAGCGCCCGGAACGCTTCGCGCGCATCGCGCTGGTTCTCCTCCGCCCCCTCGAAATCGCCGCGATCCCGCTCGCGGCCCCCCTCGCACTCGTCGGATCGCTCGTCGGCGCCCGGCTGCGCGATGAAGCGCTCGTGACCGAGACGGACGTCGAATGGGCGATTTCCCAAGGGGAAAAGGCCGGGACGATCGAAGAGGAGCCGGCAACGATGCTCCGGAACGTCCTCGAGTTCAAAGATGTCATCGTTCGCGACGTGATGGTCCCGCGACGCAAGGTTGCCGCCGTGGCGGTCGGGACGCCTCTCCAGGAGGTGCTCGAGCTGGTCGCCGGCGACGGCCACTCGCGTTACCCGGTCTTTGAAGGCTCCTTGGACAACGTCATCGGCATTCTCTACGTGAAGGACCTCTTCGCCCGCGTCAACGACCGCGGGATCGACGGTATCGTCGAGCGCCCCCGCCGAAAGGGCGACGGCGATCTCGTTCGCGGGACGGTCCTCCGGGCGGCGAAGTCCCAGTCGGCCCACAGCGTCCTCCGCGAAATGCGTCAGAAGCGCCAGCACTTGGCCATCGTTATGGACGAGTACGGCGGCACCGACGGCCTGGTGACGCTGGAAGACATCATCGAGGAGATCGTCGGCGAAATCGACGACGAGTACGACGACGAATCGCCGATTGTGCGCCTCGATGCCGACCGCGTCCTCGCCGATGCAACCATCCCCCTCGGCGACCTCGAAAGTTACCTTGGTGCGCGGCTCCCGCTCCCCGAAGACATTGAATCTCTTGGTGGTTTGTTGACCCACGAGATCGGGCGCGTGCCCGACGTCGGTGAGGTCGTCACCCTCGGAGGCTATGACTTTGTCGTGCGCGAAGCCGACGAAACCCGCGTCGTCAACGTAGAGATTGTTCGACGGCAACAAACTGCGATTCCGCCCCCGGTCACCGGGTAGTCCGCCCGAGGACGCCAACTACAAACGGAGAACCCCCCGGCGACCAAACGGTCCCAGGGGGCTTTTTCGTGACGAGCGGACCGTCAGTGGATTTCTTCGAGCGCCTTCACGAGCTTATCGCTCGTCTCCGCAAGACCCGCCTTGGACTCGGTTACGGCATCGCCGCCAGCCGGCGCCTTTTCGCCACGGATGGCGGCGACGATGTTGCCAAGCTGGGCGCGGAGCTGCGCGACGCTGCCGGCAGTCTCGCTGGGGAAGTTCGCGTCGACAGACTTCGGGAGCACGTAGATGGCCGACTTTTCGTCAATTTTTGACGTCGTCGCCGGAGCGCCCATGTTCCCCTTGGTGAGCGGGTTGATGAACGCGAAGTCCTTCGGAAGTTCGACCTTCGCCGGGTCGGTGATCGCGATCGGCGCCGTGAGCGGGCTGAGGACCGCCGTAAGGTTCTGCGACGGGTCCTTCGTGAAGACGACGACGTAGGAGATCTTGCCTTTGCTCGTGTCGGCGAACTGGGCTTCCAACGGCTTCTGAAGGCGATTGAGGAGGCTCACGACCGACGACTTGCGGTCATTGATGTCTTGAACCGCCGTCACGTAGGAGACGAGCTGAGCGACTGCCGACGGCTTGAACGCGGCGAAGCGCCGCCCGGCGAGCTGGCTCCCGTCGAAGTCGATGTTGATGCCACCAAGGTCTTTCGCGAGGGAAGCCGGGAACTTGCGATCGCCGAGCGACTTCGCCCCTTCTTCCAACTTCGTCGCGAGACCTTCGAGGTCGGTCTTCGACTTCGTCACCTTCGTCTTGAGGTCGGCGGCGTCGCGGATCGAAGCCTTGATGCCGTCCCCCTTCGTCGATGCGCCGCCAGCGACAAAGCCGACCGCGCCGAAGGCAACGGCGAGGATGCCGCCCGCGATCATCGCCTTCTTGAAGGCCGATTTCGCCGCCTCTTGGACAGCAACTTCATCGACTTCGATGCGCTGGGGCGGCGGCGGGGTTGCCGGAGCCGACGGCCGCTGAGGGGCCTGCTGGGGGCGAAGTGCACCGGTCGCCGCAGCGAGCGGGTTCGTCGGGTCGAGGTTCGGAGGGGGCGCTACGGAGGGGCTCGGCACCGGGACCGGCATCGGAACGCCCGACGGCGGCGGAAGCCCACCGGAGGAAACGGCAGCCGGCGGGGGAACCGAAGGGACCGGGATGCCGGCAGTGGGCGCTGCGGCCGGTGCTGCCGCCGTGCTCGGCTTGCCGAGTCGTGCCTTCAGGTCGATCTTCGGCTTCTTCTCGTCCGCCATTTCGTTCGCTCCTCTTTCCCGTTATTCGTCCGCGGCTCGAAAAACCGCCCAATTTCCAGCTCGCTGTCGCGAAAGCCCCAGCGAGGAGACCCCGCAACCGCCGTCCAAGCGCCCCCACGAACCGACCGCCGACCAAGAGCCTTGTGGCACAGTCGGCGACGGAAACGTTTGGAAACACCTGCGGTGCCGCAATTTGGGCCCGGGCCGACTTTCGGCGTTCCGTCGAACCGGCCGAACCCAATCGTGACGGGCGCGGACGATACTTCTCGGCCGCAAAATTTGTCAACGACGTTCCCGGCGATGAGTGCGAAGCGGCCGGCGACCGCACACGAAAAGATTCCAGAAAGCGGGACACACAAAACTTGGCCCAACGCCGCCCGCTCGGTCATGGCCCTCGCATGCTCGCAGAACGCGCCCTGCCCCGCCCCGAAGACCGCCGCCGGATGCCACGGACGCCGCTCCGGCCCGGCGTCTATTGCAACACCTTCGTCGATGGGCATCCATTTTTGGGGCAAATTCTCGATCTTTCGACGACCAGAATTCGTTTGAGGCGCATCGGAACGCCGGTAGAAAATTCCCGCGCGTGGACGCCGTTGGAACTTGGCATTCCCGGCGAGGCTCGACGCATCTTCCTCTGCGGTGAGCGCGTTCGCGACGACGGAGAAGACGCGTCTTACGTCTTCGTCGGGATGGAAGCGACCGATCAAACGTTCCTGCGAGAGCTCGTCGAGAACGCGCGCCGGAACAGCGACGATCAGGAATCTTGAATCTTTCTGGATGGATTGACGCGTACCTTGACCACCTTCGGGTGGAGCGGGCACTCGCGAGCAATACACTTGAGGCCTACGGCCGCGACCTGTCGCGTCTCGCGAGCTTCGCCGAGGAGACGCTCAAGAGCGAGTCGGTCGAGCCCACACAAATCGATGTTGGGCTACTTGCGTCGCTACTTGCCGCAGACCAACAAACAGGAATTGGCGCACGCTCCAGTGCACGCAGACTCTCGGGTCTACGCGGATTCTTTCGCTTTCTCATTCGCGAAAAAGTCCTCACGGAAGACCCGACGACGCTCCTCGGGCGACCGCGCCTTCCACGACGCCTCCCGCGCGTCATCACGGAGAAGGAGGTCGATGCCCTCCTCGACGCGCCCGACACCGGTACGCCGCGCGGCCTCTGCCACGCAGCGATGATTCATCTCATGTATGCCGCCGGCCTCCGCGTGAGCGAGCTCGTCGGCCTCACCATCGCAGACCTGGACACGACGCGCGGCGTTGTTTCCCCCTACGGAAAAGGGGGAAAACGACGATTGGTTCCGGTCTCCAATAGCGCCATTGCGCTGGTGGAGCGCTACCGGCGCGAGGTGCGTGACGGATCCCCGGCGCGAGGGCTCCCCTTCCTCTTCCTCTCCCCCCGCGGAAAGGCGTGGACCCGCCAAGGCTTCTGGAAGCTTCTCGCCCGATATGCTCGCGGAATCGGGATCTTGGCGCCCCTCTCCCCGCACAAGCTTCGCCATTCCTTCGCGACCCACCTGCTCCGCGGCGGCGCCGACCTTCGCGCCGTTCAGGCGATGCTCGGGCACGCCGATCTCGCGACGACGGAGGTGTACACCCACGTCGCGAATGATCAGATTCAGGCCGCGTATACAAAGGCACATCCGCGCGCGCGGTCGAAGCGTTCTTCTTCAGAAACCAAATGAGAAAGAGGGGCGAGGTATCGCCCCACCTTCCTCAAGAACCGTTCGTCAGACCGACTGGACGATCGGCTGGACGTCGACGGCGGGCGTCGTCGGCACGAACTCGTCGGTGTAGCCGGCATGGACGTCGTAGCCTTCGGGGAGAATCCCGAGGTGTCCTGCGTACTTACCGACCTTGTCCCAGTCGCGCTGGGTGTGACGAAGGCTCCGCGTGATGAACGGGAGGCTGCGCATGTATTGCACATGACCGAGCTCGGTGCGGAGGCGGGGGACGGCGCGCTGGACGACCTCCCAGCCCTTCTCCGGCGACTCGGCGACGACGCGGGCGCCCGCCTGGACGGCGCGGAGGAGCTTCTTCGTGCGCTCCGGGTTTTCGTCGAGGGTCTTCTCGTGGGTGATGAGCTGGATGCTGCAGAAGCAGCAGCAGCCGAGGCCGGCGAGCTCATCGATGCGGAACATACCGACGGGACCGTGGGTCTCGAGCTCGGCGAGCTGGTAATTCGAGAAGCCGATCCCGGTGTCGATGCGCCCTTCGAGGATGGCATCGACGACGTTCATGCCGACGCGAACCGTCTCGTAATTCGTGAGGCCGGCGTGCTTGGCGAGGTTATCGACCATGATCTTGCCGAATTCACCGACGAAACCGATCTTCTTCCCTTCGAGGGAGGCAAAATCGGTAATCCCCGAAGACTTCAGGAAGATAAGGCCGGTCGGAGGCTCGTCGAGAATGGTCGCGATCGACTTCACGGAGAAGCCTTTGGCGCGGGCAGCGACGGTGTGGATCATCGCTTTGAGACCGTAGTCAACCGTCCGATTTGCCACGAGTTCCGTGACATCGGAGGGATCCCGCGGCTCGAGAATCGCCATCTTGAGGCCTTCGCGATCAAAGAAGCCGAGCTCCTGCGCGACCAAAATGGGTGCGTGGTAGGGATTCGTCGCCCAATTGAGGAGGAGCGTAGTGCGAGTCTTCGGAAGAATGCCCATGATTGATCTCCGGGTACGATGTTCAATAGAACATCTTTGCTGGTGTCGATGACGGTGAGGTACTTTCGACAGCACGGAGAGCGATGAAATCGCTCCCTACGAACGCGCGAAATGAAACGCGCGCGCAAGGGCGACTCCACCTGCATTCCTGGCAATCCCTTCGCCGGTGCTAACCGGATCAGGTTCGACGGGTATCATCTCAGCTCCGAACAGGAGCACCCCGTGCCGTCCAAATCGCGCTCAAGCGGTGTCACCGCTCTTGCGTAGGCGCCAGTCAACCGGAGGACCGCGGCGCCGTCAAGCTATCCCTCGGAAAAGACTACGACTCGAAGAACTCGGCAAAGCTCGGCGCCGGCTGGAGGCTCTCGTAGATGCGCGCGCAGACCACCGAGACCCGGTCATCCGCGAATTTGCTGACAGAAACCCGGTAGAGCCACTCGGCGAGGCGCTCCGAGGTCGGCGTGAACGGGAAGACCGCCACCTTGATGCCGCCGGGGCGCTCGTTGCGCGCGCCGCCAAGCTCACCGGTGTAGCAGGGGGGCGGCGTGCCGCGATGCCCGAGGACGCTATCGCGCGACGCAAGGAGCGTTTCTCCGAGCGGGATCAAATGCCCTTCCGTCTCGCTCCAGGTAGTGGCGCCAACGGCAAGGCTGTGATCCAAGAGCTGAAAACAGGGCGTCAGGAGCTCGTCGTGAATGCGGTCAAAGTCGATCACGAAACCTTCGGGATCGAGGACCTTTGCCGCGAATGTCACTTCGAGCATCCAGGTGTGACCATGCAGGGAAATGCACGGCCCGCGGTGACCGCGAACGTGATGGGCGAAGGGGACGTGAATGCCGCAGGTGGCCTTGTACATAACGAAACTCAAACGCCCCTAGACACCGACGTTTTCACACCTTCGTAAGTTTTCCGAAGAAATGACGAACGCATCCGAGACGATAACTGGAGGAATTTACCCGCGAAAAACTACGCGAGAGACGTCATTTTCCCGAAGAACGAGCTGGACGAGACCAGGGACCGCCGGTTTGAGATGGTCCCAGATCCAGGTAACGAGGACCTCGCTCGTCGGGTTTTCAAGACCGGGAACGTCGTTCAGATAGTGGTGATCAATCTGGTCGCGAAGCGGCTTCATTGCCCGGTCGATTTCGGCGAAATCGAAGACCCAGCCCGAGTCGGCATTCAGCGTACCGACGACGTGGATATCGAGATAGAAGGCGAGCCCGTACAGGTTCTTGCATGGGTGACCATCGGGGACCTTCGGCAGCCGCCGCGCCGATTCAAAGCGGACGGTCTGGACGAGTTCGTAGCTGCGGGCCGTCGAAGAAGATTCGCTCATGATCGTGCTCGGATGCTCGGAGGTCCTTCCGGGGGTCACTTCTTCGCGGCGTCGGCGCCCGTGTCAGCAAGTCCTTTGATTTCAATCAGTTCGACGTCGAACTTGAGACCGGCATCGCCGGGGATCTTCGGCGGGCTGCCGCTTTTCCCATAGCCAAGGTCCGACGGGATCGTGAGCTTGCGCTTCCCGCCGACCTTCATCCCCTTGACGCCCTGGTCCCAGCCCTTGATGACCATCCCTTTTCCAAGAGTGAATTCAAAGGGTTCCTTGCGACCGCGCGAGCTGTCGAACTCTTTGCCGTTCATCAGGGTGCCCGTGTAATGTACACGGACCGTGTCCCCCTCTTTCGCTTCGGCGCCGTCGCCGACCTTCTCGTCAACGATCTGGAGCTCCGAGGGGCCCGGCGGGAGCGGCGGCGCTTCCGACGGTTTGAAGGCGGACGGATCCGGCTCGGCAACCGTCTTGGAGCAGCCAGTTGCGACGAGCGCCACGGCAACGAGAAAGGGCGTGAGCTTCATAGACGCGCGCCGTTAGCGCACTTTGCGCGCCTGCGGCAAGCGTTCCCCCCTGCCCATCGGGGCCGCGTCGGCTTACAGCTTGATCTTCGCGTCGCAGCCGGCACCGGTGACTGTGAAGAGCCCGCCGGCGAAGTCCCCTTTGATGGCGCGCACGCCATCCCCCTGGGTAAACGACGCGCTGGCTCGCACTTTTTTCTGAGCAAGATCGACCACAAGGACCGAAACGCCTTCGTCGCTGCTTCCGCACGCCGATGAGGCGGGGCGATCGGAGTTGGTCTCGTCGCACGGCTCAATCGAGCCATCTTTCCCTTCACAAACGGGAATCCGCATTCCGGGTGTAGCCGAGAAGGTCACAACCGTCTTTCCGTCGACGACCTTCGTCTTGATCGACTCTTCTCCGCCGCAGGGCATGTCGTAGTGAGAGCCGAGGTTGAGCGTAGAAACGAGGAAGGTCCCCGGCTTTTCCCCCGGAAAGATCGCAAAGTAATCGTACATATCGTCGCCGAAGCTGACGACTTCTCCGCATTTTCCGTCGGGCACTCGGGCACAGAGTGCTGTTTTTGCTTCATCTTCTGAGGTGAGCACCTTCGCTTCCGTGTGGGTGCTCTGGAGCACCTTGTACACGCCGAGGTAGCCGGTCGCCTCGACGAGGGCGGAGGCCTCCGTTGAGATCGCCGCCCCGCAGGCACTTGCACCGGCGAGCTTCTTGGAGGCTGCCGGCGTCGACCGAAGCTGCTCCGACTTTGCAAACGCGGCCCGCGCGACCTCCGGCAGGCTGCGCTTTTCGGCGACTAACCCGTGATTGAAGTAGATCGACGCAAGCAATTTTGCGTCTTTGGTGGCCGCCTCTGCTTGACGGAAATCTACTTCTGCGGCGTCGAGCTTTCCGGCAAGGTACTTCGCGTAGCCGCGCTCGGAGAGGGCCCGCGCATCGCCAGGAAGTGCTTCAATTGCCTTGGTAAATGCGGCCACGGCGTCGTCGTATTTCTTGGCGACCGTCGCCGTTCGCCCCTCTTTGAGGCCGGCCGCGTAGGCGACCTGGGCGGTTTTCGCCACCCTTGCTTCTTTCGGGTTCCCGGTGGCGGCCGCCTTCGCGGGATTGCCCTTCGCCAGCGCCGAAGCGGACGGCTCGGCCGGCGCCTTCGCCGCGGAGGCGGATGCGGCCGGAACCGGCTGCGTCGCCTCCGGCGCTTTCTTATCGCACCCAACGACGGCTCCGAAGAGCAAAAAACCAGGGAAAACGGCGGCGAGGAGGCTACGGGCGGGGGGCATGGTGGCGGCAGAATATCGGTGACGGCAGCGCTTGCGAATGCCGTTTGTGGGCGCCTTCACGAAAGCGGTAGTAGGGTTTGCCTGGCCCGCCTTCGCTCCGGATGCCGCGTCGCCGGAACTTCTTGTTCTTCAGGCACTATTTCAGAATCGATGTCGACTCCCCCTCCCCCTTCCGACGACAGGACCGCGCTCGGTGACGGCGACCAGGAGTCGGCGCCTACCGCTCCGCACGCGACGCCGGGTCGCGCCGGTGCGTCGGGGGAGTCGGGCCCTTCCCGATTTTGGCGCGGGAGTTCCGTCAAGCGCGGCTTGCAGGTCGGAATCGCCCTCTCCGTCGTCCTGCACGCAACGATCGTCCCGTGGCGGGCGATCTGGAATGCGGTCGATTTCGATGCCCACGTCGTCGATGGAGAACTCGACATCCCCGCAGAATTTCTGATCGAACCGACCGTCTCCGAGGCGCCGCCTCCCGAGCCGCTCGCGGCCGGACCGGTGCTGCCCGGCCCGAACGCCATCGATGGAGGCGTGAGCGATGCCGCGACCGACGGCGGCGATGCGGGCCCCGCCGACGCCGGGCCGAAGCCGAAAGACGCCGGGGATGCGGGTGATGGCGATGGGGGGCTGGGCGACGCTGCGATCCCCGACGGGGGCTCCGTCGATGGTGGCGTCCCGGCGGTCGCCCTTCCGACGACTGGCGCGGTGCCGAATCTGGATTTGACGGTCAACGGAGCCGTCATTAAGGCGCACCCGGTTGGGCCGAAAGTCACGGCCCTGCTGGGGCATTTGTATCCCTCGAACTTGATGCAAGGGACCGGCGTCGATCCGATCGCCGACACCGAAGCAATTCGTGTTTGGGGGCCCTCCTTCTGGCTCGGGCAGACCCAGAAAATGGCGGTCGCGATCCGCTATTCGATGGACGACGCACGCGCCGACGCAGCGATGGACGCCCTTGCCGCGAAGATGCCGACTCCTGACGGAAAACCGGTAGAATATCCGGGGGTAAAGTCGGCCCTCGTGAGCTTCGACAACAGCGATCGTGTGCTTCTTCGGGGCGTCGGCAAGACGCTGGTCGTCGTCCCGCCCGGCGACGCAAAGAAGTTTGCCGCGCCGATGCAGAAGCGGGCCTTTGATGTCCCGGTCAAAGCGAACGAAGCGGCAAGGCTCGTCGTACGCCATCCCCATGATCAGATCGGGCAAGTGCCGGAGACAGTCCAGGTTGTGACGATCACTGTGGTCGTGCTCAATGACAAGGGCGACGGGGAATTGCACGTCGATGCCGAATGCCTCGACGGGGCCGGTGCCGAGGAGGTCGTGCAGACGCTCAACGACCTACCCTCCCTGTACGAACTCGGCCGCATCACCAACTCGTCGCTGCCGGCGGGGCTCCTCGATGGCCTCACTGCGAAGGCCGAGGGCACCCATGCCAGGGCGACCGTCCCGCTCCCTACTGGGAAGGTCGACCAGATTTTCCAGCTGATCGACCGCGAGCTTGAGCGGGCCCACAAGAAGCACTGACCGCCGAGGACTTTGACGAATCGCGTAGGCGCGAATAAGTCCCCGCGTCGGGGCGTTTGCCCTCGCCCCCTCTTCGGAACCATGCGTAATCTTCTTAAAAATCCGCCCCTTCGGCACTTTTCCGTTCTTGCCCTTGGCGTCACGGCGCTCGTCGCGTGCAGCGGCAAGAAGAAATCCGACGACGTTCCGGCGATTCCGCCGACGGTCGTGAGCGGAGCGAGCGCGGCGCCAAGCGCATCGGTCGCGACGGCGGTTGTGGACGCCGGAGCCCCCGTGAAGGCGGCCGTCCCCGAAGGGCCGAAATCGTATTTCGCTGCACTTTACATGCAAGCGCCCGTCTTCAGCGAAATGGAGTACCCCCGCGAAGGGAAGGACGACAAGCGCCCGCCGAACAAGAGCGTGCGCCTCGGCTATCTGCGAAATGGCGGGAAAGCCCCAGTAATTCCAGAGCCGCATGCGAAGGCGAACTGCAAAGAGGGCTGGTACGAGCTGGAAGCGGGCGGCTACGTTTGCGGAAAATACGGGACGATCGATCTTGACCACCCGAAGGTCAAGCTCGCGCCCCATCCGCCGCGCCTCGACCAGCCGCTCCCCTACGATTACGGCTACAACATCGCCCACGGCACGCCGCTGTACCGGCACGTTCCGTCCCACGCGGAGCGCTTGGAGGCGGAGCCGTGGCTGAAGGCGCCAAAGAAGAAGCCGACGACCGAGGAGGGGGAGGCCGCCACCGCTTCGAGCGCCGCCCCCGTCGCTGCCGGCGAGCCGCCGCCGGCGCCCCCGGAGGACGACACCCCGTGGTTCATGAAGGACTGGGGCAAGGAAAAACCGAAAGTTACGCTCACCGATCTGCAAGGAGACGGGACCGTTTCACGCCGAATGGTGCGCGGGTTTTACCTCTCGTTGGACAAGATTTTCGTCTCCAACAATTCCCGTTGGTGGCGGACCTCCAATGGGTCGATTGTCTCGGCGGATCGCGTCGCCGTCACCAAGCTACGGACCGATTTTCACGGCGTTTGGCTCGATGACCGCGCCGGAGCGCCCCCGACGAACCTCCCGATCGATGGGTCCGGAACTGCAGGAATTCCAGGCAGTTCTACAGCTGCGGCGGCCGCGGCTGGCGTCGATGCGGGCGTAACGACTGGCGGTGCTGCGCCCATCACCAGCGCGGGCACGGAGGCCGAAGGGCGCCCTGTTGCTGCGTTTGTGATGTTCAAGCAGGGGGCAAAGTACGTCGTCTCCGCCGACCAGAAAAAGGTTTCTGCGGCAGGTCCCCTCCCCCACTTTGCCGGCGCCAAACTGACGGGTGTTTCCGCCACCGTCGGTGGTCAACTCTATTTTGAAACCGCCGACGGGTGGTGGTTCCGCGAAAAAGAAGGGGTCGTCCTCCGTACGACGCCGCCGCCGAAAGACCTCGCCGCCGGGGAAAAGTGGATCGACGTTTCGTTGAAGCTGGAAGCGCTCGTCTCCTACGAAGGCGACAAGCCGGTCTATGCGACGCTTGTATCGACGGGGCGGACCTCTTCAAACAAGGAACAGGACCACCGGACGCCGACCGGAAGCTTCCGAATTCAGGCAAAACACGTCGCTTCTACGATGGACGGCGACGTCGCGAGCGACGGCCCCTACAGCATCGAAGACGTGCCTTGGATCATGTATTTCCAGGGTTCGTACGCGCTTCACGGCGCCTTCTGGCACACCAACTTCGGCCATGTGCAGAGCCACGGGTGCGTGAACCTTGCACCGAATGATGCGCGGAACATGTTCAATTGGACGGAGCCGCTCGTGCCCGAAGGTTGGCATGGTGTTTTCGCCGGCGACTCGAAGGCGGGGACGCGGGTCATCGTCCGCGATTGAGGCGGCCCAAGGCCCGTGGCGTCGCGAGAGACGGGCCCGCGGCGCGACGAGCTCGCGGGCGATTCCCGCCGCGGCGCTTGACGCTTTCGGGCCGCGGTAGGTAAGGGCCGCCTGTGGATCGCCTCTCCGCCCATTTGGATCGTGGTTGGGACCTCGCGCAAAAAGGGGACGCCGATGGCGCCGTCGCTTGCGCGAAGCGTGCCCTGGAATCGGACCCGGAATCGCCGGAAGTTCACAATTTGTTGGGCTATGCGACGGCGCTCGCCGGCGATGCCGAGGAGGCGGTGGAGCATTACCGCCAGGCGATCGCCCTCGACGAAAACTACTTCGAAGCGATGCTGAACGCCGCCGAACTACTCGTTTCGCCGCTGGAAGAGCACGACGAGGCGATCGCGCTCGTCGAAGAAGCGCTCGAAGTCGCTGAAAACCCTGAAGAAGTTACCGATTGCCTCCTGCTGAAGGCCGACGCGCTCGTCGCCAAGGGGGAGCGCGAGGAAGTGGCGAAGGTCCTCCGACGAATCCCGAAAGAGGCGCTTGAGAACGCCAACTACGGATTTCTCGCGGGGCGCGCGTGGTTTGAAGCCGGCGACCTCAAAGAGGCGGCTCCCCTCCTCGAGGCGGCAGTGACCAAAGACCCGGCCAACGGCGACGCCCATTACTACATCGGCATGCTCGCCGAGGCGCGCGGCGACACCCAGGGGGCGGTGGAGGCCTTCCTACGGACGCGCGTCGTCGACCTCAACACGGCGGCGCCGCCCTGGGCACCGCTCCCGGACACCTTCGGGAATCAATTGCGGAAGGTCCTTGAGGCGCTCGACCCTGCCCTCGCCCAGTTCATTCACGGGGCAGAGGTCTACATTGTCGATCTTCCAGGCGCCGAGGTGATCGTCGACGGCGTCGACCCGCGCGCTTCCGTGCTCGTCGAGACGCCGGCGGAACGCCCGGTGCGCCTCTTCGTCTACCAGCGGAACGTCGAACGCGCTTCTGGGGCGCTCTCGGCGATTGAGGAAGAGCTCGCTTTCACGATTGAGCGGGAGATCACTTCCGTGTTTGTCGAAGGGGAGCCGGCCTCCGGGCCCGTCGACAAGAGCCAGCTCAACTGACCTTCGCCGGCGCCCGCTTCACTTCCAGAAACCGACGAAGAGTCCGAAGTTCTGGTAGCGGGGGGCGACGTCGACGAAGCCGACCGCAGCAATCGGAAGTGGCGGAATAAAGGCGATTTTCGGCGACGTGAAGAGGAAGAGATCGCCGCCGAGGGTGAAGTGCTGGCGGCCGGCGACCCCTTCAAACCGGGAAGGTTCGTAGTAGGTCCCCGCGCGCACCTTGGCGAGGTTGGCGATCGGTTCCGCCTCAACGCCAAAGCGGGGGGAGATCGTTGCTCGCGCCCCGGCGAGTTCCATTTGTTGGTCGACGAAACCGACCAAGTTGATGGAATTCGGGCTGGCGCCGACGACGAGCGCGCTCGCGAGCAGGAGCACGTACTTTCGGGGATGATTCAGGTAACGCGTGTATTCGCGTTCTTTGTCTTTGGCCGCGTAGGAGGCGAGTTCTTCGTCTTCCCACCCCTCCAGGCGCGCCTCATCGACGGGCGAAATCCCCGTTTGTTTCCGTTGCTTTCGCCGTGTGTCGACCACCGCGCGGCGCTCCGCTTGGCGGGCGCTTGGATCCCGCCAGGAGGGATTGAGGGGACGCGGTCCGAGCTGTACCGCCGCGCCGACTTCGAGTTCCCACGGGGCGACGACGCGGCTCGGGAGCACGTAGTCACGTTCGGCGGTCGACGCGGCGAAAAGACTCGAAGCCCCCTCGGTCGCTTGGGCGGTGACCGCGGAGCGATAGACCGCCGAAAGTCGAAATGGACGATCGTCGGGTTTGATGATCGCGCCGATCGTGGCGCCATTGCCGCTGAGCGTGAGCAAGGAAGTCGCTGCCGCACGCGCCGATTCGGTCGCATTGATCGTGAGCGCCACCGAGCGGAGACCGGCACCGAGCACCAGCTGATTGCCAAGAAAGCCGTAGGCCGCTTGCGTGGTAATTCGGCTGAAGCTGAGATCGAGTCCCGGCTTTCCATTCGCCGGAGCGCTGAGCGAAAACTGCTCATTGGCGAGGGTTGACGACAGTCCAAGCTCCCCGATTTGCAGCTGAAATCCGGCAGATATCGCAGAAAACTGCGAAGTCTTTCCCGTCGTTTCACGACTTGTATTGGGACCGCGATTGAAGAAATCGACGTTCCCGTAGGCTCCAGGGAGCGACAACGAGAGACCAAAATCAAAGTCCACGTGCGAGGTGCTGTACCCCTCACGAACGGCGGAAGCGGCGGGGGAGATCGCGCAGCCATCAATCGCTGAAGCTTGGGCAATATTTGCGCCAGAAAACCCCGAAATGCGCGACGGAGCAATGAGCGGTCCGTAGACGAATTCGAGGTTGTAGTCGTTGTTTTGGAGCGGCGGCGCCGCACCGGGGGTACCGGCGACTGCCGTCAGTGGGGCGAGGAAGGTGACGACGGCGAGGAGGCTCCCGAGGCGCGCAGGAGGAAGCGGACGAGCGGCTCCGCGTCGAGCTTCGCCGTCGACACCAGCGTCTCCACGAGCCGGTGCCCGATCCGTGCAAGCTCCAAGAGCTGAGAAATACGCTCCTTTTGGAGACGTGCCCGCTCCCGCGCCGCCGCGTCTGAGCCGCGCAGCGCCGGTTCGAGCTTGGCGATCGCCTCTTCGAAGGTTTCGATCGCGTAGGCAATCTCCGCCTTCTCGCGCTCGTTCAAGACCCGCGAGATCATCTTCCAAAGCTGAACCTCGGCGGCAAAGTAGTCTTTTCGCTCGCCCTGGACCCAGACTTTTCGAACAACTCCCCAGCGGAGCAGTTCGCCGAGGGTCATGCTCACCGCGCCGCTCGAGAGCGAAAGTGAATGCCTAAGGTCCTCGGCAGAAAGCGGCTCCGGCGACAGGTAAAGAACCGACCAGATGCGGCCCATGCTCCGCTTAAAGCCCCAGAATTCGATGAGGCGCCCCACCACGTCGCTCACGAGCGCGGCGCTCGGTTCGATCTCCGAGACTTTCGCGGAGCCGGCGGCATCGGGGGAGGAGGGGCGCTCACGCATGGCGGTCACGCGAGCCGCGCGGAAAGGCGCGTGGCGACGGCGGCGAGGAGCGTCACAGCACGCCCCGGCGGGAGGCGATCGAGGGCGGCAAGGGCGGCGCGCGTTTCGGCTTCCGCGCGGGCACGGACGTCATCGCAGGCGCCGGTGGCGACGATGCGGGCGGCGAGCGTGGCCTCCGCCCCCTCGCGCTCGCCGCGCGCACATGCCTGAAGTTCTTCAAGAAGGCCCGGATCGCGCTCGGCAGCGACGATGACGGGGAGCGTCGCTTTCCCTTCGCGGAGGTCTGCGTAGAGGGACTTTCCGGTCTCGCTGCCGACGTAGTCGATGAGGTCATCGACGATCTGAAAAGCGAGGCCGAGGTGGCGACCGAAGGTCCCGAGGGCATCGGTGTAACTTGCATGCTTCGCGGCGTCCCGCGCGTCGACGGCGATGCTGCTCGCGCCGGCGCGCGCCGCCCACACAAAGAGGGACGCCGTCTTCCCTTCGACGATCGCTTCGTAGCTCTCCCGGGAAAGGACCAAGCCGCGACGGCCACGAAGTTGAATCAATTCACCATCTACGAGCGCACGTAGGGTTGTAATGAGACTGGCGAGGAGGTCGGGCTGGCCGAGCGCTTGGGTTCGACCGAGGGCCGTCGTCAGGAGCAGATCGCCGCCGAGGACGCTGACCGCATTTCCGTAGACGCGCCCCGCGGTCGCCCGTCCACGGCGCTCGGGGGCGTCGTCGACAACGTCGTCGTGAAGGAGCGTCGCGAGGTGGATGAGCTCGGAGACCATCGCGACCTCGCGGGTCGTCTCGGTGATTCCGCCGAGCGCCTCCGCAGCGAGGAGTGCGAGCATGGGCCGCACACGCTTTCCGCCGGCGGCGAGTAGATGGTCGGCAGCTTCGGGTCCCGGCGAAGCTCCCTCGCGGACGGCACCGGCGAGGAGGTCTTCGACGCGAGCAAGCTCACGACCGACCAAAACACGTGCGTCTTCAAGGAGATCCTCCGTGCGCGCCCCGCCGAGTTCCGTCTTGTGGGCATCGCGGAGGGTGTCGATATGAGCGGCAAGCGGCATGGTGGGGGATTCCAGGTCCGGCAACGGGGTTCTACCCGCCGTTGCGGTTGACGGGAACAGTTCGTCCTCGCTCGCGGGCGCGGATCGAGGAACAAGGGAACAAGTTCGGGTCCGAGGCGGCCCTCGGGTGCGCTCGAAGGGGCACGGAGGCTCCCCTACACAACTTTCAAAATATTTTGAAAGCATTGTGGAGAAGTCGGCGCCGGAGGTCAAGGGGCGCGACGGGCGGTGGCGGCGCGATTCCTAGGCGAGGGCGGCGTGCCGTGGTAGCGGCGCCGTGAATGGGACGCGGACGCCACGCGCGAGGCCGAGCGATGGGAAGGCTCTTCCTCGTCCTCGCTTTCGTCGGCTGCGCACCCCGAGAGCAGGCGCGGGTGCCGTCGCTCCCGGTCGTGCCGGTGGCTGTCGTGCATGGGGCCGGCGCGACCGGCGAGGAACCGATGGCGCCGCCGGCGAGCCCCCCGGACTGCCCGCCACGCCAACCTGCTGAAAACGCAGGTGTGAAGGGGGCTGGGCGCCCCTGGGAGCGCCTCGGGCCCCTCGATTTTATGGGCGTCGCCGATCCCCGGTGCGCGGCCCCTCGTTACAACGTGGCCCAGCTTGCCGCCGTGATTGCCGCCGCCCACCCTGCCCTTTCGCGCTGTTCCCCGTCGACGACCGACGATGGCGCGACGTTGGTAGAGTTCTTGATCGATCGCTCCGGTGTCATCGCCATGTTTCAGGATTCTCTGGAACCGACCCCAGCCGCTGAATCGATGGATCAAATCGTCGACGATCCCAGCTATCGCGCCTGCCTCGGCAGAGAGATTTACCGTTTGACGTTCCCCGCCCCAGAAGCGGGCAACGTCCTTGTACGTGCCCCATTTTCGCGAACAAATCCAGGCATTCTCTCACGAAAGCCGCCGCCGCGATGAAGCCTCGTCTCCTCCACCTCGGGCCCCTTCGCCGTTCGCTAGCCGAGGCCCTCGAAGCGCATTTTTCCGTCACGAACGCCGCGAAGGCCGCCGATTTTTCTAGCGACGGTTCTGGCATCGTGGCGGTTGCAGTGTCTTCGACATCCGTGCGCATCACGCCGGAATTCTTCGATCGACTCCCCGATTTGCGCGTCATTTCGACGTTCGGCGTCGGCTTCGATCATATCCCGGTCGACGAGGCCTACAAACGCGGAATCCTTGTTTCTCACACACCAGATGTGCTCGATGAGGAGGTCGCTGATACGACCGTCGGACTCTTGTTGGCGACGCTCCGTGAAATCCCACAAGCGGCCCGCTACGTGCGCGAAGGGCGCTGGGAGTTCGCCCCCTACCCGCTCACGCGCGGCACACTTCGCGGGCGGACGGTCGGCATTTTGGGGCTCGGCCGCATTGGGCGTGCCGTCGGCAAACGCCTGGAAGGCTTTGGGATTCCGATCTACTACCATTCACGACGCCCCGTGGAGGGCGTCCCCTATGGCTATTGCAAGACGGCGCTCGCACTCGCTGAGGCGGTAGATACGCTCATTGTACTTGTCCCCGGTGGGCCAGAAACGGAGAACCTCGTCGACGCCGCCGTGCTGACTGCCCTCGGCGAAGATGGCGTATTGATCAACGTCGCCCGGGGGACGGTCGTCGACGACGATGCACTTTTGAATGCCCTGGAAAAAGGGCGAATCCTCGGCGCCGGGCTCGACGTCTTTCGCGACGAACCGCGGGTGCCGGAGGGGCTCCGCCTTCGTGACGACGTCGTGCTGCTGCCCCACGCCGCTTCGGCATCGGTGGCGACGCGCCGGGCGATGGACGATCTCGTCGTTGCGAACCTCGTCGCTTGGCTGGGAGGGCGGCCGCTGCTTACGCCGGTCCCCCGGTAGGCGGTAGACGCTAGAAGGCGTCCTTCGCGGCGCGAAGCTTAGCAAATTCAGCGACATCGATCGTCTGGAGGAACGGGTTCGTCGACCGCTCGGCGCCGATGGTGCTCGGGACCGTTGGTCGACCGGCGGCACGTGCCTCTTGGGCGGCCCGGAGAGCCTGCGCGCGGGCCGGCGTCTCCGCGGTGGCGACCGCAAAGGTGAGGTTGCCCACGGTGTATTCGTGGCCGGGGAAGACGGCGATGTCGTCACCAAGCGCGGCCATTCGCGCAAGAGATTCGCGCATTTGGGCCGGCGTCCCCTCAAAGAGGCGCCCGCAGCCGCCGAGAAACCAGGTGTCGCCGGTGAAGAGCGCGACGCCCTCCACCAGGTAGGCGAGCGCGCCAAGCGTGTGGCCGGGGACGTGGAAGGCCTGCACGCGAACACCGGCGTAGGGGCTCGCGCGGAACGGGACGTCGAAGGTTTCGCCGTCCTGAAGCAGGCGCGTCTGACCGAAAATGCGCGCTTGGGCACCGTCGTAGGCGGAGCCAAATACCGGAATATTGGGCGTTTTTTCGAGAAGCTCCCGATGACCGCCGACGTGGTCGAGGTGGTGATGGGTGGCGAGGATCGCGCCGAGTCGCGAACGGACGGGCCCCTGTGGAAGTGGGCCCGCCGTCTCTCGCGACGCCGTGGTCAGCAAATTCGCTGGCGGTCGCGAACGGACGGGCCCCTGTGGAAGTGGGCCCGCCGTCTCTCGCGACGCCGTGGTCAGCAAATTCGCTGGCGGTCGCGAACGGACGGGCCCGGCGAGCGCCGCGTTCACGGGGGCCGCCTCTCCGGCGTCGATCACGATCGCAGCGTCGCCCGGAACCGCCGAAGCACTGCCTGGCGCGGTCAGCAAATACGCGTAGTTATCCCGCAGGCAGGGGACGATCGTGACCGAGAACGTCGGAAAGGCGACGACCGAGTTCATTTCGGAGCCGTCGTAAACAGACAGCCTTTCTTGCACTGGGTCGGCTCGACCTCGGTGAGCGTCTTGTCGTAGGCTTCAAAGGCCTCCTTCAATTCGTTAAACGTCGCGTCCTTCGGGAGCGGCTTGTCTTCGCCGGGGTCGGTTTCGAGGTCGTAGAGCCGGTAGGAGAAGGCCCCTTGGCGGAGCATTTTGTACTTCCCCCGGTAGAAGGCGCGGCGTTTGTCGTTGTTGGAAGTTTCCGGAAGATCGACGACAAAATCGCGTGCCGGCGCGTTCGTGCCTGCCCACTCGCCGCGGAGCGATTCTCCGCGATAAGAGGCCTCTTTCGGGGCGCCGAAGAGATCGAGGAACGTCGGCGCGAGGTCGATCGCGGAGCGGCGAACGTCGATGCGGCGCGCAGGAATTCCGGGCCCATGGACGACGAGCGGGATCCGGACGAGCGGCTCCCAGACTTCGAAGCCGTGGCGCGTTGACCCGTGCTCGCCGAAAGCCTCGCCGTGGTCGGCGGTGATGAGGACAATCGTCTTTGAGCCCCAGGGCTGGGCATCGATAAAATCGACAAGTTTACCGACGTAGGTATCGGTAAACGTCACCTCGCCGTCGTACTTGTCGCGCTGGCCTTTGCCGTAGGGCTCTACGCCGTCCTTCTTGTGATCGTAGTAGACGTCGTGGGGATCCATGAAGTGATACCACGCGAAGAACCGCCCCTTCTTGGAGGCGTCGGTGAGCTGGGTTTCCGCCAGAGCTTCGTGGCGCGGCGCCGTCACTTCCGTGTCTGTCGAATTGTCCTTCTTCAGGTTCGGAATGAGGTCCCACTTCGTAAAGCCCTGCTCCCAACCGGCGCTGCCGAAGTACCAGTGGGCCTGGGTGGCGACGGTGGTGATGCTGGCTTTTTGAAGCAATTCCGGGAAGAAAAGGTTCTTGTCCGGGTAGGAGCTAAAGAAGTAGCCGCTGCGGAGGAGCTCGCTCGGGGGGCGCCCACCGAGGAAGCCGCCGAGGCTCATGCTCGTGTAGGAGGAGCTGGCGTAGAAATTCGTGTAGACCGCACTCTTCTTCGCGAGCTCGGTGAGCCGGGGCGCGATCGGACGCCCGTAGGGGGGCTGTTGCCAGGGCATGTCGGCGCGGAGGCTATCGATGCTGATGACGACGACGTTCACATCGGCTGGAATTCCGGCCGCTTGCGGCGTTGATGGCGCCGATCCTGCGGGGGCCGGTGCCGGTGCGGCTTGCGTGGGCGCTTGCGCCTGGACGTCGGGGGCGGCGGTCACCGCGGGGGCCGTCGACGCAGCCCCCTTGTCGCAAGCGAGGGCGAGCGACGCGAGGAGCGGCGCGGCGAGGAGGGTCAGCGAAGAGCGTCGGAAGACCTGGGCCATGACGGCCCGTTTACCGGGAAGCAGGTCGGAGGGCGAAAAATTGCGCCACTTCCCCGCACGCGGACTCTCAACGATCACGGAGGCGAAACATCGGCTCCCTGAGCGACGACTGCGTGGCATCCAAGTCCGTCAACGCGGAGCCCGTCCGCCGACGGCTGGAAGGTCGCGTGGGGGCCCCCGCGCTCTGCTGCGAGCGTCGGTCGGACGTGGTCCGCGAAATAGGTGAGACCACTCTTCGTATTGACGATGACAATCCGCTCCGTTGCGAACGCGTTGATCATGCCGCGCATGACGACCGGCGGCGCCCCATTTTCGCTCGGCATTTCTTGAGTTTCTTCTTGGAGTTCATTCATCGACAACGTCGCCTGAACCCACCCGGCACCGGTCGGAACCAGCTCGGAAACCGTTTCCGCAGTCCGCCCCGAAATGCTGAAAGAGGCGCCTAGTTCGATCGCCCGCGACCGGCTTCCCACCGAAACCAGGAGAAATGTGCGCTCCGCAACCTCGTCGCGCGTTGTGCAAAGCGTGGGGAGAGGCGTTGCGTCGGTGACGCGCTTGCCGGAGCGGAGTTCGCAGCCCGCATGGACGGGGGCGAGCGCGGAGAGGCGCGGCGCACTTTCAATCCGGGCGTCGCTGACTCCTGGGGCCACCGCGTTCGCCTCAATGATGCACGACTTTCCTCCCAACGCGGAAAGCGCGCGATCGGAGGGGTGCATCTCATAGGAGGCCGCGTACGCCCCGCGCCCCGCGTCCGGGTTTGACGCGCGTGTGCTCACAACAAGCCCGCGGACGAACCAGAGCTCGGCGCGTCGCTCGGCCGCCGACTCCTTGGCGAGCTCATCGCGAAGCGCTTCGTCGGCTTCCCGGTAGGAGCCACGTTTGTAGAGTTCGCAGGCGCGCGGCGCGAACGACGGCGGGCAGCGGTCGTGCTCCTGGTCCGGCGCCCCAGCGGCTACAGGGGTCGACGGCGCTGGCCGTACGACGAGCGCGGAACCCGACGAAGGGGCTGACGCGGGCCGAGCGGCCCCGCACGCCAACGAACCGCAGGCAAAGAGCAAACCTGGGAAAAACGGGCGAAACATCGCCGCGGAATACACGGGTGTGGCGACGGGGACAATCCGACAAACGACGACGAGCGCCTGGAGACCTCGCGGTCCAGACGCTCGCCCTCACGTGACCGGGGTCACCCCTCGATGGTGATCGCGAGCTTCCGGCGGAGGGCGAAGTAGTCTTCGCCGATGCCGAAGAGGACGAGCTCCTTGAGGCGCTCTTTGGTCGTGACCGGGGAGTCGGCTTCCGTGGCGCGGATGCACTCGGAGGCGGTCTCGAGGTCGTGGGCGAGGAGGAACCCGGCGCGGTCGGCGGAGAGGTCGATGCCGGCAACCCAACGCTTGAGGTCGAGGGCGGTGCCTTCCTTCAAGATCTTGGAGACCGTGGAGGCGAGCTGGTCCTTCTGGGCGGGGGCCATGTCCTTCTGAAGGGCGGTGACCGCCTCTTCGACCTGGGCCTGGATATCGACGGCGACCGGGAAGTTCGGCACGCAGAGCTTGATCGCCGCGAAGAGCCAGGCCTTGAGGCCGGTGCCGGTCGGGACGAGCTTCTGCACGTAGAAGCCGGGGCGGTAGTAGGTCAGGTGGCGGCCGGTAAGGTACGCGAGCTGCTGGGTCGTCGCTTCGATGGTCGCGGCGGCGGCGCCGAAGAGGATCGCCGGCTCGGTGGCGTGGAGGAAGCCGAGACCGCCGGGATCGTTCGTGTTTTCGAGGACCGGCGGCGCGACCGCGAGCACGCCAGAGGCGTAGTAGAGGGTCTGCGCGAGCGGGTAGGCGCTCGCGGCGGTGTCGACCATGTGGCTCTGGTCGTAGCCCATCTCGGCGAGCGACTGGTTGCGGGTGCGGAGGATCGTCGGCTGGACGAGCGTGAAGACGCGCGTCACGAGCGGGTCGGCGTCGGGGTGCGTGAGGCGCGCCCAATCGTCGTCGGCAACGACCGCCTGGGCGGTGGCGGCGCTCTCGGCCTTGTGTTTCTTGTAGAAACGCTCTTCTTCCGGCTCGGCGAGGTTGAGGACGCCGAGCGCCTGGCAGAGGCACCAGGCCGGGTCGGCCTGCTTCGCTTCCGTGTAGAGGCGGCGGAGGAGCTTGTAGCTCTCGACGCGGTACGGGTTCGCTTCGAGGAGCTTCCCTTGCGATTTCACCGCCTTGTCGAGGTACTGGGCCGGGTCGCTCGCGTAAAGTTCGGCGAGCTTCTCGGCGCGCGGCGCGTCGTCGGGATCGAAGGCCTGGGCCGCCTCGAAGGCGTCGATGGCCATCGCCGGCTCGTTCAGGAACTTGAGGTAGAGGTCGCCGACCTGGTCGAGAAGCTTGCGGATGCGCTCGCGATCGGCCGATTCTTGAGCAAGATCGAGCTGGTCGTTGAGGACGCGCTCGGCGGTCTCGTGGGCCTTCGTCTCCATGCAGAGGGTGACGAACTCGTCGGCGGCGCGGCTGTTCGTGCCATCGAGTTCGAGGACCTTCTCGTAGTAGCCGGCGGCGCGCTTCTTGTCCTCGAGCTGGACGTTGGAGAGCGACGCGGCCGTCTGCATGTACTTGGCGCGCTGCTTCTTGTCGTCGACGCCGTCGGCGAGTTTCTCAATGACATCGACGAGCTTCGCCCAATCCTTCCCCTCCGAGTAGAGCTGCATGAGCTTCGTGAGAAGGCGGCGATCGGCAGGCTTCTCTTGGAGGGCGCGCGCGTAGGTCTTCTTCGCGAGCTCGGCGTCGGCGAGGCGCGTGAACTGGAAGTCGGCGAGGTCGAGGAGCGCTTCGAACTTTTCGGCGCCGTCGACCGCTTCGACGCGCTTCTTGCGGGCGTCGTGGGCCGGCTCGAGCTTGCCGAGCTCGTCGTAGAGCTTGCCGAGGGCACGGAGGACGCGGGCGTTCTTCGGGTCGAGTTCGGCCGCCTCCACGAGCGGCTTTTCCGCGTCGTCGAGGCGCTCCGAGCGGCGGGCGCTTTCGCCGAGGTGGTAGAGGGCGTCGACGCGCTCCGAGCCCTTCAACTTATCGGAATGCTTGGCGAACAGCTCCGCGTAGATCTCGTGAACGAGCTCGGGATCGCCGTGGTCAAAGAGCACGGTGGCGATGCGCGTGATCGCGTCGATGTCGGTCGGGGCGAACTCGCGGAGCGCCTTGAGGGCAACGGCGAGCTTCGGGTTCGTCGCCGTCGGCGGCGCGAGGCTCGGCGGCGGCGCCGACTCGGAGATCGAGGGCATCGAGAAGATCGACATGCTCATCGGAGCCGCTTCGACCTTCGGCTGGCTCTTGCCGTAGGCTTCTACGAAGCGGACGAGCATCGCCGTTCCGGCACCGTTTTCGAGGACTTGCGGGCGGTGCACAAGCCCCTCGTACCAGCGAGTCGCCTCGATGAAGCGGCCGGCGTCGAAGGCGAGGTCGCCAAGGACAAGGAGCGCTTCCGCGTTCGTCCCGTCGAGGTCGACGGCGCGCTTGGCGGAGGCTTCCGCCTTGAGGTCGTCCTTCAGGGCCGACTTGTAGAGCTTCGCGAGCTCCGCGTGGAGGCGCGCCTTGGCGAGCTCGCTCTCGGCACCGGCGAGCTCTCGCTCGATAAGGCCCTGGATCGCTTGGGTTTCCCCGCGCTCGTAGTAGGCCTTCCGGAGCGCGACCGCGGCGTTGACGTCCTTCGGGTTTGCGTCGAGGGCGAGCTTGAAGCGCTCAATCGCACCGTCTTTGTCGCCGCGGGCTTCGAGGAGGCGGCCGGCGCGCATCCACTGGTCGGCCTTGGCCGGCGGCGACTCCGCCTTGGCGGCGAGCGCCTCGATGGCCGAGAGGGCGGCGTGGGCATCGCCAGTCACTTCGCGGAGATGGGCGAGCGCTTCCAGGGCGCCGGCGTGCTGGGGATCGCGGCTGAGGACCTGCTCAAAGGCCTTCATCGCGCGCTCCGGCGAGCCGACCTGGTCGGCCAGGGTGCGCGCCTTCGCGACGAGGAGATCGGTCGAGCGGGGCTCGTCGCCGAGGACGGCGAGGTGGCGGTCGTAGACGCCGATGACCTTCTCCCAGCGATCGAGGCGCCGGTAGTGGCGGGCGAGGCCGGTCAGCGCGGCGTCGTTGTTCGAGTCGAGGGCGAGGACCTCCTCAAGCGCTTCGGCGGCCTTCGCGTGGTCGAGGAACTCCTCGTCGTGGAGGGCGGCGATGCGCTCGAAAAGAGTGACCTTTTGGCGGGGCGTCGCCGCGGCGGCGATCTGGCGATCGAGGGTCTCGAGGAGCTCGGTGAACTTCCCCTGGCGGTTGTAGATGCGGTCGAGCCCCTTCAGCGCCGAGGGGTGCTTCGGGTCGATGGCGAGGGCCGCCTCGAAGCGGCGGGTCGCTTCGTTGAGGTTGTTGAGGCTGTCTTCGTAGGCCTCGGCGACGCGGACGAGCGCGTCGGCTTTGGCGGCGCCGGAAACGTTCTCGAGACGACGTTCAAGAATCGCGACCAACGTCTCGAAATCGCCGGTCTTCTCGGCGATGCGCGCGAGGGCTTCGCCCGCCTTCTCGTGGCCCGGGTCCTCGGCGAGGACCGTCTGGTAGGTCGCCTTCGCCTTGGCGGCGTCGTTGAGCTTCCCTTCCAGGATTTCGGCCGCTTCCACGCGAAGATCGCGCCCCTTCGGCGAGGCGCCGGCGACGTCGGCCCGCTGGGTGAGCACCGTGTGGAGCTCGGGCCACTGCTGGGCGCGGCGGTAGATGGCGGTCATCGCTTCGGCGGCGATTTCATTGGAGGGTTCGCTGGCGAGGACCCCCTGGTAGGCCATGAGCGCCATGTCGGCGCGGCCGAGCTTCTGCTCGTAGAAGCGGCCGGCGACACCGAGGAGCGCGACGCGGTCGGCGCTGGCGATTTCCGGGTTCTTGACCGCTTCGGTGATCGAACCGAGGGTCTCCTGCCAGGCGTCGGCCTTGGTGCCGGCGAGCTTCTCGATTTCATCGGCGTATTTGCCGATGTGGGGCGCCTCGCAGAGGGCCTGCGTGTAGGCGACGAGCGCCTGGTCGGCGTCGTCGAGCTCGTGGGCGAAGAGGCGGCCCACTTCCGCCATGATCCGGGCGCGGTCTTCGCCGGGGGCGGCGATGCCGGAGCGCTCAAGAAGAATCTCAACAACCTCGTCGAACTTGCCGAGTTGCTTCTTGATTTCTTCAAGGGAGTTGGCGGCGACGTCGTCGGTCGGGTCGAGCTCGACGATGGCGGCGTAGATCGCCTCCGCCTTCTCCTTGTTCTTGCCACGGCCGGCGTAGATACGGCCGGCGCGGTAGAGGAGCCCCTTCTTGTGGTCGCTGCGGGCCGCTTCGTCGTCCCCTTCCACCTTTTCGGCGGCGGCGGCGAAGGCGTCGGCGATCGTGGCCGGATCGCCCCCTTGCGTGACGGCGTTCTCGAGGGCGAGGGCGGCGTCGCTGTCGGTCGGGGCGGCGAGGAGGGCGTCCACGAGCTCGGTGACCTTCTCCGCAGAGAGCGCCTGACCGGTGGCGGCCATACGGCCGGCGACAAGCGCCTCGAGCCCTTCGAGGACGGCGGCGGCATCCTTCGGACGGGCGGCCGGATCCTTGGCGAGGAGTTCAAGGACGAAGGCGTCGATGTCGGCGGAGAGGAAGCCGCGGGGGGCCTTCGTCGACGGCGCCTCGGGCGCCTTCGAGAGGTGGGCGGCAACGATGTCGGCCAGCGAAGTCCCTTCGAAAACCGGTTTGCCGGTGAGGAGTTCGTAGAGCATGCAGCCGAGCGCGTAGACGTCGGCGCGGGTCCCTTCCGTCTTCGCGCCGTGGACGTCACGGATGACTTCCGGCGCAAACGCACGGGTGAGGCCGAAGCGGGCGGAGCGGAGCTTGTCGCCGCCGAAATCGATGAGGGTCACCTTCCCGCCGACGCCGACGAGCACGTGATCGAGGCGGAGGTCGCCGTGGACGAGGTGGGCGCCGTGGAGGGCGGCCACCGGCTCGACGATCTTGCGGAAGAGCCCGTGGGCCTGGGCAAAATGCTGGGGGCCGGTGCGGAGGACCTTCGCCGCGAGCGACTCCCCTTCGACGTGCCCGTAGGCAACGTAAGCAACATCGCCGACTTCCCCGGCGACCAGGTCTTCCGGGAGCCCTTCGGCGGCGCCGATGGCGGCGACGAGGCGGTTCGCCGTGAGGAAGCGGTGGACGGCGCGACGATCGGCGGCGACGGCGCGCTTGAGGACGCGGAGCGTGTAGGCCTTTCCGTCCTTTTGGGCCTGCGCCACGAAGGCGAATTCGCTCTCGCCGAGGAGGCGCTTGACCTCGAAATCCCCAATCTCTCGGCCCGGTTCCAGGTGCTCTTTGCCGAGCCCCTGCATCGCCTCAAAGACGCGCGGGTCGACCGACTTCTTCGCAAACGCCATCACGTCGACGAGCGCCTCCACGCGATCGCTCGCGAAGCAGCTCTCGGCGAGGGCGCGGGCGAAGGTCGCTTTCGCCCCTTCCCCGCCGACCGCTTTCGGGTCGAGCCCGAGGAGGGACGCGCTGAGGCTCGTGAGCTCTTCGAGCGAGTAGTGGCGTTCGAGCTCACCGCGGAGAATGTCGATCGTGGGGTTCATGGGACTCCTGAGAAACAGCCGAAGCACCGAACGTGCTCGGCGCGAGGTTCGCCCGCGGGCCGGAAGGCAGCGCCGGGGCGGCGCGCAAACGAACCCGCTTGCTTACCGAAATTCCATCGGCGCGAAAAGGACGATTCCTCGGACAAGAGGCGGTCGCCGAGCGAAGACGGGCCGCGAGCGCGGCGAACAAAATTGAGGGGCTAGGTAAGCAAACCCAAGACGCACTGCGCCATCGAACGCGTCCGTCCGCGAAGCGGGAGACGGCGCGGAGTTCTCAGCAAACGCCTCGGTGCGTCAGCGTCCGCAGTTTCAGCTGCCCGATCACGACACCCCATGTCGCAATTCGCAGTTTCACGTGCGCAAACCGACCCGGCACGTCGGTTTCCGCAGTTTCGAGTGCTCGATCACGACACCCCGTGTCGCAATTCGCAGTTTCAAGTGCTCGATCACGACACCTAATGTCGCAATTCGCAGTTTCAAGTGCTCGATCACGACACCTAATGTCGCAATTCGCAGTTTCAAGTGCGCAAACCGACCCGGCACGTCGGTTTTCCCAGCCCAGGCGTGGTACGGTCCCACTCCGTGGGGATTCGCCAGCACCTGCATCCCTGCGCGCCGTTTCCTCACCGCCTCCGGCGGTTCCGGGCGGAAGCGCAGCTCCGATTCGCCCTCGCCGCGACCGCGGTGACGGCCGCCTGCGGGACCGAGACCTCCGGCCGCGAGAGCGAGGTGCTCTCGATCGTCGATCTCCCGCGCGTCGACGGCGGTAGCGCGGGTCGTGACGCGGCACCGGCCCCCCTGCCCCGCTACGGCGGCGTGAACCTCGCCGGCGCCGAGTTCGCCCCGACGAAGGTCCCCGGCACCGTTGCCATCGACTACACCTTCCCGACGGCGAGCCATATCGACTATTTCCTCGGAAAACAGGCGCGGATCTTCCGCCTCCCGATCCTGTGGCGGCGCGTCCAGCCGACGGAAAAAGGGCCCCTCGATGGCGCCTACCTCGCCGCCATCGACGCCGTCGTCGCCCACACGACCGGCAAAGGGGCGCTCGTCGTCCTCGACGTCCACGACTACGGCCGCTACGGCGGAAAGACCCTCGGCGACCAGGTCCCCAATGCCACCTTCGCCGACCTTTGGGGGAAGCTCGGCGCCCATTTTCGCGGCAACTCTTCGGTCATTTTCGGCCTGATGAACGAGCCCCACGAACAGGACGTCACCGCCTGGCTCGGCGCCGCAAATGCCGGAATTGCGGCGATTCGTGGCGCCGGCGCGAAGAACCTGATCACGGTGCCGGGCCTCCACTGGACGTCGGCCGATTTCTGGGAGCGCTCGGGGAGCACGGCGCTCGGAAATGTCGTCGATCCGGGCGACAATTACGTCTTTGAGGTCCACCAATACCTCGACAGCGACGGCAGCGGCACCCACGACACCTGCGTCAGCGCGACGATCGGCTCTGAGCGCCTGACCGCCTTCACGGCGTGGGCCCGCAGCAAGAAAAAGCGCGCATTTCTTGGCGAATTTGCCGGCGGGCGCAACGACCTCTGCGCGCAGGCCCTCGCCGACATCCTCCGCTACCTCGAGGCGAACCCGGACGTCTGGTTCGGCTCGACCTACTGGGCCGGCGGCGCCTGGTGGCCGGCGAACTACCCATTCTCCGTGGCGCCGACCGACGGCAGCGACCGCCCACAGATGGCCTTTCTCGCGGCCCACTGGGCGAAACTCCCGCGCTGACGGGCGCTACCGAGGAGTCGGTGGGGCAAGCTCGGCGACGGTCGCTCCGTCACCCGACCGCGGGATCGCCTCGCGGGCCAGCAGCTGCGCTTTTCGCGCGAGCCCCCACCGGTAGCCCCGGAGGCCGGTCCCCCGCTTCCCGACGACCCGATGGCACGGCACGAGGACCGCGATCGGGTTTGCCCCGCACGCCGTCGCCACCGCGCGCGTCGGGAGGCCGGCCGCGGTCCCGGGCGGCGCCAGGGAGGCGGCGAGCTCCGAATAAGTGACCGTCGTGCCGCGAGGAATCTTGCGAAGCGCCTGCCAGACCCGCTCCTGAAAGACGGTTCCGCGCAGATCGAGCGGGAGTTCTTGGGCCACTTCCCCTTCCTCGACAGACGCAACAGCGGCGAGGATCCACGGCGCGACAAACGCTGTTTCTGCCGTCGAAATACGCCCCTTCGGAAAGCGCTTCTGGAGATCGGCCAGGAGCGCTCCGTCGTCGCCGGGATCACCAAAGAGCAGCGCGCAGATCCCGCGGTCGGTCGCCGCAACCAGGGTGCGCCCGAGGGAAGTTGTGACGTATTGCACATGAATTTCCATCCCTTCCCCGCCCCTCTTTCGTGAAGAAGCCGTCATTCCAAGACGGGCGCTCCCTGTCTCGTAAAAGCGCGAACTCGCCCCAAAACCGGCACCATAGATCGCTTCGGTCACCGTTGAATTCGCCGTTCCTCGGGAATGGCCCGGCGGAACGAGCGCAGCACCGAGGCGCTCCATGCGCCGGGCCGCGACGTAATCTTGCGGGGAAATTCCGAGTGTGCGGACAAAGAGACGCTGCACGGTATAGCGACTGAGCCCGCTCGCCGCGGCGAGCATCGCAAGGAGCCGCGGGCGCGCGGAACCGCCTTCGTCGGCAACCCAGCGGTCGAGAATCGCGCACAGACTCGCGATGCGCGACGCTTCCTCACGGACCGGCGAGGAGAGCGGCTTGCAGCGGAGGCAGGCACGAAAACCGGCAGCAATCGCCGCGGCGGCATCGCCAAAGAGGCGAACGTTTCGCCGTGACGGGCGGGCCGGACAGGTCGTTCGACAGACAATTCCGGTCGTTACGACGCCGTAGACAAAATCGGCTGGCGTGCGTCCGGCGATCGCCTGCCAGCGGTCGTCGGTGAGCACGCCATCAAAATAAGGGGTCATGGCGGCGGTCTAGCCGGGCCGACGGGGGCCGACACTCCGTCGCTTGCGCCGACCCTCGAACGCAAGACGACGGCGGCGCCCCCAACGTCACGGATAGATCGTCGCGTAGCCGATGGAGCCGGCGAGCGCGTAGCCGATGTGCGGGCGACGATTCTGGTCGATCACCATGTCGACGAGCGGAAGGTCTTCGGCGGCACACAGGGCGACGGCGACGGTGTCTTCGTACCAGATCGGCTTCCCGTTCAGCAGCGACTGGCGGCGGTACTCAATGCGGCATGTTCCGCCGCTGCTGTGGTAGCCGAAGACCATGTGAATGAGACCGCCCGCATCGATGCGTGCGCGGCCGCTGGCAGAAAAATTGTTGTACGTGCTCATTCCGTAGATCGGATCCGGCGATTGAGCGACCGGCGTAGGTTCGCCCGCACCGATATCAAACGTGTAGAGCGAATACTTCACCTGCCCCTGGGTCGCGCCGGTGGCCTCGATCTTGAACGCCGCCATGACGCCCGACGTTCCAGCGATCGAAATACTCGGGGCGAGGCCCTGGTGAATTCCGTCGCTGAAGTTGCCGAAGAGGGTCGTTGGCGACGCGAAGGTGCCCCCGCGGGAACGCTTTGAATAGCGGCCGAAGGAGCTGCTCATCGCGCTCGTTCCGTAAAGGACGGTGAGCGCGCCGTTCCTGTCAAACGCGAGGCTCTGCGCCCCTGCCGCCGGCGCGTCGACGGAGCTCGTGTCGTTGCCTGTCACCGATTGCTCGGCACCGAGGACGCCAGACTCTCGAACTCGAACAAGAATTCGCCCATCGACACCGCCAGAGCCCGGGCGGTTGTACCAGGAGAGCGCCCGATCATCGTTGATTGTGTTCCGGGCGATCGCCACCTGGGTGTGCCGCCGGACGGTCTTCGCGAGGGAGGTGATGCCGATGAGCTGGCCATCCGGGGTGATAGAGCCTTCATTGATCGTGTTGGAGACGCCTTCTTGCGTCTCCGGGAAGGCGAGAAACACGTCATCGCCGGCAGACCCGACGGCGGCGAGGCCGTCGTAGCCCGGTCCGTTAAAGTCGGAGGTTGGGTAGAGCACCGAGTCCGAAATCACGGTGCCGGTTGCTGCGGCGGCACCGGGCATGAACGACGTCGTTCGGAGGGTCGATGTGTCGACGTCAATACCGGTTTCTTCCGACCAGGCCATCCCGATCCGGCCGCTTGCACTCTGGCCCAAGGCCAGCGCGCGGAAACTCACGCCGTCCCGTGAGAGCTTGGCGACTTCCTGGGCGCGACGAGTCCCGCAGGCCGGCTTTTCCCGGAGAGAGAGCGTCCACGCGTCCTTGTCTCCGCACACAAAATCGATCGGCGGCGGCCCCGCGTCGGGCGTCGTCGCGTCGGGGCCCGTCTCCTCGCCCGTTCCGACGTCGGCGCCGCCGTCGACCTCAGCGTCCGGTTCGACGGTGCCACCATCGGCGACGACGGCACGCTGCTCAAGCTCGGTACAGTGAACCGTCAAGAGCGCGGAAAAGAGACCGAATACACCGGTGATCGCCGGAAGAGGCTTGGAACGAAAGAGGGCCATCGCTGGCGACGGTGGCATGCCTCGCCGGTCCCGTCCACGCGAAAGGGGCAAAATGTCCCACCGCATTCGTCAGTTGCAGGCGGAACCGCCGCATTGGGCGGAAAACGACGTGCGAACACGGCCGCTCGGGTCGAAGGTCGTCGGGCGGAGGAGAAAGAACCCGCCTACTGCGAGCGCGGCTGCCGCGACCCCGCCACCAATGAGCCACGGAGTGACGTTGGCCTTCGCCGCCAATGCGTCAGGCGCCTTTGCCGTTGCGAAACGGACGATCGGCGTGGCGGAGGTCCCCTCCATAAAGATCACGGAAGACCGTTTGTCGAGCGCGACGACGTACTGCTCAAGACGCAAGCCACCGGCGGCAGGCTCCAGGACATCGACCGCCCCCGTAGCCGACAACTTCGTCACCGTGTACGGGCTCGTAGCCGACCAACGATAGCCCACTTCCAAGGTCTGAACGATGTGGGTCGGGTCGGAAAGCGTCACCGAGATTCGCCCGGTTGCCCCCTGCTGAAGCTGGGTCTGAACGACGATGCCGGGCCGCGACGGCTGGGCACGCCAGTAGCCGCGCGCTTCCGAAAACGGCTCCTGAAGCCGGGAACTCGACTTCGGATCGAGCTTGAAATCAGGATCATAGGCGAGCAAACGAATGAAGCGGTCGCGGGCCTTCTCGTGCTCACCGAGGGAGGCGGCCGCGAACGCGGCGACACGCGTTGGCGGGAGCTGTGGGCGGCCCGGCTGCCGTGGGTCCGGGAGCCGCTCGGGGCACTCCCGACGACCGTCGGGCCTTCGGCGAGGATGGCCTGGAGCGTGGCGAGATGGCTCCGCGCCTGAGCCGTTTCGCCCGCGTAGTAGTGAGCACGGGCGTCGGCCAATTTCGCTAACGTTTCCGGTGGAATTGGCGTTGCCGCCGACCGGTTTGGCCCCGTCGCTTGGCGTGCCGACGCGTTCGCGAGACAGGAGCGGGGCGACGGCAACTGGTAGACCGCTTCGGCGACGGCACCGACCGAGGCAGGGGTCACGCGGAGAACGGCGTCGTGGAACGCGCGAGCGTCGGTGAGGCGCGCCGACAGGCACGTTTCTACCCCACTCAGCTCCGAAGTTGCATCGCTTACTGGGGCGGCCTGTGCGTGGCAGGCGGACACACGCGCGACGCGCCATTCGTCGAGAAATCGGTTCCACTCTGCTTCCACGAGGCGCGCACTTTCGGCGGCGGACGGAGAGCCGGTCGCGAGGAACGCACTCCTGAACCCTTCCAACGTTTTGGGGCTCGCGAGGTCGATCGCCGGTTGGGCCTCATCCCGGCACCGGTCCTGGGCGGGGCGCGTCGCGGCAAGCCAAACGACCCCCGCCACGACGCTTGCAAGGAGGGTCGCGCCCGCGACAAGCGCCCCTGCGCCCCACTTTCGCGGCCGGAGCGCGTCAACGAGGGCGCGCATGTTCGGGTGCCGCTTCGACGGGTCCGGATGAAGCCCGCGAAGGAGGGCGCGCGCGGCCGAGGCCGAAATCGGCAGCATCGCGATCCGCGCCAACGTGTCGACGTTCACGTCCCGCACATCCTGCCCCCGCGAAGGGGCGAAGGGGCGCTCGCCAGCCAGCGCTTCATAGGCGGTCACACAGAACGCATATTGGTCGCTTTTTGCGTTTGGTCTCGTGCCGTTAAAGAGCTCTGGACTCATGTAAGCCGGGGTACCAACGAAGGACGACTTTCCCCCGAACACCTCGCGAGGCTCATAAGAAATTCGCTCGTCTTTCTGGGGCCCACCTAAGCTAGACTCACCACGCCTCCGAGGAACCAAAGCGAGCCCAAAGTCCGAAATTTTTGCGCGAATTGCGGCAGCGCTCCCGAGGTGCTGGTCGACGCAAATGAGAATATTTTCCGGTTTGACGTCCCCATGAATGACGCCGGCCGCATGGGCGTCTGCGAGGCCGGTCCCCGCCTGAATGAGCGCTTCCATGACGCGCTCTCGGGGGTTACGTACCGAGGCACAAGCGAACTGGCGTAGCGTTTCGCCAACGACCATTTCCATCACAATATAAACCGCCCCGAGGTGCTCGCCGACGTCAAAGACATCGACAACAAACGGGCTCGAGACGCGAGCGAGCGCGCGTGCCTCTTCGCGGAGCAGCGCGTCAGCGCCCCCAAGCCCGCGGTCCCAGCGCAGCACTTTCAGCGCGACGGTGCGGTCGAGACGCTCGTCGAGAGCGCTGTACACTACACTCATCGCGCCGGCGCCGAGGACCTCCCCCAACCGGTAGTGACCGACGCGCTCGCCGGGCCGAAGCCCCGTCGACGTCGGTGCCGCATCGCTCGGCGCCCCTTCCGAGAGGAGGAGCGCAAGGACCGTCCGGCACGACTCACAGGAGGCGATGTGCGCCTCCACCTGACGAACCGGTCTCGTCGTCCCCGGAGCCCGCGCGGCGACGGGATTGAGGATCGCGAGAAGCTCTTCTTCGCTCGGGCATTTGTCCATCGGTATGCAGCGCCTTCCCCTCGACGTCGCCGATCCGCCGGTGTAGCGTACAAGGGTTGCTCGGCCTCATTTCGTACAACCTCGATGCCCTTCCGGCACCGATGCTTCGGAGCAAGCGATGATTGCGCGCCGCAAGACGTACGAGGACGGGGAAATCGCCCCGGAGCCGGGGGATGGGAGCGCGGTGCGAGACGCACTCCTGCTCGCCAACCGCGACGCCGGGATGGCGCTTGTCGCGCTCGCACAGCGCACGTGGCCGACGATCGCCGTTTCCGAAGAGGTGCTCCTCGATGCGCTCCTCCAGCGCGCCAGGACGGAAGGGGGCACCTGGATCCGGACCTTCTCGGACGCCTGCAAGCCGCCGATCTTCTTCTGGCTCTCGGCGTTTCCGCCGGCGATCCGAGCGCGGTTGAAGCGCTCGTGACGCTCCTCCGCCAGCACGTGCCTTCGTGGGTCCAGCGCCTCCCCGTCGAGCCCGATGAGGTCACCCAGCGCCTGCTCGAGCGCCTCGTGCGCGCGACTCCAGAAAATGAAGCGATTATTGAACGTTACGAGGCTCGTGTCCCGCTCCTCGGCTGGCTTCGCGTGGTCGCTACCCGGATTGCGGTCGACGTGGCGCGAAGCGAAGGGCGCGCCAGCCAGCGCGAGGCGCGCTTTGAAGCGGGGCTCGCCGCAGCGACGGAAGATCCCGAGCTCGAGCGGCTCCGCGCCCGCTACGGGGAGGCCTTCCGAGCCGCCGCCCGGGAAGCGCTGCCGACGCTCGCCGCCCGCGCACGGACGCTGCTGCTCCTCCACTACGTCGAAGGGGTGACCGTCGACGCGATCGCCGTCATGTACGACGTCCATCGGGTCACGCTGTCGCGGTGGATCGCCGCCGCGCGTGGCGATCTTGAGCGGGAAATTCTCTGCCGGTTCCGGGAGACTGCCCAGCTCACCGCCGACGAATGCGCGAGCGTCTTACGCGCCCTCGGCTCGAACTTGTCGATTTCGTTGGGCGGATTGACGCGCGAGTAGGCGCCGAAGGCGGTAACTGCTCGTCCGCCCGGAACCGCCGAAGGCGGTGAGGAAACCGCGAGCATGCTGGTAACTGCTCGTCCGCCCGGAACCGCCGAAGGCGGTGAGGAAA
>DYPH01000003.1:30766-101870 GCA_020720045.1 Sorangium cellulosum | reverse complement strand
GTCCGCCCGGAACCGCCAACGGCGGTGAGGAACCGGCGAGCGGGATTCAACCGGCTTGTCCGCCCGGAACCGCCAACGGCGGTGAGGAACCGGCGAGCGGGATTCAACCGGCGAGTGCTACCTCCGCCGCCATGAGCACCGAATCTGCCCCCATCCCGAAGTGGCAAATCATCGTCGGCTGGGTCCTCTCCTGCTTGCCGCTCCCGCCGTTCCTGATGAGCGCCGCCATGAAAATCGCCCAGCCGGGCAACTTCTTGGAAGACTGGACAAAAACCTACCCGGCCGCCACCGCGCGCCCTCTCGGTCTCATCGAGCTTGCCTGCGTCGTCCTCTATTTCATTCCGAAGACCCGAATCCTCGGCGCCATCCTGGTCACCGGCTACCTCGGCGGGGCGATCGCGACCCACGTCGCAAAAGGGGAGCCGGCCGCCGCGGTGCCGTTCCTGTTCGGCGTGATGCTCTGGGGCGGGATTTTCCTGCGCATGCCCCAGCTCCGGAAGCTTTTGCCGCTGGTGGAGTGAATCACGCCCAGGTGAGGCGTTCTTTCAGGCGGTTCAGTGCCGCGAAGGGAACGTGCCCCTCGTGCTGGAGGCGACCGACGACGATTCCAGGGGCGACGCCGACGTTCGCTGCGAAGCGGCGCACCGCGGTCTCTGAGAACTCACCCGCGTGGACGAAGGATGAAAACGTGCCTGGCGGGATGAGGAGGTCACGCGCGAAGCGGTCGGCCTCTTCTTCCTCGTCGGTGCGTTCGCCGTTCGGTTCGTCGATGTACACGCCCTTCTTGCTGTGCAGGAGAACGTGCGCCGCCTCGTGGAACAGCGTGAACCAGGCGTGGTCGCCGGTCTTGTGGCGGAGGCTCATCTGGATGAGCGCGCGGTCCTTTGCGAGCCACCGCGAGACACCGCTCACGTGCGTCTTCGGCAACTCGGGAACGAGGACGAGCGCGACGCCGGCGGCCGCGAAGCGTTCGACGAGCTCGGGGTGCACGTCCACGAACGGTCTTTCGGTCAGGGTACGGCAGCCGGCGAGCGCCTCCTTGAACGCGCGCTTCTCGTAGGGGGCACACGTCAACGCGTCGGCGGCGAGTTCGCCCAGCCGCAGCCACGCGGTCATACTCCCCGGGGAGGCCGCAAATGCCGCCGAGCGCCGGTAGGCGACGCGGAGCGTTCCAAAGGTCTCTTCCCACCCATCGACGGTGCCGACGCCGAAGAAGGCGAGGAGCTTTCCTACGAGATCGGTTTCCGAGGCGGGGTCTTCGAAGGCTCCGTGGCGCAGGAGGTCCTTCACGGGGAACTGCTCGGTCCAGGGCAGAAATCGCGCGAGCGACGCGCGCTCTGCCCGCTCCGCGAGGTCGAGCCGATACCTAGACTCCAGGGCCAGCCAGAGCGTTGCCGGGACGCCAAGGACCCGCTCGAATTGGATCGCCGTTTCGGGAGTGATCGCCGCCTTGCCGCGCACGATCTCCGAGATCGTCTTCAGCGGCCGGCCACAACGGTTCGCAAACTCGGCTTTCGTCATCCCCCGAGCTTCGAGATGCGATTCGAGCACCTCGCCGGGGCGGGTGACGTAGTTCGGTTGGAAGGGGACGAGCTTGGCGGCCATCAGTGGTAGTCGACGATCTCAAGGATAACGATCGCCGTGACTTTCGCGAGGTTCACGCGGCCGCCGCGGCCGAGGGGCGACCCCGGAGCCGGCTCGAAGACGAGTCGAAACGGGTCGATTACGTCAACGGCAAAACGTCCGACGAGCGGCCCGGTGAGCGGATGGCAACGCTCGGGCCGCAGACGGGGTACCTCCGCCAGCGAGGGGACCGCACAAAGGACGGCGAGGCGACAGCGGATTTCGCGTGCATTCCGGTCGCCATAGGCACGCTTCAGCGCCCCTTCGTCGCCCATCACACTCGCGAGCTTCTTCGATTTGAAGAAGAGGTCCACTGCGCCTCGTCGCCTCCGGTGTCTGGCTAGTCCCTTACCCCCAAACGACCGGATTGTATCCCGGAGCGGTGATCGACAGGCTCTCAATCGGCGCCTGCCCGGCGGCATCGCGCCCCCGCTGGATGCGCGCGACGAAGTCGGCGAGCAGCGGCTCCAGCCAGCTCGGATCGTTGCCATCGAAGAGCTCGACCGACCAGTTGTAGAAGGACGGCCCTCGCGCGGCGATCTGAACACGCTGCACGGCGCCGCATCCGTAGGTGAGGTTGAACATGGCGCGCAGGTAGCGTTCCCAGCCGTCGCGCTCGCGCTCGCGGGGCGCATCGAAATCCGGCAGGGCGCGGGGGGGCGCCGCTCGACCGGTGCGGGTGTTCCGGAAGCGGGCGCTCTGCGTCCCTTTCGCGCGGTTGCAGCGGCCGCACAGCGTCTGGAGGTTTCCAAGATCGGCGGTGCCGCCGTGGTAGGCGGCATCGATGTGGTCGACCTGGAGCCGGGAGGTGGTGCCGCAGCAGAGGCAGTGCCCATCGCGCTGCTTCACGCGGTCCTTCGTTGCATCGTCGGGCTCGACGAAGGCGGTGTCGACCAGCGGCTTCGTCGGATTCGGTAGGGGGGCGTCGCCATCGAGCAGGCGCCCTTCTGCGGCGTCCTTCGCTTGGCGGAAGTGGCTGAACGTCGGAAAGAGGGCGCGCCAGAACCGGTCATCGCGGGCGTACTCGGTGAGGAGCGTTTCTCGGATTTCGGTAGGGCCGCTTCTGTTGTCGATGAACCGCTGAGCAATGCTGTCGAGGTCGTGGTCGGCGCGTGCGTTGAAGGCGAAGAACGGCGGCGCCTCTTCGCCTTGGCCGACGTGGCGCGCGATATGGAGGATGTCCGCCTTGATGTCGGCGGGCGCTCGCCCAGCGGCGGCGAAATGGGCCTGGCGGAGCGTCTCAACAAGCGGCTCCACCGCCTCAAGGTCGAGGGTCGGCGCTTCGAAGGCCGACGGGCACGCGCGGCGGAGGGCGGCGATGAGCGCGGTGAAGGCCGCTTCTTCGTCGTCATGGACCAGCACGAGGCGATCGACGGCGACCACGTCGTCCCCCTCGGCGGCATCGTAGTGGGCGAGGTACCAGCCGGTCGGCAAGAACGTCTGGAAGGGGGCCGGGAAGGTGTTCGTCCCCCCCGCCATCTGCTGCGCGAGGCGCCGTACAAGCTCGATGGAGACGAGTCGGAGCGGCTGCCGTTCGGACGCCCGCGCGGCGGCACTCGACGTTCCCCCGTCGGCGAGGTCGAACTCGGCCCACCGGATCTTCTGGCGCCAGTCATCGATGAACGAGACGACGTAGCCGACTTCCGTCCCGCCGAACTTCGGCCCCCGGAGCACCCGGCCGACCATCTGGGTCAACAGGATCTCGCTCGTCGTCTGCCGCGTGAGGAAGACGGTCTGGGTCTTCGGGAAGTCGGAGCCCTCGGTGAGCATCCGGACGTTCAAGAGGACATCGAGCTTTCCGTCCTTGAAGAGCTGGATGTTCTTCTCGTTCTCGTTCTTGGCGCGCGTTCGCCGCGCGTCGAAGCCGATGTCCCCTTCGACGTGGGAATAGACGCTCCCGGCGCGCACGCCGCGTCGCTCCAGCCCCTGGGCGATCGCTTCGCACTGGACCCACCGGTCGGCGAAGATGATCGTCTTGCCGTAGCGGTCCTTCCCACGGACGTAGTGGTCGACGATGAGGTCGTTCCGCGGAGCGTTCCGGGCGAGCGCGTCGACGACGTCCTCCGGGAGGTCGCGCGCGGAACGCTGCCAGCGGGAAAACTCGCTGTCGTCGAACTCGGGGATCACCTTCGTGTCGATCGTCTCATCGACCCGCTTGGCGAGCACCCCGGACGCGACGAGTTCATTCACGCTGGCGCGCGCGAGGATCTCCTGGGGGAACAGCGTCCGTAGCCAGCCCCGCTTCGACTTGTCGGTGTAGGTCGGCGTCGCCGTAAGCCCAAGGACGATGGCGCCGTTTGCCTGGAGTTCGGTGATGAGCTTCCGGTAGCTAGGCGCCGGGGAGTGATGGGCTTCGTCGAAGACGATCACCAGACGCTTGCCTGCTGCGTCGAGGAACGCAGCGAGGGAGGCGTGCCCCTCCTGGCGACCGTGCGCGATCGTCTGGAGCGTCGCGATCACGACGTCGTGCTTCGCGGAGAGATCCCGAAGGGACGCATGCGTGCGCGTCCCCGAAATGACCGTGTAGTGGATCTCCTCCCGCGGCGGCCGCACGCGCCCGATATTCCTGTCGAAGGCATCGCGCGCCTGGTCGAGGAGATGGTGGGTGTGGGCGAGCCAAAGCACCTTGTACCCGTCGGACAGCGGCCCCTCGGCGAGGAACGTGGTCGCCGTGTTCGTCTTCCCCGCGCCCGTCGGGAGCGCGAGGATCCCGCCGGCGAGGCGGCCGGTGCTCTTGGCGTTCTCATACCACTCGAAGAGCGGGCGAATGGCGCGTTCCTGGTGGGGTGCGAGGGGGTGCGGCGCGTGCTGTCGCAGCTCGGAAAGGTTCCAGCGGTTCGTCGTAACGGTCATTGCAGGGGTCTCCCTCAGGCAGCCGCGCGGAGGACGATGCGTGCGCACGCCTCGGCGTCGGAACGGGGGTCATGGTGCACCAGCGGAAGCCGAAGGTGATCGGCAACATGGCGCAGCGTCGTCGGGCGAAGGTTCCACGCAGCGCGCGCTACGCGCACCGTGCAGAGGAAGGGGATTTCGGGCGGGGCGATGCCGTAGCGCTCGCAGGAGGCGCGAAGGACGCTCCTGTCGAAGGGGGCGTTATGGGCGGCGAGGAAGGCGACCCCCTCCAAGAGCGGCTCCAACTGGGGCCAGAGCTCACCGAAGGTGGGCGCGTCGGCGACGTCCGCCCAGCGGATGCCGTGGACGTCGGTGAACGCGAACCATCGCTCCGGCGGGCGAATGTGGGCGCTGAATCGCCGGACGATCCGGCCCCGTTCAACGCGCACGACACCGACCGCGCAGGCGCTGTCGCGTCGGTAGTTCGCCGTCTCAAAGTCGATGGCAGCGAACGTAAGTTCTGCACGTTTCATAACCCTTAGGGTTAAACAAAATCTTTGCGGCCGCAAGCGGGATTCGCCGGGGCGGGCAGAGACCCTGTCAGAAGCGCCGCCCCTTGGACCACCCCCAAAGCCACCGCCAAAATCCCTTGACCACCCCCCAGGGGCTCTGGTGCCGTTCCGTCGATGTCTGGACTCCCGACCCTCTCCAACGAAGAACTTCTGGCACTTGCCCCTCTTTTGGCCTCCGCCGCCTTGGCGCCTTCGGTGGGGCCCCTTGAAGCGGGCTACTCGACGCGCCTCGCCGCAGTGACCGCCGGGGCGACCGCCTTCACGGCGGTGCTCGCTGCCTCCGCGCGGGCTGCGGAAGAGGGGGGCTCCGATCTTCAAGCGGTCGATGCCGAAGCGGATGATCTCCTCCGCGCCCTCGATGGCCTCCTCGAAGCCTTCGGACGCGTCCCCGACGAAGCGGTCGCGCAGGCCGCCGAGCGGATCCGCGGCGCGCTGTTCCCCGAGGGGATGCGCTTTATCCGCTCGACGTACGCAAAGCAGGCGGTAGAAACCCGCCGCATCCTCGCGCTCGCCGCGACGTTGAACGTCCCGGCCCCCGCCGCCATCGCCGTCGCCTACGTGATCAACGCCCTCACGGCGGTTCAAGATCGCTACGACGAAGCCGTCACGAAGGCGGCCCTGGTCGTCCACGACGACGGCGCCACCCGGAGCGAGGCCCGCGCCGCACTCGTCGAGGCGACCCGTAGCTACGTGCGCTACGTCGAAGGGCGCGCCGACGCCAACGAGACGCTCGCCAAAGCGCTGCTCGCCCCCCTCGCGAGCTTCCGCGCCGCCCACGCCGCGCGACGGAAGGCCAAGAAGCCGACCCCGTGAGCCCGAAATCGGTGACCAGGTCACTCTCGTCGGGACTCGGGCGCCCGAAATCGGCGCCCAGGTCACTCTCGTCGGGACTCGCGAGCCCGAAATCGGTGCCCGGGTCACTCTCGTCGGGACTCGCGAGCCCGAAATCGGTGACCCGCTCACTCTCGTGGCGACTCGCGCCTCCCCGCAAGTAGCCGGGGGCGACGATTTGTGGGAACCTTCCCCGCGGCGCGCGGTCGCCCCTGCCCCTCATCCATGACCTTCGACTCCAAATACGCGGCCCTCGGGCTCCTCGCCATCGTCGGCCTCGTGTGGGTCGCGAGCGGCACCCAGCGGGCGCGTCCGGTCCTTGATGCCGGCCAGGATGGGAAGATCCGCGCCCTCGAAGCCGACGCCTCCAAGCAGCCGGCCGATGGAAAAGCGGTCCGCGCCCTCGCCCAGGGGTACCTCGATGCGCGCCTCCCGGGGATGGCGTTTGGCGTCCTCGACCACGCGCCGCCGTCGGTGAAAGTGCAGCCGGAGTCGCTCCACCTGCTCGCCGGCGTGCTCCTCGAGCAGGGGAAGGTTCACGCCGCCCTCGACGCCGAGACCGCCTTTCAAAAATCGTGCGAGGCGACCCAAGATCCTGCCTGCACCCCGTTTCTAGAGGCGCTCGCCGAGCGGCGCGTCTCCATCCTGAAGGAGCTCGTCCGCCTCGGCGTGGAGGATGCAATGGCCGATCCCGAAAAGACCCGGGTCGCCCACCAGCACGCCACACGCACCGTGACCTTGCCTCAATAGTTTCGTTTGGTTCCTGGCTCGCATCTGGATGAGGACGCCCTTCCTTGACGACCCCCGCCCGCGCCGCTGCTCCGCCGTCCTTGTCCCTGTTTCCGCGTGCGGAGGAGCGAGAGTTCCCCGAGCCGCCGGAGTCAGGGGTCCGCCTCGCGCTTTCGCGGTCGAAATCCGGGTTTCCGTCGGCATTGGTCGGGATGTCGGTGCTCGTCGCCGGCTGCAGCGCCCACCCGTCGGTGCGCCCCGCGGCCGGCGGCCATACGCTCCTCCCCGACGCCCCCTCCCTCGATGACGGCACCGGCGACAACGACGACCCCGAAGACAAACCGCTCGTCGCCCCCCCCTTCGCCCTCGCGCGCCCGGAAGACGCCGTCGTTCGCCTGGTGACCGAGGTCGCCTCCTGCACCGGCACCCTCATCGCGCCCGACCTGGTCCTCACCGCCCACCACTGCGTCGTTCAGCGCGGGCCCCACGGCGAATTCCTGGATCAAGTCGTCGCCGCGTCGACGCTGCGCGTCGAATTTGGCGGCGATTACCTCGCCTGGGGGACGCTCGGTGCCAAGGCGATCGTCGCCCCCCCGTGCGGCGCCGCCGGGGCCTCCGGCGACCTCGCCATTGTCGTTTTGAATCGCAAATTGAAGGGGCACGCCCAGCTCGCCGTCCGCCTCGACGCCGCCCCCGCCCTCGGCGAACCGGTCGACCCGATCGGCTTCGGTCGCTGCGCCGCCTCCCCGGGCGGCATTTACCGCCACGAGCGGGAAGGGGGGCGTATCCGCGCGCTCACCCCGGGGACCTTCGAAGTCGAAGCCTCCGTCTGCCCCGGCGACTCCGGCGGCCCCGTCCGCATCCGCGGCTCGCGGGAGGTGATCGGCGTCGTCTCGCTCTCGGCGATGGACAACGACCCGAGCACGCGCGCCCTCTCGGTGATGGCCCGCCTCGACGCCTTCCGCCCCGTCTTCGCCCGCGCCCGCGCCATCGGTGACGGCACCCTCGCCGCCGAACTCCCGCCGCTCACCTGCGACGACCGCTGACCCACCGATCCCCGCGTAGGCGCACACGTTCCTCCCAAACGGGTGAGTACTGGCGCGGACCGTTGCATCGCAAAAGTGTCGCGATAGAGTCTCAGCTGCGCCCCAAAGGAGACTGCGCGTAGCGGTTTTGGGTGGGTCACGCACAGACCATGTCCCTCCGGGAGGTTCTATGAACGCGAAGCGAGTTTCTCTGGTTGCGGCGGCCCCGCTCCTGTTCCTCCTCGCCTGCTCGGGCGGGAGCGGCGACACGGCCCTCCTCGGCGAAGACAGCGGCACGGGGGAGCTCCCCGGCTCTGGCGACGACGCCGGTACCGGCACCGGCACTGGAACCAGGGATTCTGGCACGGGCGGCGGAACCGACGCGAGCACCGGCACGGGAGGGGGAACCGGCGGGGGCTCCGCGGGGGAGCCGGCCGAGCTCGCCGGAATCACCGACGCCCACAACACGGCCCGCGCCGCGGAGAACGCCGGCCTCCCGGCGCTCACCTGGGACCCGGCCCTCGCCGCCATCGCGAAGGCCTGGGGGAGCCAGTGCAAGAGCGACGATGGCGCGCTGATCGATCACAACGCCGGACGCAGCAACGGCTACCCGACCTACGTCGGCGAAAACATCTACGCCTCCAGCGGCAGCGCCACCGGTCCGGGCGCTGTTTCGAGCTGGGTTTCGGAGAAGAAGAACTACAATTACGCGAAGAACAGCTGCTCGGGGGTCTGCGGCCACTACACGCAGGTCGTCTGGAAGAGCACGACGAAGCTCGGCTGCGCCCTCGTGAACTGCCCGAACCTCCGTTACCCGAGCACGATCATTTGCGACTACGGCCCCGGCGGAAACATGAGCGGCCAACGACCCTATTGAGGGGCGAAGACGCTGGGGCCCAAGAAGTGCCCGAAGCGAGCATCAAACGCCTTTGAGGGTGATTCGCCGACCCCCCAAGACCGCCACGATTTCGAGTTGCCCGCCGAGCGCTTCGACGTACCGGCGGACCGTCGAAACGCGGTGGTCTTCGCGTCGCTCAAACTTTGAAAGCTCGGTTTGCGTCATTGCCGCTGCCGAAGCGACCTCCGTTTGCGTCATCGCCGCTTGCTCGCGAAGCTCTCGAAGAGCAAGCGCGACCAGCTCGGTGGAAACTTCGCGATCGATCCGATCCCGCCGCTCGGGGGCCATCTTTTCTCGAAGTGAGTTCCAGTTGCGTGCGCTCATCGTAGTACTCTCCAATCTTCCTAAGGTTCTTGACTCGCGTCCTGTTCCGTCTCACGCAGATACTGCTGCCAAATTCCCCCCGCCAGCGGGACCATCGTCGTGTAAAAGTGGGCGTCGCCTGTTTTGTCTCCACCGATCAGGAGTACGGCATTTCGACGTGGATCAAACGCGTAGAAGGTCCGGAGCGGCGCGCCTGCTGACTGCGTTCGAAGTTCTCGAAGCGCAAAGTCGGCACCGTGAATTGCGCTCGAGTAGGGAAAAGGCAGCGCAACTCCACGCTGCTCCAACAGCCCGACTGTGAACGCAACGCGGTCCTGATCGGCCTCCGTGAGCGTTTGGTACCACGCGTTGAACTCGTCCGTAAAAAGCACAACGACAGCCAATCGCACCTCCTGCCAGCCAGACGTCTTACAATAGGGGTTAAAAGAACTATTTGCAAGCAACAGGGGCCCGTTTTGCATCGGGCCCGCCCGTTTGCGACCGCCCGCTAAATTGCTTGAAGCGGCGTCGCGAGAGACGGCGGGGCCGTTTCATCCTGGAGTTCACCACGCGCGGGCGCTCGGTTCTGCTACCTTGCGGCTCCCTCTGGAGGACTTGAACCATGTGCGGAATCGTTGCCTACGTCGGAACCAAGAGCTGTGCCCCCCTCCTCGTCGAGGGGCTTCGGCGCCTCGAATACCGGGGCTATGACTCGGCGGGGCTCGCCGTACATGGCGGAAATGGCATCGAAATCATCCGTGCCGTCGGCAAGCTCGCGAACCTCGACGCCGCCCTCGCGAAGAACCCGCTCGCCGGCACCGTCGGCATCGGCCACACCCGCTGGGCGACCCATGGCCGCCCGAGCGAGGTGAACGCGCACCCCCACGCGGCCGGCTCCGTCGCCGTCGTCCACAACGGCATCATCGAAAACCACGTCGAGCTCCGGAAGGAACTCCAGGGGCGTGGCGTCGTCTTCGCGAGCGACACCGATACGGAAATCGTCGCCCACCTCGTCGACGAGAAACTGCGCAAAGGGGCAAAATCGCTGGAAGAAGCGGTTCGCCAGTCGCTCACCCACCTCCGTGGCGCCTTCGCGATCGCCGTCGTCTGGAAAGACGCCCCCGACGAAATCGTCGTCGCCAAGCAGGACAGCCCCCTCGTGGTCGGCATCGGCGACGGCGAGACCTTCGCCGCCAGCGACATCCCGGCGCTCCTCGCCCACACCCGCGACGTCCTCTTCCTCCAGGACGGCGAAATGGGGGTCCTCCGCAAGGGGGGCTTCACGCTCACCACCTTCGACGGCACGCCGGTCACCCGCGCCACCAAGCGCATCGACTGGTCGCCGACCCAGGCGGAGAAGGGGGGCTACAAGCACTTTATGTTGAAGGAAATCCACGAGCAGCCCCGTGCCGTGGAAGACACCCTTCGCGGACGTATCGACCTCGAGCGGGGGGACGTCCTCGCGAGCGAGATCGGGATCACGCCGGAGACGGCCCAGAGCCTCGGTCGCGTCTATTTCGTCGCCTGCGGGACGAGCGCCCACGCCGCCATGACGGCCCGTTACTGGGTCGAGCAGATCGCCCGCGTGCCGGCCGTCGTCGAAATCGGCAGCGAAGTCCGCTACCGGGACCCGGTCTTCCTCCCGAACGACCTCGTCATCGCTGTGAGCCAGAGCGGCGAGACCCTCGACACCCTCGCTGCGGTCAAAGCGGCAAAAGCACAAGGCGCACGCGTACTTGCCGTCGCCAACGTCCTCGACAGCGCCATCCCCCGCGCCGCCAACGGCGCTCTCTACACACATGCCGGCCCCGAAATCGGCGTCGCGAGCACCAAGTGCTTCACGACCCAGCTCACCGCCCTCCTGCTCGTCGCCGTCTACCTCGGCCGCCAGCGGGGCACCCTCTCCGCCGACGGCGGTCGCCGCATCCTCGAAGCCCTTTGGCACGCGCCCGGCCTTATGCGCACCGCCCTCGATGAGGAAGCGGCCCTCAAGGCGGTCGCCAAGAAGCACCTCCGCGCCCGCGACATGCTCTTCCTGGGCCGCGGACCGAACTTCCCCATCGCCCTCGAAGGCGCTCTCAAGCTCAAGGAAATCAGCTACATCCACGCAGAAGGCTATGCGGCGGGCGAGATGAAGCACGGCCCGATCGCCCTCATCGACGAGGAGATGCCGGTCGTCGTCCTCTGCCCGAAGGACTCCCACTACGAGAAGACCCTCTCCAACATGCAGGAGGTCCGCGCGCGGGAGGGGCAGGTGATCGCCGTCGGCACCGTCGGCGACCACGAGCTCGCCGAGTACGCGGCGAAGGGGGGCGTCGACGTCATCTCGATCCCGGCCGCCGAGCCGGAAATCCTCCCGCTCTTGACGGTCCTTCCGCTTCAGCTGCTCAGCTACTTCATGGCCGACGGCAAGGGGACCGACGTCGATCAGCCGCGTAACCTCGCGAAAACTGTGACGGTCGAGTAGCCGTGGAAATCATCCGCTACCGGATTGACGCCGCGCTGAAGAGCCGGAGCGGGACGGGGACCGTGTGGCTCCTGATCGCCCTCGCCATGCTTGTCCCAGGGCTCTTCATGCTCGCGGTCACGGTCGCGATGGCTTTCGATCGGAAGGACGGCGGCATCGGCGTCGCGCTCGTGTCGTTCATTTTCCTGACCGTCCCCTTCTTTGCGATCGCCTATCCGTGCTTTCGCGCCTTCCAGCGCGCGTCGGCGGAGGTGGGGGCGGGGCGTGCCCTCCTCGATCTCGCGACCCTCGACGCGACGCTCCCCGTCGCCGACGCCGTCCAGCGCGTCGCGCAAGGGCGCGGACATGTCCTGCAATTTCTTGCGAATATGCAGCGGCAAGGTTGGTTCTACGACCTCGGTTCGCGCCCCGCCCAAGCGGCGGCACCCGCCCCGGCGTTAGGCATGGGGAACCCGAACTTCGGCTTCGCGCCGAACCCGGTCCCCGTCCCGGTACCGGTCGCCGGCCCGATCCCGGCGACGGCGATGGCGATGGCAAATACGCCGTTTCCCGGTCAGGGCGGTCCGTGGGTGCCGCCCCCGTACGGTCAGCCGGCCTCTTCCGGAAATTCGCCGGTGGCGAGCGGCCCCGTCGGCTCGGCGATGCCGGCGACACCGCTCCACGGCGGTTTTGCCGCGCAGCCGGTCGCCTTCGTCCCCGGCACCGTCCTCGCCGATCGTTGGCGCATCGAGCGCCTCCTCGGTGAGGGGGGCATGGGGGCGGTCTTTGTCGTCGCTCACACCCGAACTGCCAAGAAATACGCGCTCAAGGTCATCCTCGGCGACGGCGCCCGCTCCGAGCAGGCGGTCGCCCGCTTCGAACGGGAGGCGCTCACCGTCAGCGGCCTCCGACACCCCGGAATTGTTCAAGTTCACGACTACGACCGCGCCGCCGACGGCTCCCCCTACCTCGTCATGGACCTCCTCGACGGCGAGCCCCTCGACAGCCGTCTTGAGCGGCTTGGGAGCGTCCCCTACTTGGCGGCGCGCCAGTGGGTCGTCGAAGCGGCCCGCGCCCTCGCCGTTGCCCACGAAAAGGGGCTCGTCCACCGAGACATCAAGCCGGGGAACCTCTTCCTCGCCCAGGATGGCAGCGGCAGCGAGCGCATCGTCGTCCTCGACTTCGGCGTCGTAAAGACCGCCGACGAGCCGAAGGCGATGTCCCTCACGCGGACCGGCGCCCCGATCGGCACGCCGATGTACATGGCACCCGAGCAATTTCGGGGAGATGGCGTCGATGGGCGCGCCGACGTCTGGGCGCTCGCGACGGTGCTTTACCAACTCGTTGCCGGGAAGGGGCCGTTCCCCGCCGAGTCGATGGCCGAGCTCACCGTCGCCGTCCTCACGCAGCCGGTGCCGCCGGTCGCTTCTGTGGCCCAGCGGCCGGTCCCGCCGGGCCTCGACGCCTTCTTCGCCCGCGCCCTCGCGAAGGACAAGAACCAGCGGTTCCCTACCTTCGCCGAGTTTGAAGCGGCGCTCCTCGCGGTGAGCTAACGCGCGTCCTGCTCACGTCCTGGACGCGCAGCTCAGCGCGAGACGGCGCAGCGGTCGTTTTCGCTCGCCGTTCCGCCGATGAGCGGGAGCCAGAACTGGAGGCCGGTCATCGAATTTCGTAGCGTTTCCGGGTTCCCGTTGGCGCCGAGCGACGCCGCTGCCGTCAGTTCCGCGGCGGTCAGCACGCGGTTGTAGATGCGGACATCGGAGAGGGAGCCGGCGAACGGCTCGCGCCCTGGCTGGGAAATCGACTGCCCGATCGCGAAGTCGGTCCCGGTCGTGTCGAGGACGATGCTCTTCGTGGCGACCTGGACGCCATCCACGTACAGGCCGAGCTGGGCGCCGTCGTAGGTCGCGGCGACGTGGTGCCAGGCGTTGTCGGTGATGTTCTTCGACGACGGCACATCTGGACCGAACCCGACGAAATACGCGTTGTTCGCCGACGTGAGCAGGCCGAACTGTTTGCCCACCGCGAAGCTCCCGTAGGTGAAGAGCGACTGGGAGGTCGGAGCGGCGGTTGTCTTCACCCACAGCGCTAGCGTACGTGCGGTCGCCCCCTGAGGGGCCCCTCCGACGATTTGACCGACGAGCACTTGCCCATTCGTGAACGTATACGCGCCGTTCGCCGCGACAATCGGGCCCGGCGCGGAAACGGCGTTGGTCGCGTAAGCGGTCGGCGGGGTCGCCGAGCAGAGGTAGGCCGAGCAGCCATAGGGGAGCGAGCACGGAGCGCCGCTGTCTACCGGGCCGCTGTCTACGGGGCCGCCGTCTACCGGGCCGCCGTCTACCGGGCCGCTATCGACGCGGCCACTGTCTACGGGGCCGCCGTCCGGCTTGCTTCCGGTGTCGGGGCCGGCGTCGAACCCGCCGGAATCGGGGCGTTGGATGGTGCCGTCCAAGATCTCGCCAGCATCGGCAGGGGGGTCGGTCAGGTCGTCGTCGCCGCAGGCGACCACGGTGAACGCCGGAGCGGCGAGGGCGAGCAAAATTCCTGGGGCGACGAGCGCGCGAAACGGGAGCTTGGGCATCGGGCCACTTTCCAGGAGCGCCGGAAGAGGTTCAAGTGGCAAATGTCGCTCGCGAATCGCTACCGCAGCGTATGCAGGAGCGCGAAGCTCGCGGCGTCGATGGTCGCGTGGGCGGCGATGCCGACGCGGACCCCGCGCCAGGCGGCGAGCGCCCCAAAGAGGAGGCCGACGACGAAGGACTGCACTACGCCGATCGGCCCCTGCCACCCATGCCCCACGGCGAACACAAACGCCTGCCCGATCACGACGAACGCCGTCTTCCCCGGCAGCGCCACGCGGAGGCGCCCGAGCAAAAAGCCACGAAATACAAGCTCTTCGTAGACGCCGGCGAAGAGGGACGTCCCAAGGGCAAGGGGGAGAGGTACCGCGGCAAGCGCCTCGATGGAGCTCTCTCGCGCTTCCGAGGCCTGGGCAAAGGCCTGCGGTTGAAGCTTCGAAAAAAGTAGCAAAAGCAGCCCATTGGCCCCCAGAATGCCTGCGGCGATCCCGACGCCGAGGACCACTTCCCCAAGCAGCGGGCGATCGCTCGCGAGCCCAAATGCGGCAAGGCGGCCCTCTCCCGTCCGACGGGCCCGCGCGAAGGCGACGCCCCCGAGCAAAATCCCCAGCAGGACCACGCTCGCCGAAAGCCGGTAGGCGGCCGGGAGCGCCCCGAGGGGGATCGCACGAAGCGCAAACGGAGCGAGAAGCGCCGCCAACGCGACGACGAGGGCATCGAGGAGCGCCGCCGAACGAACGTCCCGACTTTCCGTCATAAATCGTCCTTGTTGCTCGGGATTTCCCGGGCGGGGCGCCGCGATTGGCGGGTCTTCAGCACCTGACTCGTGACCCGATCGAGCTGGGTCCGCTGGGTCTTCGAGCTCTCTTCGAGGCGCTCCAGGGCGCGGAACAGATCCTCGCTGCGCCCGAGAAGTGCGCGCTCGGTGCTCGAAAGTTCGGAAAGCAATACGCGTAGTTGGACGACATCTTGTCCGCTCTTCGCCGCGCTCCGATCGACGACCGTCGCCGCCCGCTCGAGATCTTTGCTCGCATCGGCGGCCCGCTCCGCCGCCCGGAGCGCCTCGCCATGACCGGTCGCCTGCTCGGCGATGGCGTCGCCGTGGGCCCGAAGGGCATTCGAAATCTTCTCGAGCTGCCCTTCTGCGCGCCGCGCGCCGCGCTCCTGATCGTCGACGGCACGGACGACCTCCTCCAGGCCCGCGCTCGCATGCGCGCTAGCTTCTCGAATTCGCTGAAGAACTTGCTTGGTGTCGGCCCCGGCGGCGAGTCCGCGATCGAGGCGCGCCGTCCCCCGTTCGACGGCCGCCGTCGCGTTCTTCGACTCGGTCTGCACGGTCCGCACAAGCTCGGCGATCTCCCGCGTGCTCGCCGTCGCCCGTTCGGCGAGCTCCTTGATCTCCTCGGCGACGACGGCGAACCCCTTCCCCTGCTCGCCGGCCTGCGCGGCGATAATGGCGGCATTCAATGCAAGAAGGTTCGTCTGTTCACCGACATCATCAATGACCGAAACAATCTGCCCGATCGCCTGCGTTCGCCCTTCCAGGGTCGTAAGGATCACCGCCGCTTCTCGCGTCGCGCTTCGCAGTTTTGCGAGCTCGTCGAGCGTCGCGCTGAGGGCCCCGTCCCCCCGCTCCGCTTCCGTCGCCGTTGCTGTGGCGTGATCGCGGGCGACGGTGAGTCGACGCTCGGTCTCCCGAGCAGAAGTAGCTGCTTCTGCAAGGCTTTCGCGGGTCTCCTCGGCGAGTTCACCAAGCGCGTCGAGCCGGTGGCGGCCGGCGGCGGTCGCGGTCGCGTGGGCGCGTGCCGCGGCGATCAACGTGCCAACAGCCGGGTTTAGATCGGCCCAGGTCTTCTGCTGCCCTTCGAGGGCACTTCGGAGCTCATTAGCCCCACTGTCTGCGAGGGAAACCTGATCATGAAGGCGCGCCGCGCGCCCATCGGCTTCGCGGATCATCCGCACCATTTCCGTCGCCGTCCGAAGCAGCTCGGAGGCGCGCGCCGCCTGTTCATCGAGGCTGATCGCCGCCTTCTGCACATGCTCGAGGGACCGGTCGAGGCTCGCTTCGAGGTCGCCCCCCTTCTGGGCAGCCCGCTCGGACTCGTGGCGCTGGCGCTCGGCAAGCGCGGCCAACTCATCAAATACACGACGTGTTTCGTCGTCGCTCCCCTCGGGGGGGCGCACCGTCTCCCCGAGGCCCGCCCGCCGGACGGCGCCGAGAATCGGCGCGATTTCCCGCGTTTGGCTCGCCCCCCAAAGCACCGCGACGAAAGACGCAAACGCCGCAGCGATGGCGACCGTCGTCTCCTGCCCCTGGGGGGCGCGCGTGACTGCGAGGACGGCACCTGCCGCAACTGCAGCCGCCACCAGACTTTTTTGGTCGAGGCGACTCATCGCCCGCGACCGTCGAGGCGGAGGCGCGTTGTGCTGTCGGGCGGCGCCGGGATGCTCGTGAGGTCGGCGAGCGGCACGCAGGCGAGCGGCACCCCTTTGGCCGCGAAGCGCCGGGTGATCGTCGCGACGGAGACCGGGCTCGCGTCGACCCCCAAGAAGCGGCGCTGGCGCTCGGCGGCGCAGGCGAGGGTGGTGCCGCTGCCGGCGAAGCAGTCGAGGACGAGGTCGCCGGGGTCGCTCAGCGCATCGATGAGGCGGTTGAGGAGCGCCTCCGGCTTCTGGGTCGGGTAGCCGGTCCGCTCTTTCGCGACCGGCGCGATCACGCTGATGTCCCAGACGTCCCCGAGCGGCACGCCCGGCGAGGCGTCTTCCGTCTTCGAGGAGCGCGCCCGCTTCCCCTCGTCGTTCACCACCGCTTTTTGCTTGGAAGTTCCCCATGTTTTCTGGGTCGAAGCCGCGAGCGGCTCGTAGAGTTGGTTCCAGCGCCCTTTGGTCGTCGGGTCCTTCCGGTAGCGGAGGAGCACGTCGTGAACCCGCTGAAAATTCTCCTGTTTCGAGGGCCAGCGCCGGTAACGCCAGACGATCTCGCTCGCGAAGGCGTCTTCGCCGAAGATTTCGTCGCAGAGTACACGCAAATAGTGGCTCGTCTTCGGATCGACGTGCAGCACGACGGAGCCCCACGGCGCCAGCAGCTCGCGGACGAGCATCAGGCGACGGGCCAGAAATTCCATGTATTCCGCACGCGAAGACCAGTGGTCGTCGAAGGCGGTCTCGCCCCGCGCCGCGGCGCCGCTGTTCGTCGTGAACGCCCGCTGCGTAAAAAACGGCGGATCGAGGTAGGCGAGCGTGACCGTCCCCCGATGGGTCTCGAGGAGCGCCTCCAGCGCCTCCCCGTTGTCGCCGACGATCAGTGCATTCTGCAGCAGGTCGGATGCAGGTGCGGCGAGCACGGATGCAGGTGCTTGTCCGCCCGGAACTGCCAACGGCGGTGAGGAAACGGCAAGCACGGATGCAGGTGCTTGTCCGCCCGGAACCGCCAACGGCGGTGAGGAAACGGCAAGCACGGATGCAGGTGCGGGCGGCGCCACCGCTCGTGCCGGTTCGGGACCGAACGACGGCTTCCCCGGCCAGGTCAGCTTCGGAGCCGGGTCGACGGAAACGAGCACTTTAGCGGCGGCAGTTCGGGTCACCGGCGCATGGTAAGTAGATGTAGGTGTGAGTGGGCAAGTTTGCCGCGCTCGCCTCTAGCCCCGCACGAAGTTCGAAGCGTTGCGCCCGTTCGCAAAGGCTGCGATGGTCCCTCCGATTCCCATGAGCTCCAAAGATCGTCGCAAGCGCGTCGTCGCAAAACCCCGCATTTTCTCAGGAATTCAGCCGACGGGTGGTTTCCATATCGGGAACTGGCTCGGCGCGGTCCGGAACTGGGTCGCCCTTGGGAATGCGGCGAAGGAGTCGGGGAAAGACGCCTTCTTCTGCGTCGTCGACGCCCACGCGATCACCGTCCCCTACGAGCCGAAGGACCTCCGTACCCGCATCGACGAGCTCGCCCTCGACCTCGTCGCCTGCGGGATTGATCCCCGGGAACATACGCTTTTTGTACAGAGCGATGTCCCCGAACATATGGAACTTGCCTGGTATCTCGCCGCAGCGACCCCGATGGGGGACCTCGGTCGGATGACCCAGTTCAAAGACAAAAGCGACGGCAAAGACTTCGTCTCGACCGCCCTTTTTACCTACCCGATTCTGATGTCGGCCGACATCCTCCTCTACAAGGCGACCGAGGTCCCCGTCGGCGACGATCAGTTGCAGCACCTGGAGCTCGCGCGCGAGACTTCTCGCCGCTTCAATCATCGCTTCGGCGGCATCTTCCCGGAACCGCAGCCGCTCCTCACGAAAGCGACGCGGATCATGGGCCTCGATGGCGACGGGAAGATGTCGAAATCGAAGGGGAATACGATCCCCCTCTTCGACGAGCCGAAGGCCTTCTGGAAAAAGCTCCAAGGCGCCTTCACCGATCCGAACCGCAAGGGGCGCGAAGATCCCGGCAACCCGGAAATCTGCAACATCTACACGATGCACAAAGAGCTCTCCACCGCGGAAGAGCAAGAGAGCGTCGTGAAGAACTGCACCACCGCCGGGTGGGGTTGCTACGATTGCAAGATGCTCCTCCACGCCAACTTCGAGAAGGAAGTGGCACCGCTCCGCGAGAAGCGGAAGTCGCTTAACGTGATTGAAGTCCGCGAAGCGCTCCACGAAAACAGCAAAAAGGCGCGCGAGATTGCCCAAGAGACGATCCGCGAAGTTCGTGAGTCGATGGGGCTCGGCTGCGGTCTCCCGCGATGAACGCCCCGTGGCGCTCGGCGGCGTTTGTGCTCGGCGCCGGCGGGCTGGCCGGGGTACTTGCAGGGGTGCTTGCAGGATGCACGCGCCCCGCGCCGAACGCGACGCCGGAGGGGGCCGTGGCCGCCTTTGTCGAGGCGATGGACGTCGCCCCTTCGGACCCGCGCGCTCTGAAAAAAGCCTACGGATTCCTCGGACCGGACGCCCGCGACAACTTGAAAGAGCGCGCCGAGCGGGCCGGCAAGATGCAGGGGCGCCGCGTCGACCCCTGGGAAATGATGACCGACGGGCGAAGCGTCGCCCTCGCGACGCCGACGAGCTACGTCGCTCGAATCACTGGGAAAGAGGCCGACGTGACCGTCCGTTTTGACGACGAGCGCCCCGCCTCCGCAGACCCTTCGCGGGCGACCCTCGCCCGCGCCCCGGCGACGATCCACGCCGTCCGCGAAGACGACGGCTGGAAGATCGAGCCCTTCTTGCCGGCGGTCCCGCCGCTCGCCCGTCGCGATGGTGGCCTCTAAGGCCAGGAAGTCGTTTCGATTTTAATGGCTTGCGCCTTGGCCGCGACTTTGCTTGCGCCGGCGAATCGGCGCCTTAGCTTCGCGGCGTCCCCATGGCGCAAGATCTTTACCAAGTCCTCGGTGTGCAGAAGGGGGTCGATGAAGCGACCCTCAAGAAGACCTATCGCAAGCTGGCGAAGGACCTGCACCCCGATCGAAACCCCGGCGATGCGAAAGCGGAAGCGCGATTCAAGGAGGTCAATCACGCCTTCGAGGTGCTCTCAAACGAGAAAAAGCGCGCCCTCTATGACGAATTTGGCGAAGACGGCCTCCGCGAAGGCTTCGACGCCGAGCGTATGCGCTACGCGCGACGTGGCGGCGGCGGTGGCGGTGGCGGTGGCGGCGGCGGCGGCGGCGGCGTGAATTTTGGCGGCGCTGGCGGCGTCCCCCTGGAGGACCTGTTCTCCATGTTCGGCGGGAACCCGTTTGGCGGCGGCGGTGGTGGCGGTCGACGCGCACCGATCAAAGGGAGCGATCTCGAAGCCGAAGTTCGCATTGATTTTGCCGCTGCCTGTCGAGGGACGAGCGTCGATCTACGCGTCCAAGGGGAGACGATCACCGTCCGCATCCCCGCCGGCGCCGAAGAGGGGAACCGCCTCCGCGTCGCCAGCAAGGGGGCCCCGAGCCCCGCCGGCGGCCCCCGAGGGGACCTCGTTCTCGTCATTCACGTCGGCGCACATGTTCAATTCAAGCGGGAAGGGGACAACCTTCTCCTCGATTTGAAGCTCACCGCCACGGAAGCCTTCTTCGGCGCGAAAGTGCGCGTGCCGACCCTCGAAGGTTCGGTCACGCTCACGGTGCCACCGCGCACCCAGAGCGGCACCGTCGTCCGCCTTCGGGGCAAAGGCGTCGCCCGGAAGGGGCGGGAACCGGGCGATATGTTTGTGACCTATGCCGTTCAGCTCCCCAAGAGCGACGACCCGGCGCTGACCGCCCTCTTTGAGAGCATGAAGGCCTTCGACACCGAAGAGGTGCGCGCCGACCTTTCTCTCTGAGGGCCCAACAAACGCCCCTCAAACGCGCCGGAAGCGCTAGGTGCTCAGCGCTTCGGGCGTTTCCCTTTGGTCTTCAAACCGGCTTTCGTGGAAGGCTTCTTCCCCGCCTTCGCCGGCGCTTCCGGCTTCCCTGCCTTCGCGAGGTTCTTCGCGACGACCTTCTCGATCTTCCGCGCGCCGGCACGGGCCTTCTTCTTCCCGTCGGGATCGCGGCTCGGCACCTTCGCCGCCTTGCCCTTGGAGGCGCGGCCCGGCTCCTCGATCGGCGCCGCAAACGGGACGCGGCGCTTCGGCGTGCGGCTCCCACCGCCGGTGCCGAGGACGACCCCTTCCGCGCTCAAGCGGCGGGCATAGACGGTGTGGCGCGAGAGGGAAACTTCCCGAATTTCCACCGTCATCAGGTCGCCGAGGCCGATGCGATCGCCGCTCCGGGCGCCGACGAGGAAGAGGCCGTCGTCGTCCTGCTCGAAGGGCTCGTGGCCGAGATCTTCCGAGCGGACGAGCACTTCGACGAAGGGGTCATCGAGGGCGACGAAGACACCGCTGCCGACGATCGCCGTGACGGCCCCCGTGTAGGTCTCGCCGAGGCGGTCCTTCATCACGAAGGCGCGGTAAAGATCGGTGACGCCGCGCTCGACCTCCATCGCCCGGCGCTCCGCCTGGGAGGCCATGCGGGCGGCGTCGGCGATCATTTCCTTCGCCTGCTCGCTCCGATCGATCTTTGCACTCTGCACAAGATGGTGGACGGCGCGGTGGACGACGACGTCCGGGTAGCGACGGATCGGCGACGTAAAGTGGAGGTAGGCGTCGGAGGCGAGGCCGAAATGCCCTTGATTTTCAGGCTCGTAGGTCGCCTGCTTCATGCTGCGCAGGAGGAGCATGTTGAGCACGCTCGCCTGGGGGAGATCGCGGAATCGTTTGAGCAGCAACGAAAGCGCCTTCGGGTCCTTCGTCTCGTCGAGATCAAAGGGGACGCCGAGCGCCGTGCACATCGCCGCAAGGCGAGCGAGCTTCGCTTCGTCGGGCCGAAGGTGGACGCGGAAGATGCCGGGGGTCGTGCGCTCCACGAGGTACCGGGCGACGATCTCATTGCCGAGAAGCATCAGCTCTTCAATGAGCTGATAGGCCTTCTTCATTCCCGGATCTTGGCTGCGCTTCTTTACGTCCGTCGGGACTTTTGCGTCGTCAAAGATGATCTTCGGCTCGGGCAATTCGAAGTCGAGGGCGCCGCGAGAGAGGCGTTTGCCGCGTAGAATGCGGGAGAGTTCGTAGGCGACCTTCAGGTCTTCCTTCATCGCCTCCGCCTTCGGATCCTGGGGCGGAACGAGGGAAAGATCGAGGGCGCGGGCGACGCTGCCGTAGGTGAGCTTCGCGGCGCTCTTCATGAAGCCGCGGATCAATCGGTACGAAGTGACGTCCCCCTTCGTGTCCAATTCGACTTCCGCGCAGAGACAAAGGCGGATGACGTCGGGCAACAAAGAGCAAAGATTCGACGAGAGAGCGCGCGGCAGCATCGGAATCGCGCGCTCGGGCAGGTAGACCGAGCACCCGCGGACCTTCGCCTCTTCGTCAAGAGCGGTCCCCGGGCGGACGTAGCTAGACACGTCGGCGATCGCGATCCAGGCCTTGTAGCCCCCCTGCTTCGTCCGCTCGACCCAGACGGCGTCGTCGTGGTCGCGGGCGTCTTCCGGGTCGATGGTCGGCAGCGGAATGTGGGTCAGATCTTCGCGACCGACGAACAGCGTCGCCGGGACTTCGACGCCGTAACTCTCCGCTTCCGCGATTGCCTGGTCGGAGTGGGTCTCTTGAATGTTGCCAAGAATCAGCAACTTCTGCGTTTCAACGGCGAGCGTGCCCGGGCGCCCAAGGACGGCGACGAGCTTCCCTTCCGGGTTTTCATTCGGGTCTTCCGGGTGCCGCGTAATGATGACGACACAGAGGTCGCCATCGTCGCCGCTGTTCCCTTCGGCGCCGAGGGCGTCGATGCCGGTGAGCACGATCGGTCCGCGGACGCGCGTGTCCTCGGGCTCGACCCACGCTGCGGCGCGGCCCCCCTTGGAACGACGCAAAATTCCTGCGATTCGCATCGCGCTCCGCTGGGCGATCGCAACGACGACCCCCTCGGAGCCGCGGCTGGAACGGCCGACGATGCGCACGTCGACGCGGTCCCCGTGCATCGCGCCACCGAGCGATTCGGCGGGGATGAATACGTCGTCGCCGGCAAACTCAGGCGCGGAAACAAACCCGAATCCTCGTGCATTTACAGACACGAGACCGGTACGAAGATCACCGCTCGCGGCCCGCGGGCGGGCGCCTGCCGCAGGACCTGGCGTCTGGATGGTGTTCCACGGGAGGCCCTTCTTGACCGGCTCCTTCACGCGCTCTTGGGGAACCGGCTTCGCGCCGCGCGAGAAGTTCTCAGGTCCGGCGCTCTTTCCTTTGGAAGTACGAGGGTTTGAGTCGCCGGCGACCGAGAAGCCGGGCATCGTCGGTTCTTGACGGTCTTGGCGCTCTTGCCGGTCTTGGCGGAGCCCCTTCCCGGGGAGGACCGTCGACGGCATCGGGCCGCGGGCGCGGACCGGGTCGGGCTTTTTCTTGGGCGGGAGGCCGAAGACGTCGCCGTGGAGGCCGTGGAGCTGGCCGTCAAACACGAGGGAATCGAGGAGGCCGAGGAGCGCCCGCCGTCGGCCGGGGGGGACGCCGAGTTGCTCGGCGATTTCATGGAGGGAGAGCCCGCGCGGATATTCTTCGAGGAGGTCCAGTACGGCTTCGCGCGCAGGCAACGTCATGGAATCGGGTTACCACGTGCGTCGCCAAAAAAACGAGTAGACCGGCCCCGTGCCCCACGAAGCTACGGAAACTCCCCCTTCACGTGCCGGCGCGGTTCCGGCGATCGCCCTTCTCGCCGCGCTCGTCGGGGCGGCTGCCTCCTCGGCACTCCTTGCAGACTACACGCGACGTGCCGCCGTGTATTGCGCGGAAGATGGCGGCTGCGCGAAGGTGCGTGCCTGGGCGACGATGAGCGGGATCCCTTTCCCGGCGATCGGCGTTGGAGCGTTTGCTGTGCTCGCCGTGTTCGCGCTGCTTCCCGGGAAAAAAGCACGGGTTGCTCACGCGATCGTCGCTTCGCTCGGCGCGACGATCGCCCTCGTGCTCATCGGCCTCCAGGCCTTCTTTATTCATGCATTTTGCACCTACTGCCTGGTGGTCGACGTCGTCGCCGTCGCCCTCGGGCCGCTCGCCGTTCTCCGCGCCTGGCAGGGGGGCGACCTCGCCGCGGCCGGAATTGCGGGGCGCTTCCGCCGGGCCGCCCCCGCGCTGGTGGTGCTCGCGGCGGTCGGTCCCGTCGGTTTTGGCCTCGCGAGGCCGCCCCGCGCGCCGACGGTGATCCGCGAGCTCGAAGCGACGGCGCCGCAAAAATCGCTCGCGATCGTCGTCTTCACCGATTTTGAATGCCCCTATTGTCGGGCCCTCCACCCGAAGCTCGAAGCGGCGATCGCCCCCTACCGGGACCAGATCCGTGTATTCCGCATCGATAAGCCGCTCCGCATGCACCCCCACGCCCGTGACGCCGCCCGCGCCCACGTCTGCGTCGGCCGCCTCGCCCCGCAAGCGGACGGCGCCGAGCGCTTCGCCCACCGCCTCTTCGAGACGGAAGACAGCGCCCTCAATACGGTGAATCTGACGAGAGTTGCTGAGGAATTCGGCGTGCCTAAAGCGGCGTTCTCCGCCTGCCTCCTTGATGCCGCCACCGAGCAGACCCTCGCCGATCACGCCGCCCTCTTCACAAAAGCGGGCGGCTTCGGGCTCCCGCTGCTGTTCATCGGGCGTGTCCGCATCGAGGGGGACGCCGACGACGCCGACCTCGCACGCACCGTCCGCGACGAGCTTGTCGTCGCCGGCGGCGACGCTGCGAAACGGGCCGGCGGCGACGCCGCGAAACGGGCCGGCGGCGACGCCGCGAAACGGAACCCGACGACCGTGGTAGGGACGCCGTGATGGAGCGCCGCTGGCTTTTCGGAATCGGTCTTGTCGTCGCCGTGCCCCTCTTCGCGCCGGCCTTCGTCGGCTGTGCGGCGGTCGCCCCGAAGAACCGGGTCCTCGCCGACTGCGAAGATCGCTGCCACCGGGATGCCGCTGCAGTCTGCACGGAGTCCGACTGCGTCCGCGGGTGTCGCTTCTCCCTCGACCGCCTCGTCGAGCGGGAAGGGCCGAAGGTCGTCGCCTGCGTCGCTGCGCAAAAGACCGCGGAGAAAGGCTGCGGAGACCGCGTCTTTGCCGAGTGCGGCGCGAAAGTCGGCCCCTACGCGAACGGCGGCCCGCCGGCACCCCCTGCGTTTGCCGACCCCGACGACGACAGCGACGACCCCTGATCGGTCGGGCTTCGTAGGTACTATGCACGTTTTTTTCGGGATTGAGGTCGCCTATGTCCTTCACTGTTTTTGACGACCGCCATCGGGAACTCAGCTTTTTCTCAGCGCCGAAGCGCGTCGTCTCCCTCGTCCCGAGCGACACCCTCACGCTCGCTGCTCTCGGCTGCGGCGGCGCCCTCGTCGGGCGAACCGACTATTGCGAGCTCCCGGAAGCGCTCGTCGCCGGCATCCCGACGATCGGCGGCACGAAGAACCCGCGCGTCGCCGACATCGTCGACCTCAACCCCGATCTCATCCTCGCCAACCAGGAAGAGAACTCACGGAGCGACCTCGAAGCGCTCGCTCAGCAGGGATTTCGCGTCTTTATCGCCTTCCCGAAGCGCGTCGCCGACGGCCTCGCCCACATGGCCCGCCTCGCGCGTATTTTCCACGTCGCGAGCGATCCGGCGGTGCGGAGCCGCATGAAGCAGGGCTACGACGCCCTCCGCCGCGCGGAAGCGGCCCGCAAAGAGACGATCCCGCTGCGAGGCTTCTGCCCGATCTGGGCGAAGCCGCTGATGACGATCCACGGGTCGACCTACATCAGCGATATGCTTGATCTTGTAGGTATTCAGAACGTCTTCGCCGACCGGGAGCGCCGCTATCCGCTCGCCGCCGACCTCGCCTTCGGGCGCGCCCAAGCGGCAACGCCGTCACCAAATCCGTTCGCGGGCGCGAACGGACGGGCCCCCGAAATCGTGGCGCCGGCGGTCCTCCTCGACGGGACGACGGAAGGGCGCGACGTCCGCTACCCGCGCATCGCCGAAGAGGAGCTCCTCGCCCGTGCGCCGGAGATCTTCGTGCTCCCGAGCGAGCCCCACCCGTTCTCGGAGGAGGACGCCAACGGCTTCCGCGCCATCGCCGCCGCCACCGAAGCGACGACCGCTACCCGCGCGCAGGTCGTCTTTTGCGATGGAAAAGACCTCTCCTGGTACGGCGATCGCGCCATTGATGGCATCGACCGTCTCCGCGACGAAGTCCAGCTCTGGCGGGCAACGCGCGGCGCATGAAGATGTTCTATCGTGCTGAAAACACTTTGTAATTGGATGTCGGTCATCGAAAGCACGGTGGCCTCGAACCGCGCCCCTAGGACGCTTTCGAGGCCACCAACGCAGACCGCTAGGAAGCCAAGAGGCTCGGCCCGGACGCTCCCGACGGAGGCCCTCCGAGCGTGGCGGTCAAGGCTCCGGGACGCAGTGTTCGCCGGAGCGCCCGGCTACGCTCGTACACGTCCATAGACTCGGGCAATCGAGCGACGCGTCACAGGTCTTCGAGCAGACTCCTTCCGAAGCACCCGTTTTTTTGACGCAAATGTTCGACTCGCAGTCGACGTCGAAGGAACACGTATCCCCGATCGCGCCGCTACCGCCGCCGCCGCCGGCATCCGGCTTCGAGCCCGACCCGCAGGAGCCCGATTTCTTGCAGGTTCCCGGTGACCCCTGCTGGGCGCATGATTGCGCAGCTTCTTCGGTTTCGCAGCTGAAGTCGTCCGTTCCGATGCAGCAGCCATACGTGGTGCTGCTCGACCCACCGTCGCTCCCGGAACCGGTCCCGGCGTCCGATCCGGACCCGGAGCCGCTCCCGCCGGAATCCGAGCAGGCGGCGAAAACGAAGAGTGAAGTGAAGGTCGCAGCGGCAAAGAGCTTAGAAGGCATATTCTTTTTCCTATTTCCGGATCGATTCGCGATCGCGGTTGCCTCCGCCGGCAAATCGCGTGCCGTTCCGTGCTGCGCGGCGTCATGCGGTCCACGAGTATGTCTCCGCCCGGCGAGACGCCGGACCGGAGAACGGGCGAGACGCCGGATCGGACGGCGCGGCGTACTCTGCCCACGCGCGCACGGCGTTGGCGCCCTCCCGATCGTTAACCACCGTTGACGGAGGTGTAGCCGTCTGTCGGTTACACGCGCGGCTGATAGCGCGGTCTCGGCCGAGGGTCACTCGTAAGTAAGCCAAACTGCACGTGATCGAGCCAGCGGCCTCCGCAGTTCTCCGCCTGGCGGGCGATCCCTTCCATGCGGAACCCGAGGCGACGAATGACGGCGAGGGACCGGTGGTTGTCGGTCGCAGCGGCGACGTGAATCCGATGAACACGCATTCGCTCAAAGGCGAATTCGAGCACCCCCGCACAGGCCTCCGTCATCAACCCCTGGCCGACGACGTCGTCGCGGAGCCAGTAGCCGAGGTCTCCACGGCGGTGGAGCGCGACCAGGTTTTCGAGGCCGACAACGCCGAGAAAGCGACCGATCCCCCCCGCCGGCCGCTCTCGCTTGCGGATCGCCAGGCGTGTCGCCCGACCGGAATCCCAGTCGGTGGCGCTTGCGTCGGCGTAGCGGAGCGTCGATTCCTCATCGCTCGTAAACGGCACCCAGGGCAGCCACGGCTCAAGCGACTTCCGCGAGGGCTGGATCGCCGCGAAGGCATCGCGGGCATCGGCCGCCTCGAGGGGCGTGAGCGCAAGCCGCGGGGTGAGCAGGGGGCGAAGCCGGAGCTCACTCCGCGACGGGATCGCGAGCATGGGGAGAATCAAGGTCTCGGCACGCTAGCAGAACTCCGCACGCTTCAGGCGCTGCGGCTCTGGCTCGGGCGGGCGGGGCGCTTCGGGTAGGCGCGCACCACCTCCGCCACCGGGCGCTCGACGCGCTCGATGGGGCTCGTCAGCAGTTCGCGGCCGTCGGCGCCGAAAAAGAGCGCTTCACCGGCCCCCGGCTCGCCGACGTTCGGGAAGAAACCGCCGCCCCGGAGGAACTTGAGGGACCCCTGTGAGCGTCGACCGATCGCGAGATGTCCTTGAAGAAACTCCCCTTTTCGGCGGTCACGGACCGCTACGCAGACGCCGTCCCGAAAGTGATATTCGGTGTTGCGCGTGACATATACGCGGTGGCGTCGCCGATCGGGCCCTTGGTAGCTTCCGTTCCGTTCGCTCATGCCGCTATTCGCGCACGACCGCCACCCCGGGGCCAAATTGCTGCGCGACCTTCCGCCGACCTCGCTAGGAAGAAAGCCGCTTTCTCCCCCACTCCACCCCCCTGAAGGATCCTATGCCTTTCGCGCTTGACGTCCGTGTTCCGCTCCCGAAGACCCTCTCGAAGCTCGAAATTCGGAAGGCCGCGCGAAGCCTGATGAAAGAACTCTCGATCGAGGACCGTGAACTCTCAATCGTACTCTGCGACGATGAGACCATCCACGCACTCAATCGCGACTTTCGCCACAAAGACAAACCGACCGACGTTCTTGCCTTCGCCCTTTCGGAAGGGGAATTCGGAGACCTCGCCGGCGACCTCCTTGGCGACGTGGTGATCAGCGTCGATACGACCCTTCGGCAGGCAGAAGAGGTAGGAAAAACGCCATTCCAGGAGCTCGCTATGCTCCTCGTTCATGGCACTCTTCACCTCCTCGGGTGGGACCATGAAACGGCAAAGAAAGATCGTTTGATGCGCGCAGAGACCGATCGCCTGCTCCTCGCCATCGGTGTCCCTCCGGTAGCACCGACCGCAGATCCCCCGGTGAAATCGGCAGCTAAGGCCGTTGTCGGGCCCAAAGGGGCTGCGCCGGCGAAGGGGGCGCCGGTGGCGAAGAAGGCGACCGCTTCGAAGGTGGGGACGACGTCGGACCGCGGCCGCGACGCGACGCGCGCGATCGCCACCCCTCCGAAGAAGGGGAGCGCTGCGAAAACCGTCGCAAAAAAGGCGACGGCGGAAGTTGAAAAAGTGAAAAAATCCAAGAAGAAAGCGATGGTCTGAGCGCGCGTCCCTCGAGCCCGGCCGAAGGGACAATTGCGGTCTGTGGCGAGCAAATTTGCTGCTCAACGCGCGATTTGCTCGCGCCGTGACCGCTGTCGAAAGGGCTCTTGTGGCGTCTAGAGTGCGGTTCCAGCGGTCGCGACCGGTCTTTTTTCGCGAGATCGGCGGAGAATTTTGCTTGCGAGGCCGAAAAAGCCCGTGTAGCCGTGGTGCACATCCGAACGGGGCCGCGGAATTCGCTGCAGCGCCGCTCAAAGACGAGGCTCACCCGCCGCGATCCTCAGGTTGGAACCCACCTGCGCGCAGGGGCGAACCCCGATTGAAATCTCCGGAACACTTTGCCGTTGACCTGGCAGGAGGATTTACCGATGGCTGCGAACAAGAAGCGTTTGACCAAGGCTCAGATCGTCACGGACATCGCGGAGAAGGCCGAACTCGACAAGAAGAGCGTGAACCGTGTCTTCGACTCGCTTTTCGACCTGATGAAGGGTCAGCTCGGCAACCGCGGCGCCGGTGAGTTCGTCCTCCCGGGCCTCCTCAAGGTCCGCGTCGTCGAGAAGAAGGCGACCAAGGAACGCCTCGGCAAGAACCCGCAGACCGGCGAGCCGATCACGATCGCGGCGAAGCCGAAGTCGAAGCGCATCCGCGTCAGCGCCCTCAAGGCCCTCAAAGACGCCGTCCTCTGAGCCGCTAGCGGCCGCGCGGGCCTGCTAGCAGTCCTGCGCCCCTCGCAGCGAGGTGTCGACATGCGTCGGCGCCTCGTTCCGTTTTGTGCGCCGTCGCCGAAACAGGAGTCCGCCGGCGAGGAGTGCATCGACGACGAGCAAGGGCCCATCGCCGAACTGCTCGTAAATTGTGCGTTTTTCGAGAAGCACCGGCGTCGCTTCCAGGGTGCCGCCGACCGCCTCGTTCCGCGTCGCTGCCCACCGCCCGCTCGCAGTGACGTGAGCGCTCGTCCCGCCGTTGACGGCGCGCACGAGATCGCGCCCAAGCTCGACGGCGCGAAACGTCGCCGCCGCCAGGTGGAGGTCGGGCTCCGCGGTACCGGTAAACCAGGCGTCGTTTGTGATATTTACAAGTAAATTCGGGATTTTGTCCGCCTGAAACAGTTCGCGACCGGCTGCCGGCAGCGTGTCCTCGAAGCAGACGAGCGTTCCGATGTTTGCGTTCTGCACGGAAATCGTCACCGGCGGTCCCCCCGGCTCGATGCCGAGGCCGAGCCCAAACCAGCGCCGGAGCACCGGGAACGTGGCCACGAAAGGGACCTGCTCGCCAAAGAGGACCAGGTGGCGCTTTTCCGAGGCCGTGGAGAGCGTTCCGTCCGGGGCGGCGACGACGGCGGCGTTCGTGCGCGTCCCCTGTTTTGTGGAAAGAAATAAACCGGTTAGGATAGGCGTGCTCTCACCGGTCGGGAGAATCGCAAAGGCGCCGATCGGCTCACGGCGGGTGCCGCGCGGGAGCACAAACGGGTAGGCGGCCTCCGGCCAGACGACGAGGGCGCCGGGCTTTGTGCGCGCGCGGGTGGCCGTCTGGAGAGCATCCAGGAGCCCCCGTTCGGTCCCCGCTGCCCATCGGCCGCGGGCGTCGACACGCGCGTCGACGAGAGCCACCGGAAACGCGGGCGCTGTTCGGCGCTCCCCCTCGACGGCCCGCACGCGCCACGTGCCGAAGGTGGCCGCCGCCACCAGCAGGCCGCTCGCGAACGCCAGCGGCGAAAGGTTCCCCCGCCGCGACGACGCAAGCGCCATCGCGTTAGCTCCAAGGGCAAATACAAGGCCGCGTTCACCAAAAAAAGCAGCAAGTTGAATTGCTTCTGGAAGGTGCGCGAGCGGAACCGCGGCGGTCCACGGGAAGAGCCCGGGAGCAAACGTTGCAAGGTGCAGTAAAATAGAGAACGCGGCGATCGACCCAGCAGGCGAGCGCGGGCGGAACCGCACGAAGACCGCCCCGACCGCCAGATACGGGAGCGCTTGCGCCGCTGCCGTGAGGAGGACTGCTGCCGCGCCGCCGAGGAGGCCGACCGACGAAAAGCGCATTGCCGTCGTCGCCACAAACGCCAGCGCCACCGCCTGCGCCGTCGCCCCAAAGGCGAAACCGATCGCCGCGCCGCGCCTCACGCTCTTCGCGTCGCCAAGCGCCTGTGCGAAGAGCGTGAGCGCAATGAGTGGCGCCAGCGGCCGCAGCGGCCCCGCATAGAGCCCACCGGCCGCCAGGACGGCCCCACCGAGCACCCCCGTCACCGGGAGCCGGTTGTCCTTGGCGGTCGGCGTAACGAGAACGGCCCGATCCCAAACGAGGGGACCGAGCCGGTCGACGAAGCGAGCAAAAATGCGTGGAAAGTTCAGAGGTAGAGCGTGGCGCCGAGGGTGAAGAGTCCGCCGCCCGACTTGTTCGTCGTCCGGCCGTTCCCATCGACAAACTCGGCCTGGTAGGTATTCCCGTCGATGCGATCGCGAAGGAAGAGGCGGAAGTCGCCGTTGACGGCGAGCGAACGACCGAGGCGCCACTCGGCACCGAAGCCGGCCTGCCCGCCGAAGTAGCCGTAGCTGTAGGAGCTCGTCGTTCCGTAGGGGTTCGACGTCGTCCCGCGGTCCCAGTAGGGGTGCTGCCCTTCCGCACTCGCCGCCGACCAGCCGATGCCGCCGAGCAGGTAGTACTGGAAGTTGGAGCCCGGGTTGAGGAACCAGAGGGCGTTGAAGGAGACGGCCGACTCGGCGCGGGACAGGCCGTTGTAGTCGGTTCCGGCGAACACATCGACGTTGCCTTCGACGGCGAAGGAACGGTCAAAACGGTAACGAAGACCGGCACCTGCGCCGCTCATTGCCCCTTTTCCGCCGAGGCCAACTCCCTGGAGGTGAAGGTTCAAGCCCCACTCCCGCTGAAAGCGCGGGCGGACGTTGTTCGTGCGGACGTACAGGCCCGGTTGCGGCGGCTGCTGGGGCGCGGGCTGGTAGTAGTTCGTCTGCCGGTTGCCGGGGACGATGACGACGCGGGTGGTGCCCGGCTGCTGGTATGGCTGCTGGGGATAAACCGGCTGCTGGGGGTACTGGGGATAGACCGGCTGCTGGGGGTACTGGGGATAGACCGGCGCCGGCGGCGCGACGATCACCGGCGGTGCGACCACTGGGGGCGCAACGATGACCGGCGGCGCAACCACCGGTGGGGCAACCACGGGCGGGGCGACAACGCCACCGCCGACGGTCACCGAGGCTCCGGCCCGCGCATCAGCGCAAAACCAAGAGCCCGGCGGGCAATTCTGGGCGAGCGCGTCCCCGGCGGCAAAAAGGACGGGGAGGGCGAACGTGGCGGCAATCAGGGGGCGGCTGGACATGGCGTCGGGTCTCCTTCGCGGCGAGCGCGGCGTGATGCACTGAGCAACCGTCGTGCCACGCAGCTTCGCAACGAGATCGGGCGATCGAGAAGCAAGCGCCGTCGAGTGTAGCGCCTCGTTCACGGAAATCGGGTTAACAAGCCGTACCATCTATGGCTCTCCCTCTCGTACGGCTCGCGCCCGGCCACGTACAACCGCTCTTTCACGGTCACCCCTGGGTATTTGCGCAGGCGATCGCCAAGGTGGAGGGTTCACCGGCCCCCGGCGATGAGATTCGCGTCGTCGATCCGCGTGGGAATTTCCTCGGTCGCGGCTATTGGACGCCCGGATCGGCGCTCGCCGTGCGCATCTTGGTGCGCGACGAGACGACGCCCCTCGACCTGCCGTTTTTTGTGAAGCGCCTCCAAGCGGCGGCCGCGCTCCGTCGCGATCTCGGAATCGCGACGCCAGAAAACACCGGCTACCGGCTCGTGCACGCGGAAGGGGACGACCTACCCGGCCTCGTCGTCGATCATTTTGGAGGGGCGCTCGTCGTTCAGTTCCTCACGCGTGGGATGAAGATCCGTGAGCCGATGCTCGTCGCGGCGCTCCGCGAGGCGTTTGGGGCGTCGACGATCTTCGAGCGGACGCCGAAGGAATCGGCGCGTCTGGAGAGCTTCGAGCCGAAGACGGGGCCGCTCTGGGGGGATGCACCGAAGGAATTCGCCTTCCGGGAACGAGGGATCGAGTTTCGTATCCCCGCGGAAATTGGACAAAAAACTGGCTACTACTTCGATCAACGCGGCCTTCGGGCTCGCGTGGAGAGCCTGTCGGCGGGGAAGCAGGTCCTCGACTGCTACAGCTTCGTCGGGAGCTTCTCGCTGGCGGCGGCGCGCGGTGGGGCCGCTTCCGTGCACGCGGTTGATGCGAGCGCGATTGCTCTTGAAACGGCTGCAGAAATTGCACGCGCAAATAAGCTTGATCGGAACGTCTCCTACGAATGTATCGACGCGAAAGAGGCACTCACTGCCTCGCGCGGGAAATACGATCTTGCCGTGGTCGATCCGCCGCGCCTCTCGCCGACGCGGGCCAACCGGGATCAGGCGCTCGCTGCCTACGCGCGCGTAGCGGAACTCGGCGCGCGTGCGGTGAAACCTGGCGGATTTCTTGTGTTTTGCTCATGCTCGGCCGCCGTTGACGTCAACGCGCTGACCCGCGCTCTCGCCCAAGGGGCGACCCGTGCCAATGTGCGCGCGACCGTCCTTGAACGGCATTTTCAGGGGGGCGATCACCCGGTCCCCGCCGCGATGCCGGAAGGGCTCTATCTCAAAGCGCTCATTGCACGGATCGATGCCAAATGAAGCCGCTCGCTGCGCTCCCCGATGACGTTGCTGGGAAGGTCGAGGGGCTCCTTTTTGACCTCGACGACACCTTCCTCGACCACGGCGCCCTCCACGAAGCGACCTACCGGGCCCTCTTTCGGCTTCGCGAGGCCGGAATTTCCGCGGTGGGACTCACCGGGCGCCCGTCAAACTGGGCGGAAGTCGCGGCACGGCTCTTCCCGCTCGCCGGGTGCGTCGCTGAAAACGGCGCGCTCGGCTGGTATGTCACCCCCGCCGCGAACGGGCGTACCCGCCTGCAACGGTGGGACCCGGTCCCCCCGGAGCTTCGCCGGGAGCGTGTGGCAAAACTCGATGAAATCGTTCGTGAAATGACACGCGTGTTCCCCGCGCTTGCCGTCGCTGACGATGGTCACGGGCGCGTCAGCGATCGGGCCTGGGACGTCGGCGAGTTCTCGATGGTTTCGCCGGAAATGATCGCGGAAGTGACCAACTTTCTTGAAGATCGTGGCGCGAAGGTCCGCACGTCGAGCGTGCACCTCCACGCGACCTTCGACGGCCACGACAAGGCGACCGGCGCCGCGGCCTTTCTTTCCGAGCGTTTGGGCGTCGATCCGGGGGTGGTTCCGCTCCGTTGGGCCTTCGTCGGCGACAGCGGGAACGACACCCCTTGCTTTAACGTCTTCCGCGTCGGAGTCGGCGTTGCGAATCTTCACCAGGCGCGCCTCGCCATCTTGCCGCGTTATTTGACGAAAGCGCCCCGCGGGGCCGGCTTCGTCGAGCTGGTGGATCGCCTTGTCGCCGCTCGAACGCCGGCGTGCTAGCCGAGGGGCATGTCCGCCAACGCCGCCTTCCGCGCGATCGCCGAAAAACACCTCTACGGCAACTACCGTCAGGCGCCGTTTGTTCTTGAAAAAGGGCGCGGTTGCGAAGTTTGGGACGTCGAAGGGAATCGGTTCCTCGACCTCTGCGCCGGCGTCGCCGTCTGCGCGGTTGGCCACGCCCACCCGAAGCATGTGGCGGCGATCGCCCACCAAGCAGCGACGCTCACCCACGTCTCGAACTGGTTCTACAATCGCGTAAACATTGAGCTTGCCGACAAGCTCGCCGCGATCACCGGCATGGACCGGGTCCTCTTTTGCAACTCGGGGGCCGAGGCGATCGAAGGGCTCCTGAAGCTCGCGCGCCACCACTTTTGGGGGCTCGGGAAGCCGGAGAAGAAGCGCCTCATCGCCTTCCACAACGCCTTTCATGGGCGCACGATGGGGGCGCTGTCGCTCACGGGGACGCCGAAGTACCGAGAAGGATTCGGTTCTCTCGAAGGTGTGACCCACTTGCCCTACGGCGATCTCGCCGCCGTCGAAGCGGCGATGGGGCCCGATGTGGCCGGGATCCTCGTCGAGCCGGTGCAAGGCGAGGGGGGCGTGCTCCCGGCGCCGGAGGGCTTTCTTCAAGGATTGCGGGCGCTTTGCGATGCGCATGGTGCCTTGTTGCTCCTTGACGAAGTGCAGACCGGCGTCGGCCGGACCGGCTCCTGGTTCGGGTACCAACACTTCGGTGTGAAGCCGGACGCCGTCGCGATGGCGAAGGGGCTCGGCGGCGGCTTCCCGATCGGCGCTTTCGCGACGACGGAGGCGCTCGCCGGCGCCCTCCCGCCGGGGACCCACGGCACGACTTACGGTGGAAATTCGCTTGCTTGTGCCTCGGCGCTCTCGGTCCTCGCGATCGTCGAGGAGGAGAAGCTCGCCGAAGCGGCCACCCAAAAAGGGGAGTTCCTCGCGAAGGGGCTTCGCGCGATTGTTGAGGAATTTCCGAAGGTTTGCGAACAGGAACGCGGCGTCGGTCTCCTTCGTGGCCTTGTGGTTCGCGAGGGCTTTGTCGCCCGTGACGTCGTTCCGCAGATTTTTGCGCGAGGCGTGCTTGTCATCGGCGCCGGCGACCGCGTCCTCCGGTTCTGCCCGCCGCTCGTCGTCACCGAGGCCGAGCTCGCCGAGGGAATTGCGGCGGTCCGCGCCGTTGTTGCCGAGCTTGCTGCTAAATAGTCGAAGAGAAAGGGGCCAGAAAAGGGCCCCTTTCGTGTGGTAGAGGCGCTCGCCGATGGCCGCTCCCCCCGGAAAAACCTGTCCCGCCTGCGGAAAAGCGGTCGATCCGCTGCGCGCGGGGCCGGTGGCGATCGTCGGGGGCACGTTCCACCATTTCTGCAATAGCGCATGCAAATCGCGCTTTTACGAAGCGCGGGTCGCGTCAGAAGCGGCGACCGCCGACCCTCCCCCGGTCACCCTCGCCGCCCCGCTCACGATACTTCCGGCCCCCTCTTCGGCATCGCGCCCGCGCGCGACCTTGCCGATCGATGCCCCGCTGGAAAAGACCGCATCCGTGCTCGCCGTTTCCTCACCGCCGTTGGCGGTTCCGGGCGGACGAGCACCTGCACCCACCGTGGCGGTTGCGCCTGCGGAACCGGTCGAAGCGGCGCCGGTCGCGATCCCTCGTTACGATACCCGCGTACTTGCTCTACTTTCGCGCGAGGTACCTGCGGAAGAGCCCCCTCCCGAGACCCGGCGAAGCCCCGAGGAGGACGACCTCCCGGAACCGGCTGACACCGAAAATCCGGAAGAATATCGGGGCTTCCCCGCCGACGAGTATGAACAGGACGACGTTGACGGCGGTGTCGTCGCCCCGGCGAGCGTGCCTCTGCGACCGACGGCGCTCCCGGCGCGTCGACGAGCGGTCCCCGTCGCTGCGGCGCCGCCCGGTTACCGGCTGCCGGCCCTCGCCGCGCTCGCGGCATTCCTCTCATTTTTCCTTCCTTTTCTGGGGCTTTCCGTCGCTTCGTTGACGCTTGGCGCCGTCGGCTTCGGCACCGTCCTGCTCCTTGTGCTCCTCGTGACCGATCGCGAAGCGCCGCGGGCACCGCTCCGGGCGCTTTCCCGGGTGCCGCTGCTGGTGGCGCTTGCCGGGGCAATCGTTCAAACGTTACGCGGAGATGCGCGCAGCGCCGCGACGGTCACCTTGGCCGCGGCGATTCTCTTTGCGGTCGCCATCGGCGATCTGGTCGCCGCCCTCGTCCCCGACCCTCGAAACCGCGTCCGCGCCCTTCGCGACCGTCTCGAGGCGGTCGGTGCTGGCGTGTTTCGCGGAGATATCGTTCGAGTTTCCGCCGGAGATACGATCGCGGCCGATGGCCATGTCGTCGACGGCGAAGGGGCGGTTCATCTCTTTCCCGAAGCAAGACGGGTCGTTGCCGTCGGCCCCTACGGCGATGAGCGGACCGTTGTCACGACGCTCGCCGCAGGTGCCGAGTGCACGGAAGGCGCCTTCGATCTTGCCGTCGACGCGCTCACGACCGACGCCCAACTCCTCCACGCCGCCGAAGACGAAGCAGCCCCCGAGCTCTCCCCGCGCTTCGCCGCGCTCGTCGATCGCGCCCCTTACGCGGCGCCGCTCGCCGCCCTCGTCGCTGCATTTGCGGCGTTTGCCGGGCGAACCGACGAGTGGGATACGACCCTGGCCGCCTGTGCCGGGGCGACGGCATTTTTGCCGTATCCACTTGTTGTTCTTACGGAAAGGGCGCTCGCCGACGCCCGTCTTCGGGGCGTGCTGCGCGGGGTCTTCTACACCGACGGCGATGCCTTCGATCTTGCTGCCCGCGTCGATGCGGCGGTGCTCTGCGCGCGCGGCGCCGTCCTCGAAGGGGCGCCGATTTTGTGTGCGCTCCTGACCGATGGTTCGGTCACCGATGAGGAGCTGATCGCGCTCGCCGCCGGCGCCGAGCGTGATTCGAAGCATCCGATGGCCGATGCGATCCGTAGCGCCGCCCAAAACCGGGACGTGCAGCCGGCGCCGCTCCTTCGTTGCGAAGAATTTCCAGGTCTTGGCGTGGAAGCACGTGCCTCTGGCGAGACGGTCCTCGTCGGCAATCGGGCCCTGCTCCTCCGCCACGGCGTCGCGTTGGGGCGCCTGGAGGCGGCCGCCACCGATCTGGAAAGTGTCGGAAAGCTGGCACTTTTCGTCGCGCGGGCCGGGCGCTTGATCGGCCTCCTCGGCTTCGAAGACCGCCTTGCCTCGGAAGCGCACCGCACGATCGCATTGCTGCATGATGCATCGATCGAACCGATTCTCCTTTCTGGGGAATCGCGCGCCTCTTGCGAGGCGATGGCGACGCAAATCGGTATCGATCACGTGCGTGCCGAGGTCCTCCCCGGCGATCGCGCCGCGGAGGTCGCCCGGTTGGCGGAGGCGGGGCACATCTTGGCCGCCGTCGGAAGTCCGCGGTGGGACGAAGCGACGCTCGGCGCGCCCCACGTCGCGGTCCTCCTCGGGCCCGGGCTTGCGCGGCGCCGTGACGACGAAGTTAATTCCGAATACGCCAAGGATTCCAACCGTGTACGAAGGCTCGGTGAGCCTTCCGCGGGGGCTGCACCGACGATCCTCGTCCACGATGGCGATGGCGCCAACGCCGCCTGGGCCCTCGCCCACGCGAAATCCTTCGATGGTCGTTTCCGTCGAGCCCTCTTCGCGGTCGCCGTCCCCGGGGGCGCCGCGCTCCTCGGCCTCTCCTTTGGCCTCGCCCCCGGGGCCCTGGCAGGCCTCGCCGCGGCGATTGCGGCGATCGCCGTTCCGCTCGTCCTCCGCGATCCGGCCGCCCCAAGCGGGCTCCCCGCCACCGACGCCCTCCCCAAGCGCTGAACGCGCGGTGGGTTGTCCAGCCGAATCGTCAAAATTCCTGCGCAAGCTGGCGAAAAAGAATGACGTTCGATGACGGGATCACGATCATCTTTCTTCTGTCTTTCACCGATGCGCGATAGCTTCATGGATCGCAGTCGTGGCGAGTCATCGCTCGCGCCCCCGACCGACACCGTCGACTCAGGGACTCTGCATCGGACTTCACCCTCGAGGCTATGGTCGTGGCGGACGCAGGAACCCCCAAGAAGTCAGCCAAAAATCCGTTCGAAGAACGGATCGGTCAGGTGCTTCGCGGGAAGTGGCATCTCGATTCCGTCCTGGGCGTTGGTGGTATGGCGGCCGTGTTCGGCGCCTCCCACCGCAACGGCCAGCGTGCCGCGATCAAAATCCTCCATGCGGATTTTGCCCGGGACAAGGGGATCACAGACCGCTTTCTTCGCGAAGCCTATGTGTCCAATAAAATTGGACATCCTGCGACGGTCCAGGTCTTCGACGACGACATGACCGAGGCCGGTGAGCCGTTCATCGTCATGGAGCTCCTTGAGGGGGACACCGCCCGTGACGTCTGGAAGAAGTGCGGCCGTACGATGCCCGTCGTACAGGCGCTTCAGCTTTGTGAGCGCGTCGTCGACTGCCTCGCCTCCTGCCACGCGATCGGCGTCATCCACCGTGACTTGAAGCCGGCGAACATCTTCGTGACGAAGGAGGGGGTCGTCAAAGTCCTCGACTTCGGCGTCGCGCAGATGCGCGATGCCACCGCCGAGCGCACCCAGGCGGGAACGGCCCTCGGAACGCCGTCCTACATGTCGCCCGAGCAGGCGATGGGGCTCGTCGATCAGCTCGACGGCCGTTCGGACCTTTTCTCCATGGGGGCGATGATGCACGCCCTCGTGACCGGTCAGCGAATTAACAATGGCCGTACCGAGCAAGAAGCGCTCGTTATGGCGGCGACCAAGCCGGTCCCCTCGGTAGCGCGTATCGCCCCGAATTTGCCGGTAGAAGTCATCAAACTCATCGACAAGGCGCTCGCCTGGGATCGGCGCAATCGTTTCGACAACGCCGAAGCGATGAGCAAGGCGATGATCGAGTGTCTCGCCAAGCTCGGCGCATTGCCGCTCGGCGGACCGAAGGGCACCGCACTCGCTGCGGCGGCACCTGCGCTTGCGCCGCCGGAGATGCGTCCGCGGGCACCGAGCATGATGCCGGCGAGCATCGGCTCGGGCGTAAACGACGCCGGCGGCACTGGAGGCTTTCAGGGTTCGAACCCGGGAACCGGTGGCTTTCAGGCGCCGGGCGGGATGGGGCGCCAGACGGGGGCCTTCTCGAATTCGCAGGCGGAGACGAACACGGGTCGCTCGCTCGGCTCCGGTTCCGGCGCCGTCAGCAACACGATGGAATTCGAGGTCGGCGACAACGACCCCCGCATCGTCGCGCTCCGCGATCTCTTCAAGCACGTCGAACGACTCCTCCCGAACGCCCGCCAATACGGCTGGAATCACCCGACCTCCGAGCGCATCATCCAGACGATGACCCAGGCCTTCGGCGAAGCGCTCGCCAAAGATCCTGCCGTCTTCGAACTCGATATCCGCCCGTATTCCTTGCTCCGTTTCGGGCACACGATCTGGGAACCGGGGCCCCCTTTCGACTCGGTCCCCTACAACTTGTTCGCCTGCGGCGTGCGCCGTCTCGCGGTGAAGCGCGGCGTCACCGACAAGGAACTCCTCGAGCTCTGGAAGCTGCTCGCGTGCGAGCCGGCCCTCGATCTCCCCCCGGAAGACGACATCGCGTCGGCTCTCTGGGAACGCCGTCTCACCCACGTTCAATGGGAATGCTGCGAAGCCTTTGCCGAGGGCGAGGCGACCGAGCGTGAGGCCTTCTACGATGAAGCCGGCGAATTGGAGCGCGTCGCAAAAGCGGCGGCCCGCGACAAGACCTCGGAAGTCGAAGCAAAAGCGATGAACGTCGCCACCAACGACGGCGTGCTGACCGACGACACAGGCGTCTCTCCGCTCGCCCTCGAAGACGTCGAGCGGAACCTCTACGGGCGCCGCCTCGTGATCGACGCGAACGAGTTCAGCGAGCGCTACGTCGACGCGTTTTTGCAGGGCTATTTGCATGCTGCCGTCCAGCGGGATGCCCCGCTCGTCCTCGCAGCGCTCCGGAAATCCTGCGCCGATCTCTTCGTCGCCGGGCGTGTGGAGGTCCCGCTCCAGCTTTTCCAGACGTTTGGCGAGCGCCTTGCCGGGCTTGTTCCGAGCGATCAGGACCGGCTGAAGCTCGTCGCCGGCCTCGCCGCGGCGATGTTTGGCGCGGAGAATCTGAAGCTTGCGCTGGGGCGCCTCGAAGCGACCCCGGAGCATGTGCACGCGTTCCGGCCGGTCCTTCCGCTCTTGAGCCGCAACGAATATCCGACGATGCTCGAAACGTTCCGGCGCCCGCTCCCCGGAGCGCTTCGCGACTCGCTCGCCGCCTATTTGCAGCATCATTTGCCAGGCTTGGAGGAGATGGTCGCCCAGGCGACGCGCGGCGCCGACAAGGAAGCTTCCGCCCGCCTCCTCGACATGCTCACCCGTTCCAACACGGCTGCGGCCCGCCAGGCGGTATTGCAGCTCGCCTCCACCGACGACCCCGGCGTCGCCATCGAAGCGAAGATGCGCGCGGCCGGCTCGCCGGACGCCGCACTGCCCGATCTTCTTCAAATGCTTGAAGATCCCCGGGTCGACCGTCGCGTGCTCGCCCTGCAGACCCTCCTCCGCTTCCAGCTGAAGGCGGGCCATCCGGCGATCTCCCGCAAAGCGAAGACGGCCCCTCTCCATCAATTGAGCGGCGAAGAGCGGTACGCGCTCCTCACCGGTCTCGTGGCTCTCGCCCCCCAACACGGGGAGCCCGTTGCCGTAGAAATCGCCAAGAAGGGCGGTCTCGTGACGTCCGATGATCGTGAAATCGTTCGTATTGTGGCCTGTCAGGTCCTCGGCGAGAATTCGACGAGCCGGGTGACGATGGGGGCCCTCCAGGAGGTCGCCGACTCCCGCTGGGGCACGTCCTCAGAGACGCGCGCCGCCGCCCAGGCGGCCGTCGATGCCATCAAGGCTCGCCTCCAGGCGAACGCTGCCGCCGGGGTGCGCTCATGACGATGCGCCTCGACATCATGACCAACGACGCCGGCGAAAACGTTCGCCGGGAGCGCGCCCGCGAGCTTGGCGCCGACGTCGTCGTTGAATTGTACAAACTCCTGAAGTTGGCGGCCGTTCACGACCTGCAAAACCAGGCGTTTCTGCAGCAGCTCGAGCGCGCCCACCAGAAGATCTCCGAGTACACGCTCAAGAGCGGTCTCGATGTGAGCATTCTCTTCGCGCACAAAGCTGTATTCGTTGCCGGTCAGCTCCTTCGCGGCTCCCGAAGCGTCTACGAAGCGGCCGTAGAACTTGGCGATATGATGAGCAAAATCGGTGGATCCGATGTGTTCATCGAGCGCGATATTACGCCGAAAGAACTCTACCAAATCACGGAAGCGGTCGGCAACGCACTGCGAAATGCGAGCGTCGACTTCCGTTCGCCGACGCCGCGTTTTCGCCTCCGCGCCGTGAAAGATGCTGCCCGTCTTCGCGGGCTCGAACTTGAGCAGCTCTCGCCGGAAGAGCGAATTGTTCGCGGTTATGCCTCGGCGGTCGTCGTCATGCGCCGCTTCTTTGAGGATCTTTCCGAGAGCCATTACACGCTCCCGCGACGCCTCAAGCGCGTGGCACAGACGCTCGTCGATCTTTCTGAGGGGAACGTCCCTCTGTTCCTCGGCGTCACCGAGGCCCGAAACGCGAACTTTGACGACGCGGGGCGCGCGGTAAATAGCGCGATTCTCGCCGTCGCCATGGCGCGCAAACTGACGAATGACGCCGTCGTCCTCTCCAAGGTGGCCATCGCCGCGTTGGTTCACGATGTCGCCCGTCCGCGCGCCGTCGCCCTCGCCGCGCAAGGCGAGTTTGGCGCAGGCACGACGAGCCTCTCGGAAGACCAGGAAGACGAGCTCCCCCGCGGTACGGCCGCGGTGCTCTCCGCGCTGGGGCGCCTTAACGAAGCGTCGATCCATCGCACCGTAATTGCCTTTGAAGCTCAGTGGTTGCGGCGGAAGCTCTATCTCGGCCAGCCCTACGGCGGCGCCCGTGACCCGCTCCTTCATGCCCGTATCGTGACGATGGCCCGCCGTTTTAACGACGCGGCGACTCCCGAGCCGGGCTTGATGCCCAAGGCGCCCGACTACGCCATCGCCATCCTCGATCGCGAATTCACCGATCCGGTCGACAAGACCCTTCTTCGCGTCCTCGCGGAGACGATCCGCGTCGTTCCGATGGGGTCGGTCGTCGAACTCTCTACCGGAGAAGTTGCCGAAGTCGAGCGGCCGACCTCCCGCGGCGAACGCCCCGTCGTCAAAGTCGTCATCGATGCCCGCGGCGCCCGACCGCGCTCGCCAATCGAAATCGATCTTTCGACCGATTTGGGGCGCTCGATCAAACGGGTCGTTGAGACGACTGGCTGGCAAAAGGGGCTCTCCCTCGGCGACAGCTTCGAAACCGACGACTCCCCCCACGGGCCCGACTCCGACGAGCCGTCCTCTGATCGTCCGCAAGCGCCGCCGGCTCCGCCGCCCGGCTTCGCAATGCCCGATCGGCAACCGCCCGCAATTATTCACCTTGCGCAGGTCGCCCCTGGTGGCGATTCGCCGACGGTCACGCCGCCAAAACCGCGGGTCGCCGACGCGATCGCGCTCGAGTTGGAGGGGATTCCGTCGGCCCCGCGAATGCCGTCGTCGGCGGCCATCGACGACCTCGTCCTCGACGATGACCCGCTGGTGGTCGACGACCCGCTTGTTTCCGACGATCCGCTCATCGCGGATGATCCGTTGGTTTCCGATGACCCGCTCGTCGCCGACGACGCCTTTGACGCCGCCTTCGACCTTCCGCCGCCTAGCCCAGCGAAGCCGCCTGTCGACGACGTTCGCCGCGCCCTCGGCTCGACGATGGTCGGTGGCGCGGTGGCCCCCATCGCCCCGATGCCGGCCCGTCCGCCGCTCCACTTCGATCCGGAACCGGAACCGGCACCCCGCGAAGAAAACACGCTTTATCAAGCGAGTTCCTTCTACGAGGACGCCAAACCGAAGCCGCTCTCGAAGGCGATCCAGATCGCACGGCCCTCCGCTGCGACCGCGGAAGGGGACCTCGGTGGCACGCCGCTCCCTCACGTCCTCATCTACATGCTCGAGCACCAGCTCGACGGCACCTTGCTGCTCGCCGATTCCCACGGCGGCGAGACCTTCGTCACCTTCGCATCGGGGACTCCGGTAAAATCATTCACGAATTCCGGTGAGGCCCGCCTTGGGGACGTCCTCGCGCGGATGGGTGCTGTCCCGCAGGCAGCGATCTCGGCAGCGGTCGCGGCGGCAAAGCCGCTCGGCGTGCTCCTGGGTGAGTTCTTGGTGGGTGAAGGGACGATCAGCCGCGGTCAGCTGGAGAACGCGCTCCGCGTCCAGCTCGTTGAGCGCTTGTCGGCGCTTGGGGCACTCGGTTCTGAGTCGAATTACTCATTTTATCAAGGGGTTGACCTCCTCGAAGCCGTTGCGGGGGAGCCGGTACGCACGTCGCCGCTCAACGCGATTCTTTCCGTTGTTCGCGCCTGGACCGACGACGACAAGATCCAAAAGACCCTTGATCGCATCGCGCGCGCGCCGCTTCGGCTCCACCCCGAGGCAGAACTTGGGGCCTTCTCGTTTGCCCCCGAAGAGGCGCCGTTGCTCGCTGCCTTGCGGACGGGAACGACCACCGTCGTCGAGTGGTCCTACCGGCAGGGGGTCGATGTTCGCGCCATGGCGCGTGTCCTTTACACCCTCGCCGTGACGCGCCAGTTCCAGCTATCTGGCCAGACCAAGCTCCCGCTAAAGGGCGCAGTTCCTGGGGAATTTCATCCGCCGCTCGTCGTTTCTGGCCGCTGGAAATCGCCGCCTTCGACCCGCGTGTCGATCCCGGCGCCGGCACCGAGCGTGTCTGCCGTCCGCCGCGACGACCCGGTCGCTTCTCGGCGTCCGCAGATTCGACCGATCGGCGCCACGCCGCGCCCCGCGGCCGCGGTCACCTACCCGTCCCCCTTCGACGACGGCCCCGGAAGCGCGCGGAATGCGCCGCCCAGTGCCGTTCTCCCGCCGGTGGTCGCTGCGCCCCCGGCAGTCGTCGCTGCGCCTCCGCCGGAACCGCCCGCCGACGATCCCTTCGACGACGAAGACGATCCCGACGGCCGCACCCTCTTCTATACGCCGGCCGCCCGCGAGGACATGCTCGCGGAGTCGTCCCGCAGCCCCGCCGTGGCGCCGTCGATGCCGTCTCCGATCGCGCCGAAGCCGTCCCCTGCGGCCGCCCCGGCCATTCGGCCCGCAGCCGGCGCGCCGATGATCCGTCCCGCCGCGGGTGCCCCGGCGATTCGCCCTGCCGCCGGTGCCCCGATCGCGCGCCCTGCGCCGCCGGTGGTCGCGGCCCCGCCGCCTGTGCCTCCTGCGCCGCCGGTGGTCGCGGCCCCTCCTCCTGCGCCGCCTGCACCTCCGGTCGTCGCCGCACCCCCGGCGCCTCGCCCGATGGCTGCCCCCGCTGTTCGCCCGGCCGCCGGGGCACCGCTGGTCCGTCCGCCGGTCCCTGCGGCGCCGCGTCCGCCGGTCCCGGTTGTGCCGGCCATACCGACCGTTGCCCGGCCGGCCCCGGCGGTTCCAAGCGCCCCCAAGCCGGCCCCCACGGCCGCCCGACCTCTCGCCCCGCTTCCGAAGCCGGGTCCCAAGCTCCCGTCCGCGGCGCCTCCGTCGGCGGAACGCGCCGCTATCGCCACCGGCGACGACGCGCTCGCCGCGGCCCAAGCGGCCCGCAACGCCGACCTCGCCCTCCAAAAGGGGGACCTCGACGGCGCCGAAGACGCCGCCCGCTTGGCGATGGAGAAGGACCCAAATCAACAGGAATATCAGGCGCTTTTGGCCTGGATTCATTCCCGTCGCGATCCCAAGCGCGCCCCGCAGGCGCTCTCGGTGTTCGATCGCATCTTGGCGGCGAGCCCCGAGCTCGAACGCGTGATTCTGTACCGCGCCCGCGTCCGTCGCGAGCTCGGCCAAGGATCGGGCGCCATCGACGACTACGAGCTCCTGCTCGACCTGAACCCGCTCCACGTGGAAGCGACGCGCGAGATCCTCGAGTCGAAGCGGAATCCTGGTCGCGAGTAATCGGGGCCGGCTTCACACTTCTTCATCGTTGTGCGCGAACTCCCTTCATAGAAGGGGACGAACTTCTCTCCTGACCACGCCTCCGCATCTCGCGGAGTTCGCAGCCAGGAGTTTCCCATGTTCGGATTTTTACTCGGTTCGGTCTGTCTCGTCGGCCTCATCAAAGTACTCCGCGGCGGTCGCTGCGGCGGTGGCGGCTGGCAACGGGGATGTGGCGGCCAAGGCCAAGGCTGGCACGGCGGCCACCACGGCTGGCACGGTCGTCATCACGGCCGCGGCGGCGATCCCCGTCGACGTATGCGCTGGGCCTTCGCGCGCCTTGGGACGACGGTTGCCCAGGAGCAGGAGCTGCTCGCGGCCTTCGACAAAATGTTGGAAGTTCGAGAGAATGGCCGCGAGCAAATGCAACGTGCTCGTGGGGAACTTGCGGCGGTGCTTCGCGCGGAGACCTTCGACGAAGAGGAGACCGGGGCGCTCACCGCCCGCGTCGAAGCGCTCGTCGACGAAGGCCGAAAAGCCGGCCTCGACGCCCTCGCGACCGCGCACCGCGTCCTCGATGTGCGCCAGCGTGGGATCCTCGCCGACCTCCTCGATGGTGGCGGCTTCTTTGGTGAAAATGGCCGTCGCGGCGGCGCGCACCCCTTTCGAGGTGATGTATGAACCCGGAATTCCGCGCGAAAATCGCCCGTAAAGTGCTCGCGGCCCTCCTCGCCGTCGGGACCGTCGCCGGCTTCGCCTCCGGCTTCCACGACCTCCGCCGCCACGGCTGCCACGCCGGGGGCCGCGCGCCGACCTTCGAAGATCGCGTCGCCGCGACCTGTGTGCGCGCCGCGGAAAACGCTCGAAGTGACCGCGAACGCGCCCCCCGGGAGCGCGATCCGCGGGGGAGAACGCGACGCCGCCCGGCGACGCGCGCTAAAAGCCTCCGCCATGCCCAAAGTGCTGCTGATTGACGATGACCTCCGTCTCCGCGCCCTCGTCGAGGAGTACCTCACGCGGAACGGCGTCGTCGTCGTCACAGCGCCCGACGGCGAAGCGGGGCTCGCCCGGTTTGCCGCCGAGGCGGTCGACGCCGTGATCCTCGACGTCATGCTCCCCGGCATCGACGGCCTCGAGGTGCTCCGGCGCCTCCGCCTCCGCTCGAACGTCCCCGTCGTGATGCTGACCGCAAAAGGGGACGAGACCGATCGGGTGGTTGGTCTCGAGGTCGGCGCCGACGACTACCTCCCGAAACCCTTCGGACCCCGCGAATTGCTTGCACGACTCCGTGCGGTGCTCCGTCGCGTCTCCCCAAACGGCCCCGTCGCCGAGCTCCGCGTCGGCCCCCTCGTCCTCGATCTCGGCACCCGCGAAGTCCGCGACGGCGACGCCCGGATCGAGCTCACCGGCCTCGAATTCGACCTCCTCCACGCCCTCGCGCGACGGGCGGGGCGCGTCGTCCCCCGCGACACACTCCTCGCCGAGGCAGGCCGGAGCGACGTCGTTGTCGGCGATCGCACCGTCGACGTCCACATCTCCCACCTCCGCCAGAAGCTCGGCGACGATCCGAAGACGCCCCGCCGCATCAAGACGGTCCGCGGCGTCGGCTACGTCTTCACCAAGGATGAGGTCTAGCGATGGGACCCAGAAGTGGGCGTCGGCATCCCCACCGTCAGCCGCCCTATCTCGAAGGAATTCATCGAGGTAGGCCGTGGAAGCTTCCGGTTACCCGCTACGTCGCGTGGCACCTGCGGAAGGCGCTCTTTTTCGGCTTCGGCGGGACGATCGCGATCACGGCCCTCGTTCTCCATGGGCTCGGCGCCATCTTCGAGCACCGGGAAGGGCACCGCCCGCCCTGGCTCGCCATCGGGATTGCGCTTTTGGCCCTCTGGGGCGCCTCCAGCATGCTCGCGCGCCGCCTGACACGCCCGCTCGGAGCGCTCCTCCGCGCCGCCGCTGCCTTCGGTCGCGGCGACCTTTCCGTCCGCGTCCCTTACGTGCATCCCCGCCACGGCGAGGCCTTCGTGATCGCGAAGACCTTCAACGACATGGCGGCCCGCATCGAGCGCCAAGTCGCCGACCAGCGCGCCCTCCTCGCGACGGTATCCCACGAGATTCGCTCGCCTCTCGCCCGAATTCGCCTGCACACCGAGCTCGCCCGCGAGGCCGATGCCGCGACGACAACGACCCACCTCGCCGCCGTCGATGACGAGGTCGCCGCCGTCGACCGGCTTGTCGGCGATCTCCTTGCCGGTTCCCGAATCGATTTCGGCGCCCTCACGCGGAGCGTTCACACCGCCGCCGAACTGGCAACGAGCGCCCTCGAAGCGGCGGAAACTCCTCCAGAAGTTCTCTCCGTCGACGAAGACCTCCCCGAGCTCTCTGTCGACCTCACCCTCGTCGTCCGCGCCCTCGCGAACCTCCTTCAGAATGCCCGCCGTCATGGGGGCGGTGTCGCCACATTCTCCGTGGTCGCCGCCGCCAACGGCAACGGCGTTGCCTTTACCGTCCACGATCGGGGGCCCGGCCTCCGAAACGGCGATGAAGAGCGCGTATTTGAGCCCTTTTATCGAAGTGCCGTCCGCGAAGGATCCCCCACACCGGACGGCCCCAGCACCGGGTTGGGCCTCGCCTTGGTGAAACGCATCGTTGAGGCCCACGGCGGCAGCGTCACCGGACGAAACGCCCCAGAAGGCGGGGCCGCCTTCACGATTCTCCTTCCGCCGGCGCCCGCGGTTTAGGCGCCAAACGCCGGTCACCGCTGTAAGGTCGGGGCGGAAGCCGCCGATTCTTTACATAAGGATCTCGGTTCCGCTCCGTCGAAGGTGCGGCTAAGGTCTGCCTCGCTCTCAACCGCGCGGTGGCCCTTGCCGAATCCCGGACGGCTCCTCGCGTATTTTCCGAGCGTAGTCGTCTTCTTTGCCCGCCTACGCTCGGACCGCCGAGCCCGAACGTCCTAAGGAGTCTTCCGTGAAATACTCTCTGTACCTGCTTCCGCTCGTGGTCCTTTCCGTCTCCAGCGCCGCGTGCGGCAAAGAGGAGACTCCTCCGAACACGGCCCAGAACGTGAACCAGCAGTATCCGCAAGGTCAGCAGGGCCAGTACCCGCAGGGCCAGCAGGGTCAGTACCCGCAAGGCCAGCAGGGTCAGTACCCGCAAGGCCAGCAGTATCCGCAGGGCCAGCAGTATCCGCAGGGCCAGCAGTATCCGCAGGGCCAGCAGGGCACGTACACGCAGCCGGCCGCAACCGGCACGGCGGCCCCGGCAGGCACCGGCACCGCCCCCGCCGGCTGGAACTTCCCCGGCTTCCCGGCTGGCGGCCAGGCAGGCGGCACCGGTGCAACGGCTGGCGGCGCCACGGGCGGAACCGCCCAGCCCCTCGACCCGAACGTCGCCGCCGCAGCCACCTCGCTCCTCGGCCAGACCGCCGCCGCAGAATCGGCCGGAAGCGCCGATGGTGCTGTGATCTCCGGTAATTTCCAGACCGGCCAGACCCTTGAGCAGACCTTCAACCTCCAGCCGGGCAAGTGCTACTCGGTCGTTGGCGACAGCATCGGCCCCGGCTCCCAGCTCGATGCGCAGATCATCATCACGACGGTCGTCCCTGGCATGCAGCTCCCGGCGAACAGCGCCTCGGGCACCCCGTCGATGACCGGCTCGAAGGTCGTTCTCGGCGGCAAGAACTGCGTCAAGACGATGTCGCCGCTGCCGCTCACGGCCAAGGTCGTCGTGACGATGTCGAAGGGCGCCGGCATGGCGGCCGCCCAGCTCTACTCGAAGTGATCGCAAACAAGGATGTGCTGGTTAAATACCAGTAATCCTTGAATCTTTACGAAAAGCGGGCCCCGCAAATCTTGCGCGGAGGCCCGCTTTCTGTTTCGGTAGGCCGCATGGCACGATCGTCCGTGATTCTGGTCGCACCGTTCCTTGTCGGCCTAGCCGCCTGTTCGTCGCCGACGAAGGGGGGAGCCGCCCATCCGTCGGCGAGCGGGGAGCCACTCGACGGAGGTGCCCCTTCGGCCTCGCCCGCGGAGACAAACGCACCCAGCCGCAGCGCTACCGCAGTACCGGTCGAAGCGCCGCCTCAAGATGCAAAAATCCTAAAGTTTACCCGCGCTTCGGATTCGGGAGTCGTCGACCGCATCGGTGAAAAAGACGGCGAGTTTTCCCCAGATGGGAAGAACGACCTCTCCTTCGACGTCACCCTTGAGGGGGCGGTCACCGCCCTCTTTGTCGCCGCCGTCGATGCGCGCGGAGGGGCGAGCGGCGCCTTCCAGGCCGACACGTTGACCGGAAAAGAATTCCAGCCGGGCGAGCTCGCCCTCGCCTATCAAGGCGGAAAGACAGCAGGAATCGCGGTCTTCGAGGGGGAGACCCGCCTCAACGGGGCCAACGGCGCGCTCCCAACGGGCACCTTCAAGAACGGCACACGCACCGTTCGCCTGTACATCCCTGCCGATTCCGCCGCGAAACCGGGGAAGTCACTACGCGTCTATGCCCTTGGACTTACCGGGGAAATTGTGCGCGGACCGACGCTCGACCGCTGAGCGAAGCCTAGGCGAGCCGCCAGACGACGTAAAAAAGCACGTAGGCGATCGGTCCCGACGCCGAGACCCACGCCCAGCGAGGCACGCGCGCCCACCACGACCGCGGGGGCGCGATGTCAGGAGTCGGTTTGACGGGTTCGGCGGAGTCGTCCATCGGGAGTCGGGCCCCTTCTTGCGCGAAGTGGACGGCGTCCGCTCGGGAAATCGACGCTCGCACCGATCTTCGCCGGAACGGAACGGGGCACCCCCGGTCTGCGCCGCCCCGCAATGAATGGCTTTCGCGATTCGGCCATGGTGCCGTACGTTGCCGAGTCGACAGCCGACGACGGCCCACCGCCCGAAGATTCCCTTTTACGCCCGATCGTAGACCCCTTGTCTCAGCCTGACGACGAACCGGAAAGCGCCTACCTCGCCCGCCTTGTGGCGCGGGACGAGCGCGCATTTAGCAAGCTGGTTCGGCTCTACGAGCGCCGCATTTACGTGCTCGTCTGCCGCATGATCGGGAAGCCGGAAGACGCGAAAGAGATCACCCAAGAGGTCTTCATTCGCGTCTTCAAACACATTCATGAATTTCGCGGTGATTCGAAGCTTTCTACGTGGATTTACCGCATCGCGATCAATGTTACGAAGAACCGCATGGCCTACGGTCGTGTGCGGAAAGAATCGAAGCAGCGCGAGTACGAGGAAATCCAAGAGCGCCTCGACGGGGGGACGCAAGCGGGCGTCGTCGTCGCATCGATTCCGCGGCCCGACGAAGCGACCTCAAGCCGACAGATGATCGGAATTGTCCAGGCGGCGATGGCGCGTATCGACGTAGTCTATCGGGAAGCACTGATTCTGCGCGACGTCGAAGAGCTCTCCTACGAAGAGATTGCAGTGATTCTTGAGATCAATGAGGGGACGGTCAAATCGCGGATTTTTCGCGCCCGCGGAATCCTCAAAGAGATCCTGGAAAAAGAACTCGGTCCCAATGGGGGTCTTCGGGGGGATGTGCCGGAGAAGCGGAAATAAGCCATGAGTGAGACCGACAAGCAGGCCCCCACGAAGCAGAACGCACCCGACGCCCCGGAAGACGACTTCGACCCGGATGCCATGCCCGACAGCGCCCAGTACAAGGCGCTCCTTCGCGAGGCGCTCGCCGCCCCGGCAGCGCCGGAAGAGGGCGAAATCCTTCAAGGAGTGCAGACGAAGCTCCGTCAGCGCTCGAAGGGGAAGTTCTACGGGGACGGCTGGTCGGTCGCGACGCGCCCGTCAAACGTGATTCTTGTGGCGCTCACGGTCGTCCTCCTCCTCGCGATCGCCTGGTTCGCCCTCGGCCCGAGCGGCTTCAGCAAGTAACGTGCGAAAAGCGCGCCGAAGACTCTACTAAATCGGCGCCGACGTATTACGGTCCCGCCGACATGTTCGCCTGGGCCCTCAAGAAGCTTCTCGGAACTTCCAACGAGCGCGAGCTCAAGAAGCTCCAACCCCTCGTTGAAGAGATCAACAAGTACGACGCCCGCTTTGCGAAGCTGTCGGACGCGGAGCTGCAGGCGAAAACGCCTGAATTCCGTCAAAAAATCGAGAACGGAGCGTCTCTTGATGACCTCCTTCCCGAGGCGTTCGCTGTGTGTCGGGAAGGGGCGAAGCGCGTTCTTCGCATGCGCCACTACGACGTCCAGCTCATCGGCGGGATGACGCTCCACCGCGGGAATATCGCCGAAATGCGTACCGGCGAAGGGAAGACGCTCGTCGCGACGCTCCCTTCCTATTTGAATGCCCTCGATGGAAAGGGCGTTCACGTCGTTACCGTCAACGACTACCTCGCCCGTCGTGACGCGGAAGTGATGGGGAAGCTTTACGGCTTTCTCGGTTTGAAGACCGGCGTCGTCGTCAATTCCCAGGATGAAGGGGACAAGCGCGGCGCCTATCAAGCAGACATCACCTACGGCCAGAACAACGAGTTCGGCTTCGACTATCTCCGCGATAATATGAAGCGTTCTGCGCTGGAGTACGTCCAGCGGCCGCTGAATTTCGCCATCATCGACGAGGCCGACTCGATCCTCATCGACGAAGCTCGCACGCCGCTCATCATCAGCGGTCAGCAGCAAGAATCTTCGGATAAGTATCGGATCATTACCGAGATCATTCCGAAGCTCAAGAAGGATGAGCACTACGTCGTTGACGAAAAAGGGCACTCTGTTTCGCTCACGGAAGACGGCATTGATGCCGCCCAGCGCCTCCTTGGCTTTGCGAACCTCTTCGACCCGGTCAATCTCGAGTCGCTGCATATTCTCAATCAGTGTCTGAAGGCGAATACGCTCTTCGTCCGCGACGTAAACTACCTCGTGACCTCCGAAGGGAAGGTCATGATCGTCGACGAGTTCACCGGTCGAGCCCTCCCCGGACGCCGCTGGAGTGACGGTCTTCACCAGGCCGTCGAAGCGAAGGAAGGCGTCCGCATTCAGGAGGAATCGCGCACCGTCGCGACGATTACCTTCCAGAACCTCTTCCGATTGTACAAGAAACTCGGGGGGATGACCGGTACCGCTGAGACGGAAGCGGCCGAGTTCCACTCGACCTACAACTTGAACGTCGTCGTCATTCCGACGAACAAACCGATCCAGCGAAAAGACGTTGAAGACGTCGTCTACAAGACGGAGCGGGAAAAGTTCGACGCGGTTGCGAAGGAAATCCTCGAGTACCACGAGCGCGGACAACCAGTGCTCGTCGGCACGACGAATGTGCAAAAGAGCGAGGTCGTTGCGAGCATTCTTCGCCGTCGCAAGATCCCCTATGCGGTGTTGAACGCCAAGCAGCACGAGAAGGAAGCCTTCGTCGTCGCTCAGGCGGGGCGCAAAGGGGCGATCACCGTCTCGACGAACATGGCCGGCCGCGGCACCGACATCATCCTCGGCGGCAACGCGGAGATGCTTGCGAAGCTTGAGTTCAAAGAGCAGAACCGCGATCCCGACGCCGAGCCGGAGGCCTTCCAGGAGACCGTTGAAAAATACGAAGGCTCCTGCAAGGCAGAAGGGGAAGAAGTTCGCGAACTTGGCGGTCTTCACATCGTCGGCACCGAACGCCACGATTCCCGCCGCATCGACAACCAGCTCCGTGGCCGCGCCGGCCGCCAGGGGGATCCTGGTTCGAGCCGCTTCTTCCTCAGCCTCGAAGACGACCTCATGCGCATCTTCGGCGGCGACCGCGTGAAGGTCCTCATGGAACGCATGGGCCTCCCCGACGACGAGCCGATCGAGCACCCGTGGGTGACGAAGAGCATCGTCGACGCCCAGGGGAAGGTCGAGGCGCGCAACTTCGACATGCGCAAGAACGTCCTTGAGTACGACGACGTCATGAACCAGCAGCGGAAGACGGTCTACGACATCCGTCAGTCGCTCCTCGCTGGCACCTACGCCCCCGAGATCCTTGACGACGAAGGCAAGCCGACGGGCCGCCGCCGGGAAATCAAGGAACTTCCGCACCTTCGCGATCAAGTGAAGGACACCGTCGCCCAGATGGTGCTCGCGTTCTGCACGAGCAAAGAGACCCGCACCGGCAACGATGCGGCGACCTTTCGCGGCGCACCGCGCCCCTCAAAGCTCGACGACGCCGCCACCGTCGAGAGCCTGGAGAGCGTTCAGCGGGAGATCTACGAATTTTACGGTTTCAAGACGACCTACAAGGAGTCGGAAGCGGACGATCCGAAGGGGCTCCACGAGCGCCTCGTCGCCGAAATCGCGCAGAGCCTCACCGAACAGCGCGAACGCGCCCTCGACATCATGGACGGCTGCATCGGTGCCATCATTGAAGAATGTTGCCCGCGCAACAAACCCTTCGAAGACTGGGACTGGAAGGGCCTCCGCCAGGGCTTCATTGAGCACTTCGGCATCAAACCGACCGGCAATTACAGCGAAATTGGCGATCTCTTTGACCTTGCTCACGAACTCTACAAGCAGGCGGAAGTCGCCTTCTTGGATCGCGAAAAAGAGGCGGGAACCGAACTGTTCCTCCGCGTCTTCCGCCATTACTATGTGACGGAGATCGACCAGCAGTGGGTCGAACACCTCACGAACATGGAGCATCTCCGGGACGGCATCGGGCTCCGCGGCTACGGCCAACGCGACCCGAAGCAGGAATACAAGAAAGAGGGCTACGACCTCTTCGTGACGATGATGGCTTCGGTCACGTCGAGCGCAGTGACCCAGCTCTTCTCCGTGAAATTCCGCCGCGAAGATGACATCGCCGCTGCCGAGCGCGAGGCAATCGAAGCGGCGCGCGTCCGCCAGCAGGAGCTCCACCTCCTGGCCGGCGGTGAGGAGTACGAAGGGGACGACGCCGCCCGGTCGCTGCGGCCGCCGGCCCCGGAGCCGATCCCTGAGCCGGAGAAGCCTGCGGTTCAACGGAATGAAGTCTGCCCCTGCGGATCGGGGGAGCTCTTCCGGAAGTGCCACGGTGAGTTCCTCGACGACGACGACGCTTCCGTCTGAACCTTCGGGAATTCAAAAAGAAAGAGCCTTTGCCCTGCTAGCTGCGGGCGAAGGCTCTCTCTTTTTGTGGCGTGCGTGCCGAGACGACTACTTGCAGGATGCAAGGTTCGTCGTGGCGACGAGGAGCTTGCCGGCGTCGCTCGTGAGCAAGTCGGAACTGGGAAAGGCGACGAGGCTAAATCCGTTCAAGTCGGGGCCTACTTGAAAAAGTTCCCCGTTGGAGATGGCCCCGATTTCCCGTTTGTTTCCGTCAACTTCTGCGACAAGTGGGAGGTCTGCCGTGCACCGGATTTCACGAAAGGTCGCCACGCCCGTTTCCCGATGGGGGGGCGCTTTGATCGCCGGCTTCGGCCCCGCCGCTACGTCGGTCTTCGTCTCCGTCGCGAGGGCGACGTCTTTCCGTTCCATGTAGCCAAACACAAGCGATGGGCCGACCGGCCATGCCACAACCGCGCGGGATGCGCTCGCCCCGATCGAGAATGCGTAGGGCGCTGCGGTGTCGCCGACGAGCGTGCCGAGGGTCGCTTCGCCGGTCGCCTCTTTGTAGAGGGGGCGCGGTCCGACCCGCACCGCAACGCGACTTCTTTGGCCGGCGGGGAGGGCGCTCGTCGCGTCAAACCCCCCTGGCGTCGTTCCGAAATAGGCACAGGGGAGCGTGCTCTCAATGGCGGAAAGTTTCGCGTGCTCATTGAGAGAAGCGCGGAAGTGGACGCTGTCGACGGCGCCTTCGAGAACCGTCACCGCGCTCTCCCCCATCGGGATGACCCCACCGCCAAGGACCTCCGCCTTCTGCGGGTAGAGGGGGGCGTCTGCTGCGTCGATCCACCCCTCCACCGTCGCCGGACCGACGCCGATCTTCACGAAAGCACTTGCAAAAGGGCCGACCGGAAAGGCGATCGATGCCCGCTTCGCAGCGGCGATCGACGCGTAGGGGGGAGCGCCCGAGGAGGGGTTCAGTCGGAGCTTCCACGTCCCGGGAAGGGGACCCATGTGTTCAAAACGACAAGCGATTCGAGACGGCGGCTCGACGACCGCGACGCGCCCGGCGGTGACCGACTTTGGCGGCGCGGGCGGCGCACTGGCCTGCGGCGCCGGCGGTGGCGGGGCTGTCCGCCGAGTAGGGGCCTGCGTTTGACCGCCGCAGGCGACGGCGAGGACGAGGGGGAGGGGGAGCAGGGGGAGCGCACGGGGGGGCTGCTTCATGGCGGCAACCGTGCCCGGAGATCGTCTGCCTGGGAATGGGACATTTTTGCGGCAATCGCGGGAAAAGTGCGACAGTCTTGCGGGAAGCTGCGATTCGGGGAAAAACCATGAGAACGAAGATTTTGCGTCCGATGCTCGTCCTCCTGCCTGCGCTCGCCTTCACTGCGTGCGGCGCCCTTATCGGCATCGAGGAGTCCTCGGCGACGCTGGAAGCCGCCGACGCGACGACGCCGACCCCGGACGGTGCCCTCCCGCCGGCGGAGGCCTCGGCGCCGGTGGTCGACGGCGGCGATGCCGCACCGCCAAGCGGCGATGGCGGACCTGCCTGTGTTCCAAAGGCGGCGGCGGTCGCGTGCGGCGCAAACAAATGTGGAAATGCCCCCGACGGATGCAATGGCACCGTCTCTTGCGGGGCGTGCGCGCCGACGGAAGATTGCGTCTTCTCCAACAATACCTTTGCCTGCAAGCTGCGAGCTCCCAATTGCAGTTCCTGCACCGATCTCGCAAAGAATTGCGGGACGGTCGCCAAGAACTGCGGGCAGAACCTCGACTGCGGCCTCTGCAAGCTCCCGAACAGCTGCGGCGGCGGTGGTGCCGCAAATGTTTGTGGTTGCACGAAAACTCCTCAGGCGAACGCCTGCGCGGGAAAGTGCGGCGCCGTCGCTGATGGCTGCGGCGGCACCTGGGACTGCGGCGGCTGCACGGCCCCGTCGACCTGTGGGGGGGCCGGAATTGCAAATGTTTGCGGGTGCTCGCCGACGCCACTCGCCGTCGCATGTGCGGGGAAAGCGTGCCAGACGGCCCCCAACAATTGCGGAAAGAATTATGCGTGCCCAGCGACCGGCACCAAGGTTTGCTTCAACGGGGTGGAGTGCGCGCCTGCCAAATGCGGGACCGTCTGCGGCTTCGTCGATCAAGGGTGCGGCCTCGGCGAAATTCCCTGCGAGGGGACGTGCCCCGCCGGTCGCGTCTGTGACTTCTACACAGCGACGCGAAACCGTTGCGTGATTGGGGATCTTCAATGAAAGCAGCGGTCTGCCGTCGTTTGCTCGCGGCGTTGCCGCTTCTTGCGCTCGGGGGTTGCGCCGCAGTCCTCGGGCTCGATGAAACGTCGGTCACCTACGAGGAGCGCAGCGATGCGACGGCGAGCTTCGATGGCGGCGGGCAGCCCATCGACGCGTTTGTGGAAGACCGCGACGTCGCGACCGACGCAGCGACCTGCGTTCCCAAATCGGCAGCGGCCGTCTGCGGTGCCAACAAATGTGGAAACGCCCCCGACGGCTGCGGCGGGACTCTCTCATGCGGGGGTTGTGCGACCAACGAGGACTGCGTTTTTGCAAACAATATTTTCGCCTGTAAGGTGCGAGCGCCCAATTGCAGTTCTTGTACCGATCTCGGCAAGAACTGCGGCAGTGTACCCAACAATTGTGGACAGAACCTCGACTGCGGACTTTGCAGCGGCGTGAACAAGTGCGGCGGTGGCGGCGTCGCCAATGTCTGCGGCTGCACAAAGACGCCTCAGACGACCGTCTGCGCGGGGAAGTGCGCGGCGCTCCCCGATGGCTGCGGCGGCACCTGGGACTGCGGTGGCTGCAAAGCCCCCAGCAGCTGCGGGGGCGGTGGCGCCGCAAACATTTGTGGTTGCACGAAAATCGCCCAGGCGACCGCCTGCGCAGGCAAGCCTTGTCAGACGGTCGCTGACGGCTGCGGGGGGACGTTCGCCTGTGGGGCGGTCACCGCCGGCACCGTTTGTTTCAGCGGCGCCGAGTGCCGCCCGAACGCCTGTCCGGCCGGCTGCGGTTTCGTCGATCAAGGGTGTGGTCTCGGCGAGAAAGGGTGCCGCGGCACCTGCCCGAAGAACTATATCTGCACGCCCGACCCAGATTTTCCGACGCGGAATTTCTGCGAACCGCTCTTCTGAGGCGCTTCCGCCTTTCGACCACTGTTGGCGGAGTATGTGAAAGAACTTCCTCTTTTGGTGACTCAGGTATAACCGAACTTATGCCCGAAACGACGCACCCCGAAGGCGAACCCCTCCCGAATGAAGACGAGCGACTCTTCCAGCTAAACTGGGACGAGAATGCCCGGCGATCGGCCTTCGGTGTCTCCCTGGTCAAACCGGACTTCGTTGTCCAGCAGGGGCGCCGGTGCGCCTCCTTGATGTGCGCGAAGCCGACGAACTCGTGGGGCCGCTCGGGCACGTCCCCGGCTCCGACTGGGTGCCTGCGCGGCGCCTCCAGCATGCCGCCGCCCAGCTCCAGCCGGGGGACCCGATCGTCGTGATCTCGCGGGGCAGCGAGCGGGCTGTGGAGGCGACGCGTGCGCTAGAAGCGCGTGGATTTAAACGTGTTTCGGCGATGCTCGGCGGGATCCTCGCCTGGCGCGACCTCGGCTACGCGACGATCCGCGAGCAGGGGATCCTCGAGCGGGAAGGGGTGCTCCGCGATTTGAAGTCGTGGGTCCAGAACAGCGGCGCCCGGTACCTGACGAAGAGCGACGTCGAGCAGCACGTTGGCGACCCGCTCACCGTGCGCTGGATCAAGCTCGCCGCCCTCCTCGTCCACAGCCACGTCTCCTGCGTCGACGGCCGCGACGACAGCGGCCTCATCAGCACCCCCGGCGGTGACGCCGGCGAGTTCCTCCTCGCGCTCTCGGCCCTCGAGCACCTCACCCGCAAACCGCTCCGGGAAGACCAGCTAAAAACGCTGCTTTCTCGACGTATTGACGTCTTCGGCGACTTCTACCTCCACACCGACACCCACGCCGCCGACCACGCCAACGCCGCCGTCCAGGCCGACCCGCGCGCCAAGGCGGCGACCGCCGGCTTCTCCTCGCAGACCGACTGGCGAAACTTCTGGGGGCGCCCGCCGGTGGAGCTCCATCACACGCTCCTCGGCATCGCGAGCGACCCGAATCATATCGGCTGCGGGCACATTAAAAACGCGCTCCTCAATGGGGAAGAGTACGGCGTCCGAAAGGAGCTTTCTCAAGCACTTCTACGAGCCTTCTTCCGCACCCGTTGGGCCGACGACGCCCACACCGACTACGTGCCGCTGGGCGGCTCCCACGGCGAGGCGGCCGTCCTCAACATCCGCCTGGAGATGGATGTGAAGTCCTTCTCGATGATCCCGCTCGTTTCCCCCTCGGTCGGGAGCGTGCAGGCCTTCGTAAACCATCCCCAGGTCGCATCCTACCTGCGGCGCCAGCTCGCCGACTTCCTCGTCATGCAGCGCGACATCTTCCCGCGCCCGCCGAGCCCCCTCGACCTCCAGATCGAGATGGAGCACCTCGCCCGCCTCCAGCTCAAGGCGACCCTCGGCCGCATCGCCAAGGGGCTACCGGTCTTCGACGTCGTCCTCTCCCCCCACGGGCTCGTGGAAGTGGAGGAGCGGGGGCGAATTCCTGGTTGAGACGTTTAGGAATCACCAAAGAAAAAGGCCCGAATCTAGGAAAGATTCGGGCCTTTGCTTTCGCGCCGACCGCTCACTGCCAGCCGGTGTCCCCCGCGGGGGCCGAGACGGCGCCGGTGTCGCCGTTGATGCTGTTGAGGTCGAGCTTCACGTTGAGCTGCTTCACGCAGTCCCACTTCCCGCCGACTTCGTCTTCGTTCTGGCCGAACTCGCCGGCGAGCTTGGGGAACTTCTCGTCGGCCACCTTCGAGTAGACGAAGTAGCCCTTGCCGTGGACCTCGGCGGCGGGGCCGACGAGCCCGATCTTGTGCTCTTTCCACTCGAATTTCACGAGGTTATCCTTCACGGAGCCATCAAGCTCCCCCCAGGCCGACTGATCGGTGCGCTTCCAGCGGCCGACGATGTGCTCCCCCTCCTGCTTCATGTGGAGGTTCCCGAAGATGGTGTTGTAATATACACCATTCCACGATTCCCCTTCGGGCATCGCCCCCGCCACGACATTCGCGGTAGCCGCCTTCGGCGTGCCGCCACCACAGGCGACGCTCGAAAGCGCAAGGGCGAGGGTCAACGGGAGAGCGGCAAGGGGGTGGGCGCGGAACTTCATGGGCGCTCATCTACCAAAGATTGCCGACCCACGAAAGAAACCGGCACCCCTGAGGGCAAATTGCCTGCAGAGTGCATCAAACGGTGCCGCACTGGCTCCAAAAGAAGCGCCCGCGAACCCCAAGCGGGCCGCGGGCGTTGCCGACTCAGATCGGCTCCTCAATCGCAGCTACAGGTTTGCTGGTCCTGGAAGCCGAAGCAAGAGAGCGATTTGCCGTCGCAGCATGGTGGCCCGTCAAAGCGGATGTTGGGCCCCTTTTGGCAAGCCCCTGCGTCGCCGGAAGAGGCATCGACGCCGACCCCGCTATCTGCGCCGGCATCGACGGTCTGGGGCGTGCTTTCGGAGGAACACGCAAAGAGCGCCAACGAAGTGCTGATCAAGAGTGCGTTCGAAACGTTCATTTGGTCTCCGGGAGTTGGCAAGAATCGAAGCCGACGAACCCGTCCACACATGCACCGCCGTTGCACGAATATCCTTGCGCACTGCGACATTCGAGCCCATCAGCGCACCGCGGCGCTTTCGGATCGCAAATCGCTTCGCATGCATAGTCATCGATCGTTACCCGCGGACCGTGATCGGGGCTGTCCAACAAAGATCTTTTCAAGCTAAGTCCGCAAACACTCGTTCCCGAACTGTCATGGAGCATCTCGCAAGTCGCATTCGGCTGTCCATTGCACGGGTCCTCGTTGTTGGTTTGCACGGCCCCACACCCGATAAGTGCAAGAGCCAGACTTAGGACAACGCTGTTAAGGATCAGCCTCACTTACGTGCTCCTGCGATCACCGTGAACGGCTCATTTCCGCCCTCACCCGGGCACCCGGGCGCGCCATTCGGCCACGCGACGATCACCTCGTAGTCCCCCTCGTAGCCCGGCAGGACGTCGACGTCGAAACCTTCATTGTTGTCGTCATTGCTCTGAGAGGCGAAATAGTATTGTTGCTTGGACTTGTTGTAGAGGAACAGGTCAAAGTCGGTCCCGATGGTATTCGGCGCCGTGTTTCCGGCACATCCATTCCAGGATAGTACTGCCCGAATGCGCGAACCGGCAACCAATCCTGGGTACGAGAAGTAGGATTTTCCGAGGCGCCCATCAGCGCTGCCCGGCGCGCGTGCTTGATTGTTTATGTGCACCTCCGGAGGGACCTCGAACCGAGGTTTCTCCTCTTTTGCCTGCGGCATCGGATCACCCGACTTGGTGTTGACGGTATCGCTTACGATTGTCAGGTTCGGAAAATCTCCCGACGGGGGACGTGGATTGCAGGCATTCATTGCCGTGACAATGCTGAGGATACCTGCCCCGTCCCCCTGCTTTTCATCCACGCTCGACAGCAACAACGTTGAATACCGCGAACGTTCCGCGTTCCGGTCCGCGCCCGCCATCAGAAGGGCTCGCAGTTCAAGCGCAGAGAGAGGTCGCTTCTGCGACGTGCAGTACTCTTGAAGAAGACTCGCATGAGCCGCTGCATTCGGTGCAGCGTAACTCGTACCCTCCGAACCGACATATGCAGTGGACGACGATGGACTCGCCACGCGCACCTGTTCGAGAGGTACTGACGTTTCTCCAGAGGCACACGCGGTGGCTTTCATGTTAACCGGACGTCTTTGGCCGCCGAACGCGAGAATGTCGGGCTCTTCTCGATCCTTTGCAGCGGGGAAATAGTCACGGAATCCGGGGTTTCGGTAGTCGGAAAAGCACGACTGGCGAAGGTTGCGTGTGTGCGAGCCTACGCAAAGTGCGTTGAGAATGAATGGGCAGGCCGGTTCATCGCCCTCCTCTACGCCACCGTTGTTGCCCGCAGAGACGGTGATGAAAGTATCGTCGAAACGCGCCGCGCGGTCTTCAAAGACTCCAAACCACTTCGAGCGATACTCAGGAGAGCGGTAGCTCTCATTGATGATCTTCACTTCCGCTTTCTTGAAGCGAGCAAAATTGTCAGCATGCTGAGCAATTAGATCTGCCTCAGGGCGTCCAGAGTATATGTCAATGCTCGTATAGTAAATGGACGCTTTTGGCGCGATTTGCGGAATAATGCTTGCCGTTGTGTGGCCGTGGCCGTCCACACATTTTCCGCCAACGCAGTTCCCCTCTCCGCACGCAGCAATGCAATCAGAATTCGCGCTACACGATTGCGCAGGCTCCGGTCGAAGGTAAGTGACGGGTGTGTTCCAAACCCCGTGTGTTTCCAGCACACGGCACTGCCGCCCGGTGCTCACGCGCGCCGCAACGTCAACGAGCCCGATTTTTTGGGTCTCCCCGGTAACGCCGAGTGCGTAGCCGGCCGGGTCGATGCCCGAAAATGCCTGCGGTGCGTCGGTAACCGCTTCGGGCAGGGCGTTCCCAGTGACGACCCCATCAACCAGGGTGAGCCCGTCGAAGAGGTCATCCCGCCATACGCGGCGAAGGTCGACAGCACGGATCCGAAACGTCACGACGGGGTAGTCGGACGATAAGGTCACATCCGTCGCTTGGTGCTCGGCGAGGGTTTCGCGCCAGTGCACGTGACGCCGAACGAAACTACGAGCGCGGATCTCGCTCAGGTCCGCATGAAACGTTCCCCCGACGAAGAGCACTTCGTCGTCCGCCGCGCGGGCGACGCGCCGGCCGTCATCCGCATCGAACTTCCCGAATTTCGCGAGGTGTGCAGCCCTCTCGCGTGCACGAAAGGCCGACATAGGTTCTCGGGAGCCATCGGTACGTATGGCAACCTGTTCGGCCACCGTCTTGTGGAGCACGACGTCCTCGTCGAGCGCTTCCGAATGGTAAGGAACGTCACGAACTAGCCCGTCTTCGGAGACGCGAATGGCGGCTGCGTTGTCAGGCGTGACGCTCGTGCACGCGGACTGGGTGAGCGCCACCAAAAGAAACGGGACCGTAAATGCTGACAAGACCTTATAGTATTTCATAAAACCTCTACGTTCAGCGACAAATTCCCCACCCACCGGCAAACGTTACGGAAATCGGGGCCATACGTCCATCTCAAAACGCCGCGATCCGGCGCTCGTGCGCTCGGGCAAATCGCCCTTCACACTCGCCATTTTCGCGGATTTTCGCTAGGCCGCGCCCATCCCCGGCGCTCGTCCGGCGATCCCCCTTTTAGGAGCCCCGATGTCCGTTCGTCTCTCGCACCCCGACCGCTTCGTCTCCCGCCACCTCGGCCCGACGCCCGGCTCCGCAGACCTCGCGCGCATGCTGGAGACGCTCGGCGCCCCCTCCCTCGACCGGCTCATCGAAGAGACCGTCCCGGCCTCGATCCGGCTCGCCGCGCCGATGGACCTCGGCTTCGCCGCCCTCAGCGAGGCCGAGCTCCTCGCTCGCGCCGCCAAGCTCGGTGGGGAGAACCGTGTATTCCGCAGCTACATCGGCCAGGGCTACTCGGACACGATCACGCCGCCGGTGATCCTCCGGAACATCGTACAGAACCCGGGCTGGTACACCCAGTACACGCCCTACCAGGCGGAGATCGCCCAGGGGCGCCTCGAAGCGCTCCTCAATTATCAAACGATGATCACCGACCTCACCGGTCTGGAGATCGCCAACGCCTCCCTCCTCGACGAGGCGACGGCGGCCGCGGAGGCGATGTACCTCGCCCACGGATTTGCAGGGTCGGACGCGAAAAACGCCTTCTTCGTCGCCGACGACGTCCACCCCCAGTCGCTGGAAGTGATCCGCACGCGCGCGGAAGCTTTGGGCTTTGAAGTGCGGGTCGGTTCCGTCGTTGAAGCGAACCTGGACGGCGTCTTCGGCGCCCTCGTTCAGTACCCGACGACCTTCGGCGACGTCATCGATTACAAGGCCTTCGGGGAGAAGGTCCACGCGGCCGGGGCTCTTTTCGTAGTCGCCGCCGACCTCCTCGCCCTCGTCCTCCTTGCGCCGCCGAGCTCCTTCGGCGCCGATGTCTGCGTCGGTTCGAGCCAGCGCTTCGGCGTCCCCCTCGGCTACGGCGGCCCGCACGCAGCGTTTTTTGCGACGAAAAACGACTACTTGCGCAAGATGCCCGGCCGCATCATCGGCGTCTCCCAGGATGCCCACGGCAAGCCGGCGCTCCGCATGGCGCTGCAGACCCGCGAGCAACACATCCGCCGCGAAAAGGCGACGAGCAACATCTGCACGGCGCAGGCGCTCCTCGCCATCGTCGCCGGCATGTACGCCGTCTACCACGGCCCGGAAGGGCTCCGCGGAATCGCCGAGAAAGTACACGGAACGACCGCCGTCCTCGCCCGCGCCCTCCGCGACGGCGGGAAGAACGTCATCACGACCGCCTTCTTTGACACCCTCGTCGTGGAAGGTTCCGCCAGCGAAATTGCTGGGTGGCACGCGACCGGCCTCACCCACGGGGTGAACTTCCGCAAGGTTTCTGGGACACGCCTCGCCATCGCCATCGACGAGACGACCGGCCTCGACGAACTGCGTGTACTCTTCACGGTCTTCGGCCTCGGCGCCATCGATCCGGCCGCCCTCGCCGCCACGACCGACGCCGCGATCCCCGCCTTCGCCGCGCGCACCGGCGAGATCCTGAGCCACCCGATCTTCCACGCCCACCGGAGCGAGACGGAAATGCTCCGCTACCTCCGCAAGCTCGAAGGGCGCGACCTCAGCCTCTGCCACAGCATGATCCCGCTCGGCTCCTGCACGATGAAGCTGAACGCCACCGCGGAGATGATGCCGATCACCGACGCCCCCTGGAACCGCCTGCACCCCTACGTGCCCGTCGATCAGGCGCGCGGCTATCAGGTTGTTTTTGAAGAGCTTTCCCAGTGGCTCGCGACGATCACCGGCTTCCACGGAGTCTCCCTCCAGCCGAACGCCGGCGCCCAGGGCGAGTACGCGGGGCTCCTCGTCATCAAACGCTTCCACGAATCGCGGAACGAGGGGCACCGCAACGTCTGCCTCATTCCCTCTTCCGCCCATGGGACGAACCCGGCCAGCGCCGTCATCGCCGGCTTTGAAGTCGTCGTTGTCGCCTGCGACGCCAACGGCAACGTCGACGTCACCGACCTCAAGGCGAAGGCCGATCAATACAAGGATCGCCTCGGCGCCTTGATGATCACCTACCCGTCGACCCACGGCGTCTTCGAAGAGGCCGTGAAGGAGATTTGCGCAGAGATTCATGCACGTGGCGGCCAGGTCTACATGGACGGCGCCAACATGAACGCGCAAGTCGGCCTTACCGGCCCCGGCCACATCGGCGCCGATGTTTGCCATTTGAACCTCCACAAGACCTTCTGCATCCCCCACGGCGGCGGCGGCCCCGGAATGGGCCCGATTTGCGTCGCGGAGCACCTGACGCCCTTCCTCCCGAAGCTCACGCAAATCGCGGAAGAGGACGGAATCCGCGTCGGCGCGGTCAGCGCGGCCCCCTACGGCAGCGCGAGCATTTTGCTCATCTCCTGGGCCTACATTCAAATGATGGGGGCCGATGGCCTCACCGATGCGACCAAGATCGCCATCGCGAATGCCAACTACATCGCGGCGCGCCTCGCCCCCCATTTCCCGGTCGTCTACAAGGGGACCCACGGTCGCGTTGCCCACGAATGCATCTTGGACATGCGCCCGTTCAAGAAGAGTGCCGGCATTGAAGTCGACGACATCGCCAAGCGGCTCATGGACTACGGCTTCCACGCGCCGACGATGAGCTTCCCGATCCCCGGTACGCTCATGATCGAGCCGACCGAGTCCGAGTCGCTCGGCGAGCTCGATCGCTTCTGCGAGGCGATGATCGCCATTCGCGAAGAGATCCGGGCCGTTGAAGACGGTCGCCTCCCGAAGGAGGACAACCCGCTCAAGAACGCCCCCCACACCATCGGTGAGGTCACCCGCGCCGATTGGAATCACCCCTACAGCCGGGAGCTCGCGGCGTTCCCGACGGCCGCAACCCGCGATCGGAAGTTTTTCCCCTTCGTGGGCCGCCTCAACAATGCCCTCGGCGATCGCAAGCTCATTTGCACCTGCCCGCCTATCGAGAGCTACCAGACCGCCTGAGAGCTCCTCGGACAAACAGAAAAACCGCCGGTGCCCCAACGAAGGGTGCGGCGGTTTTTCTTTGGTTGAAGGGGCTTAGAGCCCCGAAGCGATCCGCTCGACTTCCGCGTAGTCGCCGTCGTCGATCGCCCCCTCGACGACGCAGGAGAGCTCCCCTTTTCCGTCGAAAATCAGGTGGATCGGGAGTTCCGGGTCGGCCTTGACGCCGAAGCGCGTGAAGAAGGTGGTGCGCGGCTCGCCGTCGGCCAGGTGGTAGCTCCCCTTGAGCCCCCCCGCTGGCGCGGTGGTGAAGAAGGCTTCCGCCTGACGGAGGTCGTCGTCGACGCTCACAAACGCGATTTCAAACTTCTTTCCGGCCGCCTGGAGCTTCTTTTCCCAGCTGAGGAGCCGGGGGATCTCCTCCTTGCAGGGGGCGCACCAACCGGCCCAGGCGTTGACCCAGGTGACCGTATTCGGCTTCGTCGCGATCGGCTTCCGGTTGCAGGCCTCGACCCCCATTTTGCCAGCGCAATCAAGGCTCTTCGCGTTGCCGATCCGGTCGACGTTCGCGCCATCGAGGCGCTTCCCTTTCTGGGCGGGCGCCTTGTCGCAGAGCTTTCGCTTCGTCGCCGGTTTGGCGTCGACGTGGGCCTCCGGCTTCTTGGTTTCGACGGTCTGCACGGCGGCGCTCGCCGCGACCACTTCGCCGCGGGTCGGCCCGCCAGATGCATCGGGCTTCTTCGCCGAATCGCAGGCGATCAAAGCGAAAAGGACCGGGATGCTCAAAGAGAGGAGTTTCGTCTTCATTCCGAGATCTTTCAGAGGCGGCAGTCGACCCAAGAGGCAAACGCGGAGCGGTTTACGGCCTCTTCCGTGCAGTTTTTCCCGGGGCGTGACGTCTTCCAGCCTTCGCAGGTGTCTTTGCTGAGCTGGGCGAATTCCTTGCCGAGCCACAGCATGCCGACCTGTTTGTCGAGGTCGGGATCTTTCGTCTCTTCCTGGAGGAAGAACTGCACGGAGTTTGCGCGTTTGTGGGAGAGCGCGCGGTTGTTCTCGACGGTCCCCGTCTTTGAGGCGCGGGCGACGATGAAGAAGTAGCGGGCGCCGCGGCGGTCCTCCCAGAGGTCGCGGACGAGCTTCTTGGCCGGCTCGTCGAGGGCGTCCTTCGCTTCGTCGAAGAGGACGATGCCGCCGCGATCTTTCAGCGGCGTGAAGAGCGCATTGAAGTCGTTGTCATCGATGCTCGCGAAGGTCTTTACGTCGGCCGGTTGGCAGCCGCGGCGCGACTCGCTGCCGACGAGCCCGCAGGCATTGAGGACCCGCTGCAACACCTGTTTGAATTGGGGCGTGCAGTAGGGGGCTTCCGCGTGATCGGCGATCGCGGCGACGGGGGCCGCCGTGGCGGCGAGCTCCGGGTGGGCGAGGCGGTTCTTCGCGGCGCCGACTTCGCTGGCGACGAAGATCGAGGTGAACGCGACGAGGGCGCCAAGGGCGCCGCCGCCGACGAAAAGGGGCGTCTTCGAACTCACGGAACCACCTCCGGCGCGATTTGAGTCAGCGTGTACTTGAGGCCGAGATCGGTGTCTTCGTCGCAGACGCGGGAGTCACCGAGGAAGAATTGAGGCGTCGAGACAGCGATCTTGTTCGTGACGGCGAACTGGAGCATCTGGTCGAGGCGTTGCTTCGTCTCCTTCGAGTCGATGCAGGAATCAATATCAGGGAAACGACCTTTGATCTTGGCGCGGAGGGCATCCTTGTTGGTCTTGCCCAGGTTTGTCAGGTCCTCTTGCTCGTCGTAGGCCCACTCAAGAACCTGTCGTGCTTTTGAAGACTTATCACCACAAATGATCGCCTTTGCGAGCACGCAGGCGCCCGGATGGAGGGAGCGATCGATCATCCAGTTGCAGTCGGAATCGAGGGGGAACATCGACGATTGCACGGTGAGGCGATCGTAAATTCCGTCCGAAACGAGTCGTTCGTGAAAGCCTTTACACGTCGGGCAGAGGGGGTCTTCAAAGAAGGTAGCGGCGCGTTTTCCGGCCGTCGTCGGCATCACGAGGAGCGCCTTGTGCTTCTCCTCTTTCTCGACGAGCTTCCCGCAGCCACCCAAGTAGGGGCGGTAGTCGGGGAGGGAGGCGGCGTAGACGCCGGCCGGGAGGACCGCCGCGATGCCGAGGACGACCAACGAGGCGAGGACGATCGGGAACGGGTTGCCGCCGGTGCCGGTCGCCGGGGCGCCGTCACGGGCCGTGGCGACGTTGTCGTCGGGGCCGCCAAATTGCTGGGGGCGCGACTCAATCAGGGTTCCTCCGGGCGCCCGCTTGCCGGCCGTCGTGGTGCCCGCTTCGCGCCATGCCGAGAAGGCGAAGAAGCCGCCGATTCCGAGGAGCACGCTCGAGACGTACATCCCCACGCACAGCTTGCAGAAAGCGCCGAGCTGGGTGAGCGAGATCGTGAACATCGCGACCGTGGCGACGAGCGGGAAGGCGGTCGCAGCCGCGAAGCCGAGGCGCGCCGGCCGCGAGGACTCCCCCTTCGCGAGGAGGAGATAGAGCGAAAACGCGAGGAAGAACGCGTAGGAACCGAAGGCGAAAAGGGCGATCGGAATGCCGCCCCAATAGCTGCCGCGGAAGAGGGCCGACCAGGGGCTGTACATCGCCGCCGTGCAGGCGTTGGCCCCCGCTTCGACGCCGGTGAGGCCAGGGATGAACGAGCAGTGGGCGCCGTGGAGCTGGCGGTCGAGGTGGGCGGTGTAGTCGTGTACCGAGAACCCCGAGAAAAAGAGGCCGAGCACGGAGGCGACGGTGCCGAAGAGGCCGGCCCGCTGCGCATTTCCTGCGGTTTTTGTGGCTGTGTCCACCATGTCCGCGGCGGTTACTCGGGACGACGCATTACGGCAAGTCTCGCGCCGATCGCGTCACCTGCGTTAGCGTAGCCGCCGTGCCTGTCACCCCCGCGCAAAGCAAGGATCCGGCGATTCGTGGCCCTCTTGGGAGCCTCGCGCTCGCCCGCATCCGGACGACGTCGCCGATGCTCGTCGTGCGGGCCGCCAAATGGTACCGGGACCTCGCGCGTCTCGGCATTCATTTGCCCTTCTTTATCGTCCACGATTTGGGACTTCTCTACGCAGCTCCGCGTGAACAGTTGGAGTTTGTCGGCCGCCCCGGCGCCGAAGGGATCCTCGCCCGCTTCCCGCGCGCCGGCGAGCTGGCTGCAAGTTACAAGCAGCTCTTGGACGACGTCGGTGAGAGCGAAGCTTCTGCAAAAGCAAGGACTTTACGCCTCTCTGACGACCTTATCGTCGTCGTCCTTGCGCGGATGCTCGGCAGCTTGATGGTGCGCGTCGGCAAGGCGCCGTACCCGGCGGCACTCCCGATGGATCCCGAATTGTTGCGCGATCTCGATGGCGATCTGGTCCGTTTGTTTCTTGAGCAACCTCGCCAATGGGAGCTGGCGGCCCTGGAGGCGATGCACCGCGCGCGCCTCCACGTGATGACCCAGGCCGACGCCCTCGATCTCGACACGCTCCGGCTCCTCGGCATGCTCGGACCGGAGTCGTCGGCGGCGGGGGCGCTCGCCCACGTCGATCTGCTCGCCGCGCTCTCGTCGCCGGCGGCGAACGACATCGTGAATTTCTCGCTGGAGCTCCTGCCATCGATCCTCGAGACGACGCGCAACAAGGCGACCGGCACCCACGCGATTCATGGCTATGCGGGGCTCGGTACAAAGGGCTCTCTCGACTCGATGGTGCTCACCGAACTCGCCTGGGACGACCAGGAGTTCGCGCGGCGCATGATCGAGAATGAAATCCTCTACTACTCGCGGGAGCAGGCCCAAGACGAGGCGAAACGGGTGCATTGTCTCCTCGTGGATGCTTCGGCGTCGATGCGTGGCGACCGCCAGGTCTTTGCGCGGGGATTGGCGATTGCCCTCGGAAAAAAACTGCAATTGCAAGGGGAAGAGGTGATCCTTCGCTTCTTCGACTCCCGTTTGTATGACGTCCAGCGTGCTCGCCAGGGGAACTTCCCCGCCGCGTACTTGCTCGGTTTCAAGGGGGAGCGTGGGCGAAATCCGGCGCGGGTGTTTGCCCAGCTCGCGACCGAGCTCGCGATCCTCCGCCAGCGGGATGCGCGGGACCCGGTCGTCCATTTGATCACGCACGCCGCGCTCCACGTACCGCGCCAGCTCGTGGCCGAAGTGCGGAAGCAGGCCCATTTGTTTGGCGTGTTTATTCTGCCGTCGGGGGGCGTGCTCGACCTCGACTACCTCGACCTCCTGGAGGGGCACGCCGTCGTCGACAACGAGACGCTCACGAGCCAGGCGAAGCGGGCGGCGATGGCGGCGAAGATCGTCGACGACGCCGCCAAGATGAAGACGCCGGAGCCGATCCCCAACCCGAACCACCACACCCGCGACGACGGGCCGCCGCCGTCGCTCCGTGGCGGAAATCGAAGCATTCCGCCGCCTTCGATCCGCTAGCTGCCCGGCCGCCGGGCGCGCCGAAACTAGCGGTAGGGGCCGGCGTCGGCCTCTTCGTGGACGACGAGCACCGTGTGAAGGTTGCCGTTCGTGCCGGTCACGACCGTGCAGGATTCGACGCGACCGGTGACGTCTCGCGTCGACGGGAGTGACGAAAGGCGCTTTTCAATTTTCGTGAGCACCGCCGTCGTGATCCGCGTCTCTCCGTGGAAGGCGTGCGGGACGAAGCGCGCGCCGGTCACGAGATCTTCGACGACAATCGACTCGGCGACCGGCTGGGGATTTTCCGGATCGAAATAGCCGAACCTGCGTGTAAACCTGAATTCGCACGCGATTCCCGACCGGAACCACGAAGGGGCCGGCGAGGAGAAAGGCGCTCACGCTCGGTCCCGACCGGTTCGGCGGTGGCGGCGGGCGGCCGGGTAGAGCTTCGCGATCGCCTTCATGGTGCGGAACGGGTACTTGAGCGAGGCGGCGAGATCATACATGGAATCGCCGGCGACGCGCTCGTGGACGACCACCGGAATCTCTTCGATGCGGAGCCCAGCGACGATGCAGAAAATCAGCATCTCCGCGTGGAAGTCCCCGAACTCCTTGTCGTAGACGAGGTCGAGCGCGCGGCGAGTCAGCGCCTTAAAGCCGCAGGTTGTGTCGTAGATGCGTTGCCCGGAGAACCAGCCGGTCATATGCGAAAACAGGAGCATCCCTGCCTTGCGGCCGAGGGGGGCTTTGTAGTCGGGGTGGCGACGGTCGGCGCTCGGAACAAAGCGACTTCCGGTCACAATATCGGGCGCAGTGGGGGCGCGGAGTTTCTCGCGGAAGCGGACGAGATCGCCGGCATCGTGCTGGCCGTCGGCGTCGAAAAACACAACGTAATCGTAGTTTTTTGCCCGCGCGTGGTTCATCCCAGTGCGGAGCGCACCGAGGTAGCCTTTGTTCTTTTCGTGGGTGATGTGAAAGACGCCGAGCTCGTCAAGAACGCGGGAGGTTCCGTCTTTGGAACCATCGTTGACAACGAGGAGTTCTTCGCTTGCTTCCGCATCCCGAACGCGCAGGATCGTGCGGGCGATATTGGCCTCTTCGTTGTAAGCCGGGATGACGATCAGACCCTTCATGGCGCCACGCTACCTGAGGCCCCTCGCGAGGACCACGGCGAAAACGGCCGCGCTCGGATTGCGCGGGCGCGTGAACAAGCTTCCCGGAATCGTTCACGAAAGCAAAGGCACCCCTGGCTGGACTCGAACCAGCGACCACCGACTTAGAAGGACGGTGCTCTATCCAACTGAGCTACAGGAGCGAGCGTCTTGCGACGCCCGGCGGTCTAGGAGATCGCGGCGCGGCCGTAAAGCCTGCGCGGCGTATACAGCGCTAGGAAGTCGGGCTAGGAGCGCGCCATGGCCGCCCGGAAATCTTCTGCTTCTGTGTCTTCGTCGGTTTCTGCGGCCGCGCCTCCTGCAAGCGCCGAGGGGGCGACCGAACCGAGTGCGGGTGTTTCCGCTCGGCCGTCCCCCTCACTTCGTTCGGACGGACCGAGCGCTGGTAACTCCGCTCGGCCGAAGCGGACCGTTCCGACGGGGCGGGGCCGCGCGGAGGCCGGAC